>CAZOCS010000164.1:0-4625 GCA_964578365.1 uncultured Candidatus Cloacimonadota bacterium
ATAATAACATTCCTTTCTTCTGTCTGATTCCAATTATTTACATCATCTTTCGCAAATGCTTGGTATGTATAATTTCCACTATCAAGACCATCTGTTGAGTCTTTAGATTGATTAACATATAATTCCCATCTATCAGTATCATATTTACGCAAGTTAGTAAAATATTGTTGCTGAATTTCTTCAGCAGTTAAGGTTTTATTCCAGACTTGAACTTCATCTAACATACCCTTAAACATATATGCTGCGTCTGCACATCCAATCCAAGAACGCACACTAGCATGATATAATGGGAGGCCATCTGGGGTAGATTGATTGAATATTCCATTTACATAAATAGAATACCCAGAACTATTTCTTGCATAAGTAAAATAATACCATTCATCTGTTGCACAAGGAATTGTTAATATTGGACTTGCACCAGAACCTATAAACCTAAAATTGCCCCCTTGAATATCCATATAAACGTTAAGATTACTATTTGAACCAATGACTCTTTGAGCAAACATTGTTAGCCAATCTGTTGAACAGTCTCTTGGATATGCCCATAAGGAGACAGTTATGTCCCCCACTATAGTCTTTAAATTATCATTATCTAATTCCAGACAATCACTAGCACCATCAAATTCGATTGCTTTATCATATCTCCCAGTTTCGTTATAGACTAAACCACCTGTAAATGTACCATTATGACCTCCATTACTCATATCAACAACATGAGTATCATTCTCTCCTAAAGCAGAAACATTATCAAGGTTCATCATTAAAACCAAACTTCATTTAGGTTTTCTCCCTCAATACTAACATTAATTTCTATTGATGTCTCATTTGTAGTATTTCCATTATCACGAGTAGGGGCCACAAACTCAATTGTGGGAGCTGTGGTATTTATTGTAACATTCCTTTCTTCTGTTTGATTCCAATTGTTAGAATCATCTTTTGCAAATGCTTGGTATGTATAATTGCCATCATCTAAGCCAGCAGTACTATCTTTAGATTGATTTACATATAATAACCACTTACTTATATCATATTTACGTAAGTTAGTGAAATACATTTGCTGAATTTCTTCAGCAGTTAAACTTATATTCCAAACTCTTAACTCGTCTATCTTTCCAGAATATTCAAGATTGTTCAATGCACCTATTGAAAGATAATTTAAAGATCCAGCACGACTTGTTAAGGTGTTTGTACCTGTAACCGATATTTCAACGCCATCAAGAAAAAGTTTAAGATCATTATTATTGACAACCACTATAACTTGATGCCAAGTATTAAGACTTATGGCATCATTTGAGGATAACACATGAGTTAAACCATCCCACCATCTAAATATAAGTTTATCTTCATCATCTAATCCAAAACTCCAATAACTGCTTAATGCTAATGGATTACTATCCCCAATTAATAATGCGTGGTCTGTTATAGGTGTTGTAACAGTTTGATTTATCCACGCCGATATTACAAAAGAAGACATGGTCGTAGTTATTGGAGTACTTAATGTTTTTATATAATCATTACTCCCATCAAAAGTAAACGCTCCCTCATATTTCCCTGATGAATTCCATGTTGGACAACTGGTTCCAGAGCATGTGCCATTATGACCTCCATTACTCATATCAACAACATGAGTATTATTTTCACCCAAAGCAGAAACATTATCAAAATTCATCATCAAAACCAAACTATCATTGTATATTGTGTAATTAGTACCATTCCAGTTGAACAGAACTTCATTTAGGTTTTCTTCATCAATACTAACATTAATTTCTATTGATGTATCACTTGTAGTATTTCCATTATCACGGGTAGGAGCAACAAACTCAATTGTTGGAGCTACAGGGTCTTGACTAATTGTAACACTTCTTTCTTCTGTTTGATTCCAACTCCCGACATCATCTTTAGCAAAAGATTGGTAAGTATATGTTCCATCATCAAGTCCATCAGTTGAATTTTTACTTTGATTAACATATAATAACCACTTATCTATATCATACTTATGCAAGTTAGTGAAATACATTTGCTGAATTTCTTCAGCAGTTAAACTTATATTCCAAACTCTTACTTCATCTATTGTTCCTGTAGTATATTCTGATCCTCCTTGATATCTTCCAAATTCTAAAGGTGTTGCTATATTAGGTATGGCAGTATTGCTACTGGTTCTATTTGCAATCTTATTCCCATCTAAATAGCTTACAAACCCATTTTCTATAGTGTTCTGTTTCCAAGTAATAGAAACAAAATGCCAGTTATTATCATTTAAGGTACTACCCCCGTTTCCGTCAACTGAGATTCCACTACCAGTACCTCCATCATTAATCATTATATGGGTCCAATCACTAGACCATGGAAAGACTACATAATCACTTCCCCCATTTGTTTGTTGCCTAAATGCCGAAGCAGCAGAAGTTCCTTTAAACCAATATACTACTGTTAATTCTGAACCTGATAAATCATTAATTAGGGTAGTCATATAATCCTCGGCACCATCAAATATGAATCCTCCATCATACTTACCAGAACTTGTTGGACCACTCCCCGCATCAACTTCAGCCATCCATGTCCCATTATTCCCTCCATTACTTACATCAACAACATGAGTATCATTCTCCCCTAAAGTAGAAACATTATCAAAGTTCATCATCAAAATCAAACTATCATTGTATATTGTATAATTAGTCCCATTCCAGTTGAACAGAACTTCATTCAAATTAGTTCCAATAATAGAAGTATTAATCTCAATTGACGTATCACTTGTTGCATTTCCATTAGCACGAGTAGGAGCAACAAATTCTATCGTAGTAATCGGATCCACAATATAATCAAATTCAACTGCCCCAGAAACCCTCAAATCAAACACATCACTAACCCCACTAAAATTATTCAACAAAACCTTATACCATCCTTCATTATTAATATTCCCAAAACTAACAAACGACACATTATCATCAAAATTAAAAACATCAATACTTGCAGACTCATTACTTGCAGACCTAGCATAAAGCGTAATATCCCTAGTATCATCTAAAGGAATCTCAAAAGTCACCCTCACAAACTCCCCATCATTAATCACATTTGACCAATTATCATCCTTACTTTTTACAAAATCATAAATATCTGAAATAAAAGTTCTATTCGCATCCAAATGCTCAGCCCTAGTAATATAGATAATATCATAAGTTTGATTAGATAAATGCGGCACAATCCACTCAACATAATCAACAAACCCATCATTATCCAAATCATAAGAATCAAAATTAACCCTCACCCTATCCTTCATAAACCTTGAACCATTTACAATTATCTCTTCGCTCCAATAAAGTCTCAACCGATTATCATCCATAGCAACCCTTTGTTCAATCAAAGTATATGCCAATACATCAGTATAATTTAATTCATCAGCAGCAGAAATCGTAACCCTCTTACCATTGCTAATATTTTCCTCAACAGCCTGTGGTGCATCTGTATAATACTCAATTGCCACCTCCTCCACTAAACTAGTATTAATAATCTCCTCTAAATCAACAATCTTGGTCTCATTAACCTCTACAATACTCTTATTAATAACATCCTCCTCGATCACATTTCCTGTAATCCTTAACTTAGAAATTTTCTTAAGCAATTTTGTCAAAAATCCCTCACCAAATTCGATATCTAATGCAACATTTCCAGTAATTATTCCAGATACAATGTCCTCTCTATCAGAATTATTCACAGCCTCTTCAAAGACCTCTAATTCATCTAACGCTTGCTGAATCTCAGCCCCAGTAAGAATACTAATATTTTTAGCTTGTTTTGGAAGATTAACTTTAACCTTGGTCTTTTCTGTCTTTTTAAGTTCAGTAACATTTACAACTTTCAAGGTTTTAACAGGTCTGCCAATGATTGCCTTATATTGCTTAGTCGTAATATTTTCAATAATTTCAGAAATATTTAACTCTGTAATATTTTCTACAGTCAAATTGGTCTCATTAGCTATCACCCCCTCCCGAACATTAATAACTTTACTTACTGACATAATTTCTACATTTTCATATACAAAACGAATCTTTAACTCCCCTTCCTTGGCAGTTAAATTTAAACTAGCTAGATCAATTAAAAATTCTTTTTCTAGATCACCAGTATAATTAGTAGTAACAATGGCCTTTTTATTTTTAATTTCTAAATTAACCTCTTCTGAAGAAGAAACAATCTTTGCACTTTCATCCTTTTCTAATTTATACACAAACTTTTCACCATATGAGACTTCTCCAGTGATTTCTGTTCCAAGGATCGCTTTCCCAGTTAAACTTAAAATAGAATTATACATTTTCCCAAGGATATTAACAATGGCTCCTGTAATTGGCATAGGTCCTTCTTCGATTATTTCTTCAATTTGAGCTTTGGTGGGATAGTAGCTGAACTCAACTTCTCCATTTTCTTTGAAAATCATTCTGGCCTCTTTATATTCCCCCTCCATGGCCTCTTCAGCTTTTTTCAATACCTCTTCTTTGTGATATTGTAAATTTGCTGTTGGTTGTCCTGATACAATAGTATCATATCTTAATCCAACATATTGTGCATTTAATTCTAATGTATAATGTATTACGGTTTTACCTTGACGAACTGCGTCTGCTCCGATTGCTTGT
>CAZOCS010000165.1:0-4576 GCA_964578365.1 uncultured Candidatus Cloacimonadota bacterium
AAGTGGATGTAACAGTTGTTTGTTATAATTACAATAAAAAAGTTTTTTTTGGAGATAAGTATAAGGTGGATGTTATTAGTATTGGCGAAAATAATAATGATGAAAAAAATAATATACTTGATTATTGTGATTATGTTCAGAATGTTCTTTCCTTGAAAAAACATATTAATAATATAAAGCCTGATATGGTGTTATGTCAAGATTATAAAGGTATTCTGTTGGTTTATGCATCGACATTGATGACAAAGTATAAGTATTCGATTATTGACTTTGGACAGTTATATCAATTGCCTAGTCCTTATATTATTTATTCTCTAACTTATTCTAGTAAAACAAAAAAAAATAAAAAAAGAAATTGAGAAGAAGGGAGAATTACTTCCCGATAAAGCTGAAAAAGTAAGGCTTATAAATAAGTTACATGGTGAGATAAAATCTTTATTCTTGTTTTTGTCGCATAAACGTGCAAATAGTATTTATGTGCTTTCTGACAAAGTAAAAAGTGAAAATGAATTAATCTATAATAGAAGTTCGATTTTGTTGAGGGGTGCATATGAGGAAAGTATTTTCAAGTATATCCAAAAAAAAGAGTTTAGAAAAAATTATAATTTCGATGAAAAGTATGTGATTTTAGTCTTAGGGCGTTTAGTGAAACATAAAAGGGTGGATATGATAATTGATGCTTTTCTAAACTATATAGAGAGATGTAAAGATAAAGATGCTGTATTGATAATAGCAGGAGAGGGTGTGGAAAAGGAAAGTTTAATGCAAAAAGTTCCTGCTGGTGTTATCAACAAATATGTGTTTTTTATTGGCTTCGTAAGTGAAAATCAGTTGTTAGATGTTTATTGTTCGTGCGATTTGTTTGTGACAATGGACCCTGCAGATTATGACATTACCGTTTACACAGCATTAGCTTTACGGAAAAATGTTTTAGTTCCAGAAATAATGAGCTTTGATAGTGATATATATAAGCTTGATCTCATAAATTCTGTAAAGCCAGATATTATAAATATTTCCACCAAGATTTATCAAATTAAAGATATGAAAACAAAAAATATTTTAAATGAGAAAGATTTTTATAAGATCATGAGGAAGTATACATGGAAATCATGTTTCGAGAAAATTTGCAATAATATATAAATAGATTGTATTTATAAAATTTATTAATATGAATATATGTCTTATTCCTGCAAGGATGGGCAGTCAACGTCTCCCCAAGAAAAATTTGCGAGAGTTAGCAGGAATATCGCTTATAAGCCGAGCAATACGTAAGTGCAAGAATTCCAAATGTTTTGACGAAATTTGGGTTAACTCAGAGCATACAGATTTTGAGGAAATTGCAAAGGTTGAGGGTGTTCATTTTCATCAACGTCCTCATCAATTAGGGGATAATAAATCTACAAGTGAGCAGTACATTACAGAGTTTTTGCATAAACACAAATGCAATACCATTTTTCAAGTTCATAGCATAGCTCCTCTTATGACAATTGAGGATATACATGCTTTTGTTGAATACATGAAAAATAGCAAATATGACTGTCTGCTAAGTACAGAAGAGATCCAGATAGAGTGTGCTTATCAGGAAAAGCCAATAAACTTTTCGTATTCTGAAAAGACAAACTCACAGGATCTATTGCCTATTCAGAGAATTAGTTGGAGCATAACAGGTTGGAAGAGGGATGCATTCCTGAATGCAGTTAAAGAGGGTAAATGTGCAACATATGCTGGTAAGGTAGGGTATTATCCTATCAGTCGACTATCTGCACACGTGATAAAAACAGAAAATGATTTACGATATGCAGAAGCATTGTTGCCTTTTGTTAATAACTGTTAAATGGCTTATTAATGCTGTTTGGTAATCTCAAATCCCCTACAACATATTATCCGTTAATTAATCAACCGATATGTGATGAAGCTTTCAATGCTCTATGCAGTCTTAGTGTCAATACTCCTCTCGGTACCACTTTCCTAAAAGATGATATAATATTCTTGAACGTGCATCAATATTCGGCAAAGCCAAGGGCAAAGTGTCGATTTGAAGGGCATAGGAATATGATTGATCTTCAGTATATGATTAATGGAGCTGAGATCATCGATTGGTCTGAAAAAATGAGTTGACGATAATGAAAAAGATATTGAATACTTTACAAATCCCAAAGAAATTTGTATGACACAGTTGCATTTAAAGATAGAGCAGTTTGCGATTTTTTTTCCAGACGATGCACACGGCCACAAATAACTGATCATAAGGTAGATGATGTTTATAAGGCAGTTATTAAAATAAAAAGATTATGGCTTAACGTGTAATGATAAGACAGTATCAATATCAGAGGATAAATATAATTGAATGATGAAATATTTCTCATTATATCAGGACGCATACTTTCGGGCATTGGCTGAAACAAAGATTACCAATAATGTTGGAGATAATCTTGATCAACAACAAGCATTAGAACAACTAAGCGCCTTTTCTAATGAAATAAGCCGTGATCGCAAAAAGCAATACTTTATAGGAAACGGCGCAAGCATGGCTTTTTCGGACCACATGGCTATTGATTGGAGCAAAAATGGTAAAGTTCCAACCCATTCCTTTTCAAATACAGCATTATTAACTGCGCTTGGTAATGATCTAGGTATTAATGACCTGTTTGCTTTTGCTGTTTCAACATACGCGGAAGAGGGTGACTTGTTGGTTGCTATTAGCAGTTCAGGAAACTCTCTCAATATTTTGGAAGCTATTAAAGCAGCAAAGGAAAAATGCATGCGCATTATCACATTTTCGGGATTAAAACCTGACAATAATGCTAGACAAATGGGGGATATTAATATTTATGTACCCGCAAAGACATACGGGGTGGTTGAATGTGCACACCAGTTATTATTGCATATGTGGTTGGATTACTATATGGGGATAACCGAGTGGGATCGCGACTGCTGTCAAAACATGAACAAAGATCAATTCCAGCTATAGAAGTACAAGAATGGGAGAAGAAAGAGAATTATTGGAAGTGGCAGTTAAAGCTGCCAAAAATGCAGGAACGGTCCTACGCGAATATTTTACTGCGAATGCCGGAGTAGCATTAGAGGGCGGACGTGATATTAAAACGAAAGCTGACGAAGCGGCTGATAAGGCATTGTTAGAAATGCTTTCGGATACAACGCTGCCAATTCTTTCCGAAGAAAGTGGTGGTAAGATAGACACAGAAATTTCAGAGCCTTGTTGGATAATAGATCCGTTGGATGGCACTTTTAATTTTGTCCGTGGTTTTCCTGCCTGCTGTGTTTCAGTTGCTCTTTGGCATAAGAAGATGCCTGTACTCGGTGTGATTTATGATTTCGCTGCAGACATGCTTTATACCGGGATAGTTGGTGGGGGCGCAAGATGTAATGGTGAATCAATAAATGTGTCAAAAGTTCAGGTGCTTTCTCAAGCTGCTCTTGCAACGGGATTTCCTTCTGCTCGTGATTATGGCGATAAACCTTTGCAAGATTCGATAAAAAAAATTCAAAAATTCAAGAAAATTCGGATGATTGGTTCAGCAGCACTCTCTCTGGCTTACGTTTCAAGGGGCTTTGTTGATGCTTATCATGAAGAGGATATATGGCTCTGGGATGTGGCTGCAGGTTTAGCACTTGTCAAAGCCGCCGGTGGTGAGTTTACCATTTCCGATATCAAGCCAACCTGGCAACTGGATGTCTATGCCACCAACGGAAATATTTCATTTAACTAACAGAAAAGTCAACATGAAGTTTTGGAAAAACACGGCAACATTGGATCATTTAATGCCTGAGCTTTTAGAAACTGTTCCTTCGGATGATGCCGAAATTGCTGTTATCGGAAGTAAACCAATAGATTTGAGGTCGATGCCTCGTTTGAAAGGGATATTCAAGTGTGGCGTGGGTACAGACAATGTACCTTTTCAGGGGGCCGAACAACGTGGTATTGTCATTGGACTGCCATCGGATCAAACAAAGCGTTATATTTTTGAGGAGACAGCAAACTTTGCCGTGTATCTGATATTCAGGATGCTGTACGATGATTTAGGCTCGCTTGATCCATGGAAAAAGCGCTCGAGAATATTTTTAGGCAACCAAAAAGTGCTGGTAATAGGGCAGGGTAATATCGGCAAGCTCGTTACCCGGAAACTTGAGCCTTTTGTAGAAGTCCTTACCTTTGATATTGCTGTGAATAAGGATGGTGAATTAAAAGGTTTGATCAGTCAAGCAGATGTTATTTCACTACATATTCCTTTGAACGAGAGTACTCGTGGTTTTATTGATGCTGAAAAAATGGCATGGATGAAAGACGGAGCAGCTATTATTAATACTTCAAGAGGGCCTGTTGTTGATGAAGACGCGCTCTACGAGGAGGTTTCTAGCGGTCGGTTGCAAGCAGCATTTGATGTTTTCTGGAAAGAACCATATCAGGGAAAACTTCAGAAGTATCATCCTGAGCGTTTTTTCATGACTCCTCATGTTTCAAGTAACTGCGAAGACTTTTTGACAGGACTCGCACTAGATTGTCGGGCATTTGTTCAATCACTTAATCATTAAATGATTTATCTGTCTCATTTTA
>CAZOCS010000166.1:0-4568 GCA_964578365.1 uncultured Candidatus Cloacimonadota bacterium
ATCACAATATCCGATAAATTCTTCTGCTGGGGGGTAATGCGAAGTACGAATGTAATTACAGTTTGCCTCTTTAAAAAGCAAGGCATCTTTTTTCCAGAGTTCATCAGTAAGGCTGCGTCCGCGTAAAGGATGTACCTCATGCCTGTTAACTCCTTTAAGCTTAATAGGCTTTCCATTCAGATAAAGCTGATTGCCAACAATCTCAATCTGTCGGAATCCTATTTTTTGAGAAAGTATTTCTATATTCCTGCTACTCTTTAATTCCGCAGAAAGGGTATATAGATTGGGGCTTTCCGCGCTCCATTTCTCAGGACCAGGGATATTAAACACCATTTCAATAAGTCCGTCAGGGTTAAAGAACTCGTTTTCTGCAAGTTTCTCAGAGCTCCCTTCAGGTGAGGTCAGATAATAGGTAAGTATTCCTTGTGTATGTTTCTTTTCTGAATTATTCTGAATCCTGCATCTTATGTTTAGCTCAGCATCCTGATAATTCTTATCAAAAACGGTCTCTACTTTAAGATCCGAAATAAAAACCTCCGGAACGGTAAACAGATAAATTTTCCGAGTGATGCCTCCTAGCTGATGTGCTGCATATTGTGTTGCGCTGGACAGTGTGTCATTGAAAGACTCACTCATTACACCAATGCTAATGTTGTTTTCCTTTCCTGCTTCCACATAATCCGTGATATTAAATTCAAATGCATTGAATCCACCCATGTGTCTTCCGACCTCCTGGCCATTTATCCAGATAATGGCATCACTGTAGATAGCATCACATCGAAGAATTATTTCCTTTTCTTTCCAGGAATTGGGAATAATAAACGTCCTGAAATAACCTGCACTCTGACGAGCTTCAACATTAAAGCCTTGCATTACCCATTCACCAGGCACATCAATACTGCTCCAGTCTTTGGGTTTATGTTTCCAAAAATCTGTTGCGGGTACAGGATTGAACTGCCATGTACCGTTCAGGCTGATCTCAGCTACATCAGTACCTTTGACCTCATCTGGTACCGGTATATATAACTGTGCGTGTATGTTTAGTATTAAGAAAGAAAAGATGAAAAGTATAATGATTCTCATTTCGATTGCTTTGATTATTTAATAATAAATACGCTACAACATATTGAAGAGACTAATATAACCAATTACATGAATGGATAAACCAATTTATTTTAAAATTCTATCCCGGCTTTAATACATAATATAATTTACCCTGCCTTTTAGTATATTTACACCCTTAACGAAAATATAATGTATGACATTACATTTTATTGACATTGTCATCATCATTGCTTACCTGGCAATAACTATCTTCATAGGTTTCTGGATATCAAAAAAAGCCAAAAAAAACCTTGACTCATATTTCCTGGGTGGTAAAAGCTTACCATGGTATATGTTAGGTTTATCGAATGCATCCGGACAGTTCGATATATCAGGTACCATGATGATGGTGGCATGGCTTTTTGTTTATGGTGTGAAAAGTGCCTGGATTCCCTGGCTCTGGCCAGTATGGAACCAGGTCTTCCTGATGATCTTCCTGGCTGTATGGCTGAGACGTTCTAACGTACTCACAGGAGCGGAGTGGTTGAAAACACGTTTTGGAGAGGGGAAAGGATCAACATTATCGCACATCAGTGTAGTAGTGTTTGCCATTGTGGCTGTGATTGGTTTTATCGCATACGCATTTGAAGGAATCGGGAAATTTGCCACTACATTTCTGCCCTGGGATCTTTCAACGCAAATTGCTGGTATACAAATAAGCTCTGAGCGCATGTATGCCCTTTTAATTATGGGTATTACAACAATTTATGTTGTGAAAGGGGGAATGTACAGTGTTGTTGTCACTGAGGTTTTGCAATTCATAATCATGACCATATCGTGCATCGCTATTGGTATTATCGCCATGAATCTTGTTTCAGGAGAGCAGATTGCAGCAGCGGTTCCTGATGGCTGGAGAAATTTATTCTTTAACTGGAAACTCGACCTCGACTGGAATAATTTAATACCTCAGGTAAATGAGAAAATACAAAATGATGGCTATGAAATGTTCGGTGCTTTTATGATGATGGCAATCTTCAGAGGAATATTTGTGAGTATAGCTGGTCCTGTTCCAGGTTATGATATGCAGAGGGTGCTGGCTGCCCGTTCACCAAAAGAGGCCGCCCTGATGAGTGGCTCGGTATCGCTGGCTTTGTATTTTCCGAGATATTTAATGATCACAGGATTGGCAGTACTGGGGTTGGTATATTTTAATTCCAGCGGATTGATGACCTCAAGTGGACTTGATTTTGAAAAAATACTTCCTTTTACTTTGAGTAATTATATCCCGGCTGGATTACTGGGACTAGTTATGGCAGGCCTGATCGCGGCTTTCATGTCGACATTTGCAGCTAATGTAAATGCAGGCCCTGCATATATCGTCAATGATATTTATAAACGGTTTATAAGACCAGGCGCTTCAAATAAACAGTTAATAAGGATGAGCTACCTGGCCAGTTTTGGTGTTGTAGTTATTGGTATAATAACAGGATTTTTTATTAGCAGTATCAACAACATTTTCCTCTGGATTACCGGAGCATTATTCGGCGGTTATGCCGTTTCAAATGTGCTGAAATGGATTTGGTGGCGGTTTAATGGCTATGGGTTTTTCTGGGGAATGTTATCCGGACTTCTGGCGGCACTGATCATTCCTAAGCTGATACCGGATGCCGGATTCCTGATATCTTTTCCTGTAATTTTTATCATCTCAGCATTTGGATCTTTTCTGGGCTGCCTGTTAAGCAAACCGGATAAAGATGAAGTTCTTATTGAATTCTATAAAAATGTCAGACCATGGGGATTCTGGAAACCCATTTACTTGAAAATAAAAGAAAGTGATCCTGAATTTCAAAGGAACACTAACTTTGGCAGAGACATGTTTAACAGCCTAATCGGCATAATCTGGCAAATGGCGCTGACAGTGATGCCTATATTCCTGGTGATCAGGGAAACTCAGAATATGTGGATTGCGTTTGGAGTGTTTATTATCACCACTTTGATTTTGAAATTTAACTGGTTCGATAAGCTTGAAAATTAATGCCATCTATTTATGAATAAGTTCATATTGTTTGTATATTGTAAAGAAAGCTTTGATGAATTTTTCAATAGAAAACGCAAAGCAATTAGGCAAAAGAGGTGGAAATGAAAAATTGAAATAGATATGACTAGAGACAATTTCGACAAGAAACTCCATGAACTTTTTCAGGAACAACATGAATTTGTGAATCAGAAAAATGAAATTCTGGAATCGGATAATAGAATATACAGCAGATGCAAGTTTCCAATCCTTACACGTGATCATGCTCCTGTTTTCTGGCGCTATGACCTGGATTATAGCAGAAATCCCAACCTGCTGCAACGACTTGGTATAAACACTACATTTAATGCTGGAGCCATAGAACTCAATGGCAAATATTATATCATCGCTCGTGTGGAAGGATTTGATGTAAAGTCATTTTTTGCAGTTGCAGAAAGCCCGGATGGTATCAATAACTTTAAATTCTGGGATCATCCCATTGTAATGCCTGTTACCGATGATCCTGAAATGAACGTATATGATATCCGCCTGGTAAAACATGAAGATGGCTGGATATATGGAACCTTTTGTGCCGAACGAAAAGACTTATCAAAACCGGACGACAGCTCTGCTGCTCTGGCAAGCTGTGGTATCGCCCGCACAAAAGACCTTATAAACTGGGAGCGTTTACCTGACCTGAGATCAACAGCTCAACAGCAACGCAATTGTGTTCTTCATCCTGAATTTGTGGATGGAAAGTATGCTTTCTACACCCGCCCTCAAAAAGGATTCATTGATACAGGCGACAGCGGTATTGCATGGGGATCGGTCGATGACATTGAACATCCTGAAATCAAAGGAGAAGAGAAGATAATTGATCCACGACAATATCATACTTATAAAGAAGTAAAGAACGGACAAGGACCTGCACCAATAAAAACAAATCATGGCTGGCTGCATCTTGCTCACGGTGTTCGAAAGACAGCCGCAGGATTACGCTATGTTTTATATATGTTTATGACAAGCCTGGATGATCCAAGCAAAGTCATTCATCGTCCGGGCGGGCATTTCCTGGAGCCCCTTGGTGAAGAAAGGGTCGGAGATGTTTCCAATGTTGTATTCAGCAATGGCTGGATATTAAAAAATGATGGTACTGTATTGATATATTACGCTTCCTCAGATACACGCATGCATGTAGCCATATCGACACTGGACAAAATTATTGATTATGTGATGAATACTCCTGAAGATGCCGGAAGCACACAATTATGTGCTGCCCAAAGAGATGAGATGATAACCAAGAACCTTAAAATTATAAATGAGAGATACCCTAAACTAAAGGATCTTCTATAAAACATAAAAATATGAACCGGATATTCTCAAAAGTTGAAGAAGTATTTTCCGGAATGCAATATACTCACGGTAGTACGACAAAGATTCCTTATATTACTGTGAATAATTTTCCGCAGCTCGGCTTGTTATCCTCATTGAGATTTCTGGAGTGGGTTTC
>CAZOCS010000167.1:0-4453 GCA_964578365.1 uncultured Candidatus Cloacimonadota bacterium
ATATATTTATCCACTATTCCTCCAATATAAAAAACCTGCCAGGAAACATTACCCGGCAGGCTTTTATTATCTGTGTCAATCCGCGTTTATCTGCGGTTTAATTATTTATCTTCTGCCATCTTTACATATTTATCGTAACGCTCTTTTACATAAGTTTCAAATCCTTCACGGAAAGCTTCCACTTTATCTGGGAATGTTCTTTCCAATGAAGTATAACGTCTTTCACCTTCAAGGAAATCTCTAACTGGTAATTTTGGTTCTCTGGAATCCAATATAAACGGATTTTTACCTTCTTTCTTTAAATCAGGATTGAATCTGTAATTAAGCCAGTAACCTGTATCAACAGCTTTTTTCTCTTCAATCATAGTTTGAGACATGTCAAATCCATGATTGATACAAGGAGCGTATGCCATGATTATTGAAGGTCCGTCATAGTTTTCTGCTTCTCGAATAGCTTTTAATGCCTGAACCTTGTTTGCACCCATCGAGATGGAAGCAATATAAATATATCCATAGCTCATCAGCATTAATCCAAGATCTTTCTTCACAGTTCCTTTACCAGACTCTGCAAATTTTGCTACAGCACCAAGCGGAGTTGCCTTAGATGCCTGACCACCGGTATTGGAATAAACTTCAGTATCCACAACCAGGATATTAACATTTCTTCCGGTTGCTAAAACGTGATCTACACCACCATAACCAATGTCATAAGCCCAGCCGTCACCACCAAAAGCCCAGACAGATTTATCAACAAAATGATTCTTTAGAGCAACTATCTTTCTGATGATCTCTTCATTTTCACCAGAAGCTTTTTTCAATGAATCTTTAAGAACACTTTGAATCTGAATTGAATTCTGTATAGCCTCATTATCCTTTGCGTTCCATAATTCAAGGGCTTTTCTTAATACGGTTTCTAGTTTTGCATCAGTTCCATTAGTAAGAAGTTTTTCTACATTATAGCGAAGTTGCTTTCTATTTGCTTTAACAGATAGTCTCATCCCAAATGCATATTCTGCATTGTCTTCAAATAGACTATTCGCCCAGGTTGGCCCATGTCCATCTTTGTTTTTACAATAAGGAATTGTTGGGAATGTTCCACCATAAATTGAAGAGCAACCTGTTGCATTGGCAATAAGCATTCTGTTACCAAAGAGTTGCGTGATAAGCTTAATATAGGGAGTCTCACCACAACCAGCACAAGCACCGGAGAATTCCATTAACGGCTGTTTGAATTGACTTCCTTTTACCGTTGTCTCTACATTTGAACCCATTACATCGTTAGGAAGTGATTCAAAGAAATCTACATTAGCATTTTCACCGGCTTCACGTTCTCCTTCGATCGGCTTCATTGATAAAGCATCTTTAGGACATTCATTTACACAAACTTGACAACCCTGACAGTCTTCAATATAAACTTGAATCTTATATTGGAAATCATCTTTATCTTTACCCATCGCTGTTAGAGTATTAAAGCTTTTAGGTGCTCCTTTCATATCTTCATTTTTAATTAGTTTAGGGCGAATAGAAGCATGAGGACATACAATGGAGCATTGATTACACTGAATACAAAGATTCGCATCCCAATGAGGAACGATCGGAGATACACCGCGTTTTTCTAGTTTTGTAGTTCCTGAAGGAACAAAGCCATCTAACGGCATGTGAGAAACAGGAATACTGTCCCCTTTTTCTCTCATTATCGTTTCGATAATATTCTTTGTGAATTCATCTGCATCATCCGGTACAAGTTTCTTCATTTTTGTATGATTTGCAGGAACCGCATCAGGAACTGGGATCTCAACTAATGCTTCATTAGTTTTGTCAACTGCTGTCCAGTTCATTTCTACAATGTCCATACTTTTTTTGATGAAGGTTTTCTTAATTGCTTTTTTGATCATCTTGATCGCTTCTTCTCTTTCCAATACACCGGAAATAAGGAAGAATGCAGTTTGCATAACAGTGTTGATCCTGCTTCCCAAACCAACATTATTAGCAATCTTTAATGCATTGATATTATATAGTTTAATATTTTTCTTAATTATTGTTTTTTGCATATCTTCTGTTAGATTTTCAAAAACTTCACTGGCTTCCCAATGTGAATTGAGCAGGAAAACACCATTATCTTTTATACCTTCAAGAATATCGTATCGCCCTATAAATGCAGGATTATGGCATCCAATGAAACCTGCATTCTGTACAAGATATTCAGATTGGATTGGGCTTTTTCCAAAACGAAGATGTGAACGCGTGATCCCTCCAGATTTTTTAGAATCGTATTGGAAGTAACCTTGAGCATACATATCAGTATTATCACCAATGATCTTAATTGAGTTTTTATTAGCACCAACCGTTCCATCAGATCCTAATCCCCAGAATTTACAGCTGATACCACCTTCCGGCATTGTGTTAAGTTGTGGTCCAATTTTGAGCGATTTATGAGTTACATCATCATTGATACCAACGGTGAAACCATGTGTAGCTTCTCCATCCAAGTGATCATAAACCGCCTTTACCATAGAAGGTGTAAATTCTTTGGAAGAAAGACCGTAACGACCACCAATGATTTTGATGTCCTTTTTATCATTAAGAGCTGCAACAGTATCCAAATATAATGGATCCCCGATTGCACCAGGTTCTTTAGTTCTATCCATAACAGCAATTTTCTTAACTGTTTCTGGAATCGCATCAATAAAAGCTTTTACAGAGAATGGACGGAAAAGGCGAACTTTAATAAGTCCCAGCTTCTCACCTTTTGCATTGAGATAATTAATAGTTTCTTCGATTGTTTCTACTCCACTACCCATAGCAATAATTAGCTTTTCTGCATCAGGAGCACCAACATAATCAAATAAATGATATTGTCTTCCAATTACTTTTGCTACTTTATCCATATATTTTTGTACTATTTCAGGAGCTATATCATAGTATTTATTACTAGTTTCACGACCCTGGAAATAGACATCAGGATTTTGAGCACCTACTTTTACCATTGGTCTCTCTGGACTCATTGATCTGTTTCTGAAATTCTCAACATATTTCATATCCAGCATTTCGCGCATTGTATCATAATCGATAACTTCGATCTTCTGGATTTCATGAGAATTCCTGAATCCGTCAAAGAAATTTAAAAAAGGAATACTGGATTTTAAAGTTGAGAGATGTGATACAATTCCCAAATCCATTATCTCTTGAATTGAACCAGCTGACATGATGGCAAAACCTGTGTTTCTTGCTGACATTACATCTGAATGATCTCCAAAAATAGAAAGAGATTGAGCAGCAAGTGATCTGGCTGAAACGTGGAAAACCGTAGGCAGCATTTCACCGGCAATTTTATGCATATTCGGGAGCATAAGCATAAGACCTTGGGCAGCGGTAAATGTGGTTGTGAAAGCTCCTCCGGACAGTGCGCCATGAACAGCCCCAGCCGCACCAGCTTCCGATTGCATTTCGATTACATCAACTGTTTGACCAAAAACGTTCTTCTGCTCATTTGATGCCCAGGCATCGGCATATTCGCCCATTGTAGATGATGGAGTGATGGGGTAAATTGCGGCAACTTCACTAAAAGCATAAGCTACATGAGCAGCAGCAAAATTACCATCTAAAGTAACTTTTTCAAATTTTTTCATTTTAGCTCCTATATTAATAATTTATTTATATTATTTTTATTATTTGTTACAAAAAAATTTATATAACAATTACGAGTCAATATATTAAATGTTTTCCATTTTTTCATTCAATATCTTCAGGTGATGATCCATTTTCTTCAAATTCTAGAATGGGTATGAAATATTTAAATTGATCTTCTATTGTTTTGCTTTCACAGATCATTTCTTTGATGCGTTCTATATCGTGTAGAATCTTGAATCTTCTTGCCTCATCACTTATTTTAAACAGTTCATTTAGCATATACCAACTCATAAGATATTGCTCTTGATATTTAAAAATATCAGCTAATCCTGCAATGATCTCTTCTCGGTTTGAATGCTCAGGAAAATCTACATAAAGTCGGATAAGTGATGTTTTTGCATTATCGTAATATTCAAGTGAAATGTTTGATATATAATTTAAGAAGAGCAGTTGTTCAATATAAAGGGAATCATTAAGAACTATAAGTGGCTCAAGGATGTTTAACGCTTCTTCATAATCCTTTTGGAAAATATTGTTAGTAGCTATTTTTATCTGTAATTTGTAACTCTCAGATTCTTCAGTTTCTAAAAGCAAAGTTTTATAGACATCATTTGCTTCACCATAAAGCTGATTGTCCTCATATAGTCGTGCTAATATGTTAAGAAAACCAACATGTTTTTGAGTATTCTGTGCATTAGCAACTGCAGCCGAAACAATATCAAATGCAGAAAGCGGAGAAACGTGAACAATTGCTATCTCAAACTCTGTTAATAACTCATCGATCACTTTCTCTTCTGAAGAGTGTAAAATAGCTTTTGCAAAG
>CAZOCS010000168.1:0-4432 GCA_964578365.1 uncultured Candidatus Cloacimonadota bacterium
AGTAGTAGTCGCAGGTACATCTACAGGAACAATTACCGATTTTGATGGTAATTACACCATCTCAGCTTCACAAGGGCAAATGTTGCGTTTCAGTTACATCGGTCAGAAGACTGTGGAAAGAACTATTGGTTCTTCTTCCACGATTAACGTACAGATGGAAGATGATGCCCAGGCCTTGGAAGAGGTTGTGGTGACGGGTTACGGTTCTCGATCTAGAGAGTTGTCGACTTCTGCGATTTCTACAGTTTCTACTGAGAAAATTGAGGCTTTTGTGCCTTCCACAAGTGTGGATAACATTCTGCAGGGTCAGGCAGCAGGTGTTCAGGTGACTGCCGGAAACGGACGTCCGGGGCAAACTGCTTTTGTGACGATTCGGGGTGTTGGTTCCATTAATGCCAGCACTACTCCTCTATACGTGGTGGACGGGGTTCCAGTAAACTCTGAATTCATCAACAATTTGAACCCAAATGACATTGAGTCTTTTTCCATTCTTAAAGATGCCGCTACGGTCTCCAAATATGGTTCACGTGGTGCGAACGGTGTGGTTTTGATTACTACAAAGCAGGGTAAAACTGGGGATGCGCGAATAACCTTTAGGTCGTCTTATGGTTTTGGTGAAATGATTCCGGATCCTTTCGATTTAATGGACGCCACCCAAAAATTGGAACTTGAAAGACAATTTGCTGAACTTGGTGTTAATGCGGCTCAGTCTTTGCCAGGAGCTACAGCTGATGCTGCACAAAGAGCTAGATTAATAGGCAGGGATACTGATTGGAAAGAAGAACTGTTGAGAAAATCTCAAATTCAATCCAATTCTTTGTCGATATCTGGTGGTGATGAAAGAATGACTTACTATATGTCTTTGGGATATGATAAGAACACGGGTATTATAGATAGGATAGATGGGTTTGAAAGGGTTACTGCTCGATTGAATACTACCTATCAGGCTAAAGATTGGTTGAATGTTGGTACTAATATCTCGTTGTCTCGAAGTACGACCGACCTTCCAAGGGACCGTAACAATGTCCAGAATCCATTTAGGGCTATGTATGATTACAATCCGTACGATCCTTTGTACCTGAGAAACGATGATAATAGTATAGTATTGGACGATCAGGGGGAGCGGGTGTTCAACCCAACAAGATCAGGTTTCCCGATAGCTAGGGCTTTGATTACGGAGCCTGAGGACAATAGGAACTTTTTGATAGTCGGAAGTTTATTCGCCGACATTAAATTCTCGGATAAGTTTACCAATAGGTTTTCTGTAGGTGCCACAAACAACAGGTATAATAGAACCGCTAGGTCGATTGCTGGAGGAGTATTGAACAGTATTGTTGGGGATGTCAATTTCCCTGGAACACAAACTGACAATTTTGAAAACACGCTTCAGTATAATGTAAACAACCTTTTTACTTATACGGATACATATGGAGATTTCCATAATTTATCAGCAAGTTTCCTGTTGGAATACAACGAGAATATTTATACGGATCTTTTTGCTAGTGCAAGAGGATTTCCTTCTCCATCTATTCCTTATCAAGATGTGGCCGCAGAAGCTACTGCTAGTGGCTCAACTGAAGAAAGGAGAATACTGTTTTCTCAAGGACTTTTTGTAGACTACGATTACGATGGAAAATATATCTTGTCCGGTTCGGTAAGGCGAGACGGTTCATCAAGATTTGGTCCAGATAATAAGTATGGATACTTCTATAGTGGAAGTGCTGCATGGAACATTGCCAGAGAATCTTTTATGGATGGTTCTTTTGTGAACGATTTAAAGCTTAGAGCTTCTTATGGTACTTCTGGTAACCAGAATATAGGTGACTTTAACTATTTGAACTTGTTGCAATTCAATACATATAATGGAAATACAACTGCTATTCCAATTGGTGTGGGCAACCCAAACATTCAGTGGGAGTCCCAAGCAATTTTGGATATTGGTGTTGAATTTGGATTGTTTAATAACCGAATCACTGGTGTTGTTGATTACTTTAAGAAGAATTCAAAAGATCTTTTGTTGAATCAACCATTATCCCAAACTATTGGTGATGAGGATAACTCTATAGTTGCCAATATTGGTGAAATAGAAAATAGCGGTGTGGAAGTTTCATTAAATGCTGATGTAATCAGGGCCGAAAACTTTATATGGAGAGTAGGAGGAAATGTCTCTTTCCTAGATAATAAGGTTGTTTCTCTAGTTAATGGAGATGATATTATAAGCGGTACTTTTGGTTACAATATTTTAAGGGAAGGGGAAGAAATCAATTCTTTCTATACCGTGAAATATGCTGGCGTAGATTCAGCTACTGGTGAGCCTCTATATTACGATTTGGATGGTAACACTACCAATGAGTATAGTGCAGGTTTCAATACCATTTTGGAAGGTAAATCACCTTACGCCAATATAGAGGGAGGTTTCTTTACTTCGATTAGATGGCATGGGTTTGGTGTCCGCGCTGACTTTGTTGGTAAAGCAGGGAACTATATCATGAACTTTCAAAGACAGTCGGGTGTTTCTATAGGGAATATTGCATTCAACCAACGCACAGAGGCATTTAATTACTGGAAGCAACCTGGAGATACCAATGTGTTACCAAGTCCATTGTATCAGGGGACAGCTGATCAAGATAGTGACCGTTGGTTGGAGAAAGGAGATTACATCCGTTTGAGAACTTTGACTTTAGACTATGTTCTTCCAAGTAAATTCTTGAACAAAACAGGTATTGATAGGGTAAGGGTTTTTGCTACAGGTCAAAACTTATTCACTATTACGGATTACAACGGAGATCCAGAGATTGGTATTGGTTCTGCAGAAAGTTCAGATCCGAGTGATCCTAACAGCGGATTTATTCCTGGTGCATTCTCTTTGTTCAGTTATCCACAAACCAGATCTTATACTTTCGGAGTGGAAGTAGGATTTTAAAAAAAAGAAATCGACATGAAAAATAAATTTTATACATATTGTTTAGCATCATTGATGGCCACTTCATTGCTGGTATCTTGTGATGACGAACTAAATGACCTTCAGCCTTTTGTTGAAGGGAATCCAGAAACGTTTTTCAATAGCGTTTCTAGTTTTCAGAATGGAGTTGATGGTATTTACAGTCAATTTTGGAATTATTATTCCGCTCCTGCATCCGGGCTACAAGCTCTACCGGATATACTAGCGGACAATGTTATTCTAGCGCAGAGCGGTCGTAGATCTAACGAGGATTATTACGATTACAGATACAATCCAAATACAGGGGGCGCTGTTCCCTTATATTGGAGTGAGGCTTATGAGGCCGTCAATGCTGCTAATTTGGTTATCGGACAGATTGATAATTTGGCTGATGGACCGGAAAAGGATAATATCTTAGGTCAAGCATTGGCTGCAAGGGCTATTGCTCATTTTGATTTGGCCAGAATATTTGCAATGATTCCGACTCAAAGCCCAGATGCCAATAATTCTCCTGGTATTGTATACCTTAAGGTGGAGGATGGTGATACTGGTGACCCCTTTGCGGAACCGGCAAGAGAGACTGTGGCTAGCAACTATGCTGAGATAATTGGCGATTTGGAGCAAGCTGCCCAATTAATCGGAGACGAAAATGGGGAAGGACGATTGGATAGAGACGCCGTTTATGGTATGTTATCGCGAGTTTATCTATACAATGGCGATTACCAATTGGCAATTGATGCAGCTGATGAGGTTGCTGAAGGAGTTGTGGATGCAACTGTTGAAGGCGCACTTTTAGATGTTTATGAAGACACTTCAAATGAAGGTGTGATTATTGAATGGTCTGTCAACACATCATCAGAATCTGGCTTTAATAATGTTGGAGTGCTTTACAGTCAAACAACAGCACCGGATACTAGATCTGAATATGTTATTGATTATGAGTTTTTCAATAGCATAGACCCAAATGATCTTAGGTTAGAAGTAATGCAGTATGATGCAACTTTTGAAGGTAATAATTACAATGCAGTTAGAAAGTTTTTAGGAGAGCCTGGCCAGGTTAACGGAAGAGTTGATATTAAGGTTCTTCGAGCTGCTGAGGTTGTTTTGAACAAAGCAGAGGCACAGTACGAGTTGAACCAAGGGGCTAATGCTTTGGCGACCTTGAACACCCTAAGGGATGTTCGTTATTCCTCTTACACTGGAGGGGAAAGTGGCCAGGCATTGGAAGACGCCATTCAATTTGAAAGAAGAGTTGAGCTTAGCTTTGAAGGTCATAGGTTTTTCGACTTAAAACGTCGAGGTGAGGCTGTTGTACGTTCTAATAATGGGGATATACAGGATGGTTCAGGTACTCCTCCGGAGTTTTTAACCTTGCCGGCTGGAGATTTTAAATTTCAGTTGCCCATACCTATTGATGAAATCAATGCCAACTCCAATATGGATCAAAATTCAGGCTACTAGTTGGTCGTACATTTTGGTCTCATAGCTGAA
>CAZOCS010000169.1:0-4402 GCA_964578365.1 uncultured Candidatus Cloacimonadota bacterium
TTTTCTTTTCGTTTTCTACTCATGTTTCTTATTCTCTCAACAAATTTGGCTTAATGTTGAAGATAAACCTAATGATGATGGATCTGCTCTGATATTATCCTGGGACACTTCACAGATCGAATCTTCAAAGATCATAATTGAGAGAGAATTAGCTGAAGGTGAATTTATCGCGATAACAAGCTCAGAAGAACCAACAGGCACTTTCGAAGATGGTTCAAATATCGATCCCGGGATCGAGTACACATATAGATTATCTGTCATCAATTACGATGGAGAAATCATTCATATTGTCAAAACAACTTCAGAAGCAACCGCTCAATGGTTTAATAAAGATAAAATTTCACTTCTAATTTTAGCATTATTAATTTCTATTTCTATAGTTTACTATATTTTTTCTGCTAAAAGTGGAAAAGATCTCTACATAAGAAAGATCGGCGGTTTGGAATCAATGGATGAATCAGTTGGTCGAGCAACCGAAATGGGCAGGCCCATCCTCTTCATTCCAGGCACCCTGGATCTAGATGATATGCAAACAATAGCTGGATTAACTTTACTTAGAAGATTAGCTCAAAAAGCTGCAGAATACGATGCTAAGCTAATTGTTCCCGTATGCCGATCAATGGTACTTTCTACGGCAAAAGAGGTTGTTAAGGAAGCTTATTTAAAAGCTGGTCGTCCAGATGCTTATGATTCTGATTCTGTCTTTTATCTTACTGATGATCAATTTGGTTATGTTGCTGGAGTAGATGGCATAATAGTGCGTGAAAAACCGGCAGCCAATTTCTTCCTGGGTGCCTTTTATGCTGAATCTTTAATTTTAGCGGAAACTGGATTTTCCAGTGGTGCTATTCAAACTGCTGGTACAGCAATGCCAAGCCAACTGCCATTTTTTGTTGTCGCCTGTGATTATACACTTATAGGTGAAGAATTATTTGCCGCTTCAGCCTATCTATCAAAAGACCCACATCAACTTGGAAGCCTGAAGGGTCAGGATTTTGGTAAAGCAATATTTATATTAGTTCTAACAATTGGAATAATTCTGGAAATTTCGGGTGTTCACTTCCTCAAAGATTTCTTAGCGTTACATTAAGGAGCAGAACATGAAAAGAAAGATACCATTATTAATAACATTCACAGTTGGAATAATTTTGATAATTTCAGAATTCATCCCTCATAAACCATTCGGTCAATTATCTGGGGAACTGGAAATATGGTTTTTGATAATTTCCGGATTTGCTATACTGCTTGGACAATTAAGTTTATTTAAAGTAAATATTTTAAAGATCAAATACAAACAACGTGATTGGCAATTCTATACAATTACACTTATCAGTTTCACAATTATGGTTGCTCTTGGTTTTTTATGGGGAACCGGAAAGAGTGCTGGTATGTTAGGTCACGGGGAAGCTATTTCAAGTACGTTGGGTTATAAACCTTTCGATTATCTTTTTCATAATATTTATCAGCACTTACAGGCTACAATGTTTTCTCTATTAGCTTTCTTCATTGCTTCCGCAGCATACAGAGCTTTTATTGGAAGAACTGTAGAATCCAACCTTCTACTTGCATCTGCCGTTCTTGTTATGCTTGGTAACACAACATTTGGAAGCCTTTTAACAGGCTGGTTACCTGAATCCCTGAACTTTCTTCATCTTCCAAAAGTATCTGAATTTATTATGACCTTCCCTACTACTGCTGGTCAACGTGCCATTATGATCGGGGCTGGTTTGGGGATCATAGGAAGCTCCTTAAGGATTATTCTGGGAATTGAAAGATCCTATCTGGGAGGTGAATAATGGGAAAAGCTAAACAGATAGACAGACGATGGTTATTCTTACTCATATTCTTAGGTGTTGCCCTCCCACTTATTTTCACGATCGGACTACCCTTAGAAACCACAAAGAATGTGCAGTTGGTTTATGATTTGATAGACAGTATGCCCAAAGACTCTAAAGCTCTTATTTCTTTTGATTATGATCCCGCTAGTATGCCGGAATTGCACCCTATGGCAAAAGCAGTTATTAAACATTGTTTTGATAAAGAGATAAATGTTATCATTACTGCAATGTGGCCAATGGGTGTTCAGATGGCTGATGATATTATTGATCAGTTAAAGGGTGATTACGCTAATCTTAAATATGGTGAAGACTATGTGAATCTCGGTTTTAAAGCGGGAGGAATGATCACGATCCAGTCAATGGGAAAAAACTTCCGCGAGGTGTTTCCAAAAGATATGAACGGAAATAATATTGATGAACTTCCAATTATGGAAGGAATAAATAATTTTAATAACATTGGATTTATTTTTTCTCTATCGGCAGGTGCTCCAGGAATAAAAGAGTGGGTGCAGATAGCTCATGATGCCTATGGAAGGCCAACATCAGGCGGGTGCACAGGTGTAAGCGCCCCGGCAATGCTTCCTTACATAAATGAGCAGAAACAACTAACAGGACTTCTGGCGGGACTGAAGGCTGCTGCAGAATATGAAGTTTTGATAAAAACACCTGGAACCGCAACCAGCGGAATGGATGCACAATCTATAGCACATTTGATAATAATTATTTTTATAGCTATTGGTAATATAAATTATTGGCGTAATAAAAAAGCCGGGAAAAAGGGAGGTAAGTAATGGAACAGTTCTTTGCTGTATTAGGTATTTGGCTGGGTGCGCTCTTTACATTTGCAATATTTAGCTTCCTTTATAAAGATAACCCTTTCTATAAAACGGCTGAACAGATATTTGTAGGACTTTCGGCAGGTTATTGGTTTGTCTACACGGTCTTCTCTATTCTTATCCCAAATCTTTACGATCCATTAACTCAGGATTTCAATACAAACTGGATCAAGCTTTTCCCTGCAATTCTTGGAATAATGATGTTAATGCGCTTGATCCCAAAAACTGAGTGGGTTAGTAGATTCCCAATATCTGTAGTGATAGGAACAACGTCCGGTGTTTTCTTTCTTCGTTATTTAAAATCTGATGTCTTGAATCAACTAACCGCAACAATGATAAACCCTTTTATTGGTGAGAGTTGGGTGATGATAGTTGGACAAATAATGCTAGTGGTTGGAACTATCTGCGGTGTAGTATACTTCTATTTCAGTAAGAAACACACTGGTGCATTGGGTGTTTCAGCAAAAATTGGTATTTATTTCTTAATGGTAAGTTTTGGTGCTGCTTTTGGTTATACTGCGATGGCACGTATTTCTCTTTTGATAGGAAGATTACAATTCCTTTTGGGAGATTGGCTGGGTATTCTCCAACCATAAATTAAATATAAGAGGATAGTTTTGAAAAAAATATCTTTATTTTTATTATTAATAGTTCTGATCATTAATGTATACGGTCTAACCAGATTAGATAATTTGAAATTGGAGTTAAGATCTGCAACAGGTCTTAAGGAAATATTGATACTTGATGAATTACAGAGATCATATTGGAAAATTTATCCACAAGCAAGTTTAGAATATGGCCTTAAGGCTCTTAAAACTTCTTCAGATATCAATAATAAATTGCAGAAAACACAACAACTACAAAATATAGGTATCTCATACTACAATCTTGATAGTTATAATGAAGCGATTGAATTTATGGGTTTATCTTTACAATCAGCAAAGGACATTAACAACATAGATCTCCAAATAGCTGCCTTATATTACCTTGCAACTTATAATAATATTATAGGAGAAAATGTAATTGCTTTTGAATATGCAGTTCAGGCATTGGATTTAAGTAAATCACATAAAAATCATCCTGGATTGGCAAAATGTCATTTTATAATTGCTGAAATCTATTATACTTTAGGCGATCTAAAGGGGGCTTATGAAAATTATGAACTCTCTTTAGAACAACATAGTAATTTTGATAATAAAAATTCTTTTGCCCTAACAAATGAAAAATTAGGAAACATTGATATCTATAATGAGGATTATGATTTTGCGGAGTTGCATTACAAAACTGCAGCAGAGAATTACAATGAAATAGATAATTTAGAAAGTCTGGTACGTACATATGAGGCATTAGGTAGAATTTATAGGGAAACCGGAGATAAAGAAAAGGCATATAATTACATTCAGAAATTTGCCGACACAAATGAAATGCTGAACCAGGAAATTAATAGTAATAAATTTCTCATTAATTATGAATACTATAATATTGTTGGTAATGAGGATAAGGCTTTACAATATTTCAAATTGTATACTGAATATCAAGATTCATTACAATTTGCGATCAATAAAGAACAAGTTCAAACTATAATAAGCGACATTGAAGTAAAACATGAAATTGATAAGGCTATTACAACAGAGAAGATGGTAGAGAAAATTGAAGAAAAAGAAAAAGAGATCGAAGAACTTATAATAGAAAGTGATGATAAAGAGCGAACAGCAAAACTTGAGACTG
>CAZOCS010000170.1:0-4384 GCA_964578365.1 uncultured Candidatus Cloacimonadota bacterium
TAATCATGTTGGAACTCATATCGATGGACAGATCCATTTCTTTGCAAGTGGACATACTATTGGAAATGTTCCATTAAAAAAATGGATAGGACAGGGTGTCGTTGTAGATATTTCTGAAGAAGTTTCAGATTATTCACTCTACACTCCAGAGATGCTGATGAAAAAGGTAGAGATCAAGAAAGGTGATATTCTCATTATCAACACTGGCTATCATAAATATAGTTGGGATCAACCTGAATCTGATGAAATTCGTTATTTTGTTAAACATCCCGGTCCTAGTGCCGATTTTCACCAATGGGCATTGGATATGGAAATTAAATGGATAGGTGTAGATTGCGGTAGTGCAGATCATCCAATGAATACTATTATCCGTGATTGGCACCCTAAACCATTCAAAGAAGCAGAGAAAAAATTGATCGCAGATCATGGTAAAACATGGGACGAGATGTTCCCATTAGAAGAGTTCTATCAGGTTATGCACCTTAATCTTTTCCCTAAAGGTTTGATACACGCCGAAAACTTGGGTGGTGAGATCAATAAAGTTAATAACAAACGTGTTTGGATTGGATTATTCCCACTACGTGGTATTGAATTGGAATCTTCAATGTGCCGTATAATCGCAATGGAAGCATAGAAATTGTAGAACGAATAAGGAGTTATTATGGCTATTATAAACGACTTTGAATACCATAAGCCCAAAAATATAGATGAAGCTTTGAACTTGTTATCAGATCTAAAAGGAAAAGCAAAAATTCTAGCAGGTGGAACTGATCTAGTTGTTCATCTAAAGGAAGAAATCATTAAAACAGAAAACGTGATCGATATTAAAAGAATAACTGAACTGAATAAATTTGAAATATCAGAAAGCAACATATTTATTGGTGCAGGTGTTACTTTTACTGATCTTATCGAATCACAAAAGCTCAAAGAAAAATTACCAGTTCTTTGGAAAGCCAGTATGACTGTTGCATCCGTAGGAATAAGAAACAGGGCTACTGTTGTTGGAAACATCTGCTCAGCTGTTCCAAGTTTAGATTCTGCACCTGCATTGCTTGTATATGATGCAGAAATTATAGTTCAAAGCACAACAGGAAAGAGAACAATCTCAATTCATGATTGGTTTACAGGACCTAAAAAAACAATTCTAAATACCGATGAACTTGTATTGGGTATCAAGATTCCAATTTCTCAACATGCAGGAGTTTATGAAAAGTTAGGACGCTATAAAGGTGAGGATCTGGCTCAAGCAGGAATTGGTATTTTCGTTGATGCAAACAAAAATTACCGCTTTGCGTATTGCGCTGTTGGTCCTGTTCCCAAGAGAATGAAAAAATTGGAAGATTTTCTGCATAATAAAGAAATTACTGATAAGTTGTTGGAAGAATCTGCAGAGCTGATCCCTGCTGAAATATCTCCAATTTCTGATATCCGTTCTTCCAAAGAATATAGAATTCACATGATGAAAATAATGTTTAAACGTGGTTTACAAAAATCCGTTGCTCTCTTGAAAGGTGGTAGATCATGAAAAAGATAACATTGAAATTAAATAATGAATTGCGAAGTGTTTATGTAGAACCTGAAGATATATTATTGGATGTTCTGCGTGAAAAACTTGGTGTAAAAAGCCCTAAATGCGGATGTGATCGCGGAGATTGCGGAGCATGTGCTGTTCTTTTGAATGGCAAAAGTGTGCGTAGTTGCCTGGTTCTAGCAATAGAGACTGATGAACAGGAAATTGTAACAGTTGAGGGAATTTCTAAAGATGAACTGAGTAAAGTTCAAAACACAATGCTCGATAAAAATGCATTTCAATGCGGCTTTTGTGCACCGGGTATGATCATATCAACAACAGAATTAATAGAGAAAAACCCTCATCCGAATTTAGAAGAGATCAAAGAAGCTCTTTCTGGGAATTTATGTCGTTGTACCGGTTATCTGCCGATTCTGGAATCTGTGCAGGAAGCAACTGAGGAGGGACATCATGAATGATCTGAAACATGTTGGAAAACCATCGGTTCGTATTGACGGTAAAGAGAAAATATCAGGAGCAACCCGTTATACTGATGATCTTGAATTTGGACCAAATCTGCATTTTGCTGCAATTGTAGAGAGCACTGAAGCTCATGCAAAAATATTAAGTATTGATACAACCGAAGCAGAAAAATTTCCTGGAGTTGTAGGTGTTTTCACAGGGAAAGATTTTCCATTTAAGTTCGGTTTATATATGAAAGATCGTTTTATTTTTGCTATGGATACAGTTCACTATGTAGGCCAGCAGATTGCAGCAGTAGTAGCAAGAGATATCAAAACAGCAAAAAGAGCTGCAAAACTTGTTAAAGTAAAATATGAAAAACTCCCAGCAATTTTCGATCAAATGGAAGCACTTAAAGATGATGCTCTGCTTATTCATCCTGATCTTGGGGAATACGAGCACGTTCCATGGTTTTTTCCGCAAGCAAACACGAATATTGCACATTGGCGTAAAACCAGACGTGGTGACATAATAAAAGGTTTTGGAGATGCAGACTACATTTTGGAAGACACTTATAACGTTCCCAGATATGCTCATTGTCCCCTGGAAACTCATGCTGCAGTAGGTTTATGTGATCTATCGGGCAGATTGACGATCTGGGCTTCTTCACAATCACCACATACTCAGAGAAATTTATTTGCCGAATCTCTAGCACCACTTGGATTCACACATAAAGATGTGAGAGTAATTGCACCACCAATTGGAGGTGGATTTGGTGGAAAAGCAGGTGTTTCCATGGAGATTCTGGCAGCTGCAATTGCAACTAAAGTTAAGGGAAATCCTGTAAAAATCATCTGGTCACGTGAGCAGGAGTTTTATAATACTTCCCAGCGGTTGGGCGTGATTGCCAAGCTCAAGATCGGTGTAAAAAATGACGGAACATTTACTGCAATTAATCATAGACTTTATTGGGATACAGGAGCTTCTGCAGAATATGGAGCAAATGTTGTAAATGCAGTTGGCCTTTCTGCAATCGGTCCTTATCGTTTCCATAATATATCAATTGATTCGGTTTGTCTTTATACCAATCTTCCACCTTGCGGAGCATATCGAGGATTTGGATATTCTGAGTTTATGTTTGGGTTGGAATCACATATAAACAGAATTGCGGATCATTTGAACATTGATGCAGTAGAGATAAGAAAAATAAATGCAATAAAGGAAGATGATATCCTCGCTTATGGTGTAGAAATGAATCCCAATGGACTTATCGAGTGTATTGATAAGGTTGCCAAAGAGATAGAGTGGGGAAAAGAAGCAAAATCTGATGATCCGAATTTAAAAATTGGAAAAGGATTTTCTCTAATTTGGAAAGCTCCCGCCATGCCGCCCAATGCTTCATCTGCTGCATTTTTAAAATTCAGTGAAGACGGCAGTATAAACATTTTGGTTTCCGGAATGGATATGGGACAGGGTTATCTCACTGTTATGGCACAAATTGCTGCTGAGATACTGGCAGTTCCAATTACTAAGATCCGTACGGAAAATCCTGATACAGATAGGAATCCTTATGAATGGCAAACAGTTGCTTCTCATGTTACCTGGTCATGTGGAAATGCAGTTCGAAATGCTGCAATCGATGCCAGAGAACAGATATTTGATGTTGTTTCCAGAACTCTTTATCTTCCAAAAGATATGCTCTTTTTAGAAGATGAAAAAGTCAAATGTAAAACTAAACCAAGTTTTGAGTTACCTCTAAAAGATTTTGTGATCAATGGCATAATGGCAGAAGACAGCACTTTCAAAGGTGGTCCGATCATGGGACATGGAATTTTCATGCCGGAATTTGCATCTGCCAATAGTGATCCTGAAACAAGCCAGGGTGGTCATCCTAATGTTCATTACACCGTTGGTGCTGCTGCAATAACTTTGGAAGTGGATAAAGATAGCGGAGAAATGCATGTGAGAAAAGCTGTGGAAGCAATCGATGTTGGAAAAGCTATAAATCCATCGCTGGTAAAAGGGCAGATCACAGGTGGACTTCTGCAAGGGTTAGCCACAGTTTTATATGAAGATATGCGCTTTGATGATAAAGGAAAAATGTTGAATCCGAATTTTACAGATTACAAAATTCCTACTGCTAAAGATGTTCCCGATGAAATAGTACCGATCATAGTTGAAGTTCCACAACCCGATGGGCCTTTTGGTGCTCGCGGTGTAGGAGAACACACAATGATACCTGCAGCTCCAATGATAGCAAACGCAGTGAATGATGCTCTTGGGATCAGGATAAAATCTATGCCAATTACAAAAGAAAAAGTGGCAATGGCAAATTTGAAGAAAGAGGAGAAATAGATGGCCAAACCTTTAGAAGGAATAAAAGTTCTGGATCTTTCCCGCATTCTTGCCGGA
>CAZOCS010000171.1:0-4237 GCA_964578365.1 uncultured Candidatus Cloacimonadota bacterium
GCAAAAATTAATATTGGAATGATAATAAGTATAAGTACAACTATTCGTTTCATTTTTGTCTCCTTAATATTTAATATCAATAATTATCGGCAAGAAACAGAAGTTAAAGAAAACAGGCAATACTTTTTTTCTGTATCTAAAATTTTGAACTTATAAGTAATTATAAATTCAAATTATATAGTAAATTAGCAATAAATTGTTTGACTATAAGTGCTTACTGAATAAATAAATTGTAACCAGAGATATTGATTTTCGTTATAGTATTTAGAGAGCTCGAAAGGATTTTAAAATTTGGATAGAGAAAGAGAGATAATCATCAATGCCAAAAAAGATATCAACCAGTTTGATTATCTTTATAGTAAGTATTATCCAAAAATCAATAATTTTATATTTCATAGAGTGAAAGAAGAATCTGTGCGTAACGAAATTGTTTCTAATGTTTTTTTTAAAGCAATGAAGCGATTAACAATATTTCGGTTTTATGATTCACGAAATTGTGGCTTCTCATCTTGGTTATATCGTATTGCTTTAAATGAACTAAGTCAGTATTTTTACGAAAGAAAACGTGAAAAGAGAATACATGATAATTTTGAGTGGAATTTACCAACTGGAGAGTCAATTGAGATTGATTTCTCAATTGTTAAGAAATTTCTTTTGGGGTTGGAACCGAATGAACAAAACCTTATTTCTTTAAGATTTTATGAGAAACTCAGTTATGCAGAAATTAGTGAAATTGTAAGAAAAAAAGAGGGTGCTGTAAAGGTTCAAACGCATAGACTCTTAAAAAAATTACGAAAGAAAATAGAGAAGGAGATCGATTATGAAAGATCTTGAAAATAAATTGTTATCTATGGAAGTACCTAAAATTGAAAATGATCAATTTGAACAGGTATTAAGAAGTAAATTAATTAGAAAATATCATAGTCAAGAAAGTAGATATGTTAAGAAATTCCGATATTCTATAGCATTTGCTAGCTTAATGGCTGTTATTTTAATCTCAGTGATTATCTTTCCGGAGATCAGCATTAAAGCTAATGAAGTAGCTTTTAAAAAGGAAGTTTCCAAATCAAATGGAAATGGGAATGCAAACTATTCTGACGATGAATTTTTTAAGAGATTTGCTGAGGATAATGACAAATTTTATTATACATCTATTCATAATCCAAATCTAAAAAACAGGATCGATCCAGAAGAATATAGAGAAGATAAAACTTATATCATTCGGAAATATGTATCCCGGGATTCACAAGCTGTAATGATAATTTCTGAATTTAATAAGTCGGATAGAAAGAAACAACTGCGTGAAGTCAGCTTTTAAGTGAAATAAGGTATAAACAATATTTGGAGGGAAAATGAAAAAAATATTGATAATTGTATTAATAAGCATGATGTTGATCAGTATTCCATTATTTGCAAAACCTAAGGTGAGAATGGGATTAGTGTTAGGAGAAAAGTCGGAAGAACAATATGGGGTTCTAATAAAAAGAGTAACAGAAGAGAGTCCTGCAGAAAAGGCTGGATTAATGACAGGAGATTTGCTCATGATGATCGATGGGGATAAAATTTATACCATTGATCAAGTGAGAAAGATGCTCTCGTTCTTTGAATCTGAGCAAAAGATCAAAATAACTTACAAAAGAGAGGATAAAACAGATACATGCATCCTGGTATTGGAAGAAAAAAAGATCCCTGAAATTCCAAAAAGAACTTATATGGGTGTATTTCTGAAGGATCTGGATGATAAAACAAAGCAGAAATTAAAACATAAAGAATCTTTTGGAATTTTGATAAGTGAAGTTGTAAAAGATTCTCCGGCTGATGAAGCTGGGCTAAAAGACAAAGATGTACTTCTTACATTTGCTGATGAGAAGATATATACGACCGATCAACTTATTAAGATGTTGAAGAATTTCAAGCCGGAAGATAAGGTATCAATAGAAATTCTTAGAGGAAAGAAAACTAAAAAACTTAAGTTAGTGTTAGGTGAGAAAGAAGATAAACTTAATTTCATGTTTTCCGGAAAAGATGATACAATTAATCTGTTCAAATCACCGGAGAATATTCTGTTTTATCAATATGACCTGCCAGATCATAATAAGTGGATCGGTGTAAAACTGGAAATTAATAAAGATCTTACTGAAAAAGACGGCAAAGAAATTGCAGTTAAAGAAACGAAGATCACAAAGGTAATTGAAGGTACACCAGCTGAGAAAGCAGGACTGAAAGAAGGTGACATTATTGTTGCGGTGGAAAATGAAAAAGCTCTGGAAATCGGAAAAGCTATAGAAGGCAAAGAAATTGGTGAAGAAATTACTCTTAGTATTCAAAGAGATGGAGTAGTACAAGATATTTTAGTGACCATCGGAGAAAGAGAGTATAGTAAATCTGCTGAAGAAATTGAAGTTACAATTGATGATGGTGAGATAAAAATTTTGATAGATGGTGTTGAGAAAAAAATTAGTGATCTTGAACATATATATGAAAAATTTGATGAAATGGAAAAGATTAAACAAATCAAAATGGAAGAATTTCATGATGTGAAAGATAATCTGAAAAAAGTACAAAAAGAGATAAAGAATATGGATTTTAATATTCAAATATTAGATACAGATGACGAACTCTAATATCCTCCCTAAAGGTTATTAGCAAAAAAATAAAGACTCCGAGAATTCGGGGTCTTTATTTTATTATAGTTACGTATTAAAATACTACTCGTTAAATTTTTCTACTTGATAAATATAGATCTCTACATTTGGATCTTTATAAGCATCTGCTGGTAATCCTGCCTTAGATGAGCATAAACTCCTTAAGAAAGTTTCGAGATCCCAACCTGTATCAATAGCTACTTGTGGTAAATAAACTCCGCTACGGAAACCGCTCTTTATCCAGACTCCATCTATTCCAAGTCGTATTTGTTTATAATCTAAAATTCTTTCCATCGGAGATAATATAGAAATTTCAATTTCAATTTTATTTAATTCTTCTTTTTGAACAGATGGAAAACGAGGATCCTCGAAAGCTGAGGCAGTAGCCATTTCTATAACAGCTTTGTAAAGTGGCATTCGTGCCTGCATATGTCCGATACAACCTCTAAGATCTCCATCTTTATGCAAAGTTACAAATACTGCTCTCTCTTCCATAAAAATAGAATTATTCTGATTTTCTAAAGTATAATTATTATTGGATTCTAAATAATATTCAATACTTTTTCGAGCTAGATCTAATAATTGTGATCTATCTTTTATGTTCATTGATTTTCTTCTCTTTCCTTTCTACTATGGATTAGTATCTTGCGCATAACTGAAGCGTATTTTCTACGCTCTTTAATTCTTGAGTCTCCAACAATAAAGATAATAAGAAGCAGAATTCCAATTACATATCCGGGCAGCAGTAACCATAATGATTGAAGGTCATTTAGGTTTGTAATGGTCTTATAAGCTACATATAGTGTAACAAGCATACCAGCAATTAATAACAAATTATTTATTATTACTTCAGATGAAGTCTTTTGTTGGTCCCATTTTAACATCTTACGCATAAATGTTTTCTCTTTTTTGTTCAATGGAATAATCATGTATTCCTCCTGTATTTAACTGTAATGGCTCGAGAATTTCTAATAAAGATGTTTATTTTATTCGAATTCCCCAACGAATGATATCTACGACTTTTTCCTTCATTTCTACTAAAGAGAAAGGCTGGTTTTTGGTTGACCACTCTGTAAGCAGAAAATCCATTGTACCAAAAATTATCAAAGTTAAAGCTCTTGAATCTACAGCCCTAATGCTTTTTTCTTCGATAGAATCTATAATGAGTTTTTCAATATATGAAATATATTCCTTAAGTGGATTATATGATGGATAAAGTTCATAAAAATCTGGGCTTTGTCTTAACTCAATTGCTAAAAATCTGACAACTGCCGGTTGCTCTGTGAACACATCAACATGAAGATCAAAAAATTTAATAAGCCTATCTAAGGCAGACTTTTCATTGGATATTTTATCTTTCATTTCCACTAGAATACTTTCAATAAGATCATCAAATGCTGAAACAAGCAAATTTTCTTTGTTATTAAAATACAAGTATATTGTACCATCAGCAACATTAGCCAATTTAGAAATATGCGAAATTTTTGCTTTATGAAAACCTTTATGGGAAAAAACATTAATCGCAGCAGCAATTATAGCTTTTCTTTTTGATAATTGCTTATCAGATAGCTTTCTTATATTTTTACCCATAA
>CAZOCS010000172.1:0-4191 GCA_964578365.1 uncultured Candidatus Cloacimonadota bacterium
GACTATTTTTTTTAGGGTGCTGGTTTGATGGGGGACGGGTTCACTGAATGCTTACACTTAGTGTATCACTTAATAAAGGCGACCACGCCTAAATCCGTATCCTTTTTAATAGTCTCGGATGAAAAAATCCCCACCTCCATCTTTTCAAAATATCCCTGCCATATTAGTAACTCTAGAGAAATTGTAGATTTATTTATCTTATCAAATTGCGATTATATTGTTGGGGCGCCTAGTACATTTTCTCATTGGGCAGCAATATACGGAAGAGTCCCTATATATCATTGCCGCAGCCCTGAATATATGCCTACAATTAAAGATTTTAAAATAACAAATAAAGTATGGTGAAAATCGCTATTAACGTGTTTTCTACACAACAAAAGACATGAAACAGCCTATTGATAGTTTACTGGTCGCAGGTAGTTGAGTTTGAAATAATCATGCGGCGACAATCTAATAAAAGTCTAATATCGACTCAACACCAGCTAATTGAGAGGCCAGGTAAGGTCTAACAAAATCCCTTATGCCGCCCTTGCTGGTTGTTTCTAACCCGTTTCCCAGGCCGAGTGACAACAGGATGACACATATTGGCTGAAAAGCCAGTGGCTTGCTATCTTTTCTTATCTTTTTCGCCGTGTTTACGTTGTATCTTTTCTATCCTGTACCGCCACCGGAAGTAAACTTCTTTTAAGTAACGCTGCAAATTTTGTCTACTCATGTAGTGAAAAACGCCAACCCTCGGCCTTTCAATATATAACGAGAACGATTCAGCAGTCTTGTTATGTGTATCACCTTTGTTAAATCCTTCTGCGCTATAATTGATTACGGGACTGGCTTTAACCGTCGGCCAGTACTCATGTGGCTCAAACTTTAATCCGTCATTAGTTGAGCATCTTGATCAATCAAGAGCTCGACTAACGGATGACCTTCCGAAACCTTGTCAGAATCAGTTACTTGGCAAGAAGCCGGCCCGGATCGCCATGTTGTAATCAAAACCTGGGATTTACTGGTACCTTTACCGTATTGATCCTCCGCTCAAAAAAAGCCTTTAACGTTTGGTCCAAAAACTGGAAAAGAATCTTGTTCAACCACAGCTATGCCTTTTACTGGAAATGAGCTATACGACGGACTCGCCTGGCTCACCTGCTACGCAGGCCAAAGCCCTGACGAAGAGAAAAAAGCCGGACCTGTGGCGGTTTTGGTATCTGATCGAAGATTTGCATAAATAATGATTTTGTTTGCCAAAGATCCGCAATCCCAGGAGCTAAGGGTGGAATTTGGTACGATACTTTTGATCACGTTGTCCCTTTGAGAAATCGAAGAGAACAATGCAGGCTTGTTTGCTCGTCAAATCGTCTCCGAAATTGACTCACTTTGTTTTATTCTCGACCACAAAGTGTTGAACCCACTAATAATCGCGCTGAACGTACCTTGCTCTTCGGCGTTTTGTGGCGAAAACGCAGTCTGGGTACGTAAAGTGAAAAAGGCAACCGCTGGGTTGAACGCATCATCTCGTTCAAGGAGACATGTCGTCTCAGAGGAAAAACCACTTTTTTGATCCTGGCGGATTACACCAATTCATATTTTAAAGGGGTACAGCCTAATCTATCGCTGATCTGACTGCACGAGGCGTACAATTGGTATTGTCATTGGTACAAAAGCTTAGCGGGTATGTTCAAGACACATATTTCCACTGAAGTTCCGTCTATTACGTCATGTACGGGAGCTACAGATCAATCGGAAAAATTTTGATCATTTAATAAATAATCCCCTCCGCAAGCGGCGGGGTATTTGCAGTTAGAACAACGATAGTTGTTTATGACCCGGTTTTTTCTTGTGCAATTGTTTGTAAGGTCCGTGCTGGCCCTGGTTCTTGATGTATTGACGGATGACATCTTCATTTGCATGTTCACCAACTGTTGATACAAAATAGCCGTCCGTCCAGAATTCACCACCCTACAATTGTTCTTTTACAGATGGCACTCTTGAAAATATCTCTCTTGCTGTGATGCTTTTCACTTTTGTCACTATCTTCGTTGGGCTATACGACGGAACCGATTGGATTAGAAAATGGACGTGATCCCTTTCTGCACCTATCTCTAAAAACCGTATTTCATATCGCTTCGAAATCTCTATGCAGACTTTTTGGAGGACTGTGTCCACTTCTTCTGTGATAACAAGACGTCTGTATTTGGCTACACAAACAAAATGGTACATCAATATCGATACGTTATGACTCTTTCGAATTAGCTCTCCCATGAGCCAATTCGTAATATAGTTTTAATTACGCCGCAAGCGGCGGGGTATTAAACCCGAGCTTCGCAATAATTGGGCTAAAGTGCTGGTGGATGCGGATGCCAGTGGCATGATACAAAAGTTTTAAACAAATGAGGGGCTCTTTTTAACCAGATTTTTGATCGACGATTACTGAAATAATTTAATGGTCTACTTTTTTCAACGACAATAGTAGTAACCGTCCACACGACTATGCATGCCTTTGTCAGAATACCCTTACCTATGATCTCCTTAGAGTAATTTTTTTTTTATTTTAAGGAGATTGGTTGAAATTCTATTGGATTAACTGTTAAAAAATTACGATGTTATTCAACTCATTTTCTTTTATAATTTTTTTCACTGTAACCTTAGTTTTCCATTATTTACCTTTCTCATGGCGCCAAAGAAAATTAAATCTTTTGCTAGCAAGCTACCTGTTTTATGCGGCTTGGAATCCTCCTTTTGTTCTGATAATTTGGTTATCAACCGCTACAGACTGGTTCATTGCCCGGAGGATTCATAGAACAGAACCCCTCAAAAAAACGGAGATCTCTTCTTTTATTAAGCCTTTCCACAAATTTGGGTATCCTCGGTTTTTTTAAATACGGAGGTTTTTTACTTGATAATTTTATACTGTTGGTAAATTCCGTCGGATTCGATTATTCCCCCGCTAAACCGAATATAATATTGCCGGTCGGTATTTCTTTTTATACCTTCCAGACGCTTTCATACACTTTAGACGTTTATCATCATAAACATAATAAAACGGTACCTTGGCACAGTTTCCTGGATTACGCTCTATTTGTTACTTTTTTCCCACAACTGGTCGCGGGGCCAATTGTGCGTGGGGTCGATTTCCTACCGCAGTGCGCCAATCCGCCGCGCCGAGATCCGGGCGCCGTAGGCAGAGGGCTGTCACTATTCTTCATCGGTCTTTTTAGCAAGCAGGTGATCGCCGACTTGACTATGGCACCGATTGTCGAGAGAGTCTTTGACGGAGTTGGCAATCCGGGCTTCACTGCAGCCTGGGCAGGAACCCTGGCATTTGCTGTTCAGATATTCTGTGATTTCGCTGGGTATTCAGCCTGTGCGATCGGGATTGCCATGTGTCTTGGCTTCTACCTCCCCAGGAACTTCCGTTACCCATACGGTGGCATTGGCTTCTCTGATTTCTGGCAACGTTGGCATATCAGTTTGTCCAGTTGGCTGAGGGACTATCTGTACATCCCACTAGGGGGGAACCGTAAGGGCCCGACTCGTACGAACATCAATCTATGTGTAACCATGCTGTTGGGAGGGCTCTGGCATGGTGCTTCATGGCTTTTTGTGATCTGGGGAGCCCTTCACGGCCTGTTTCTCTTGCTTGAGAAGCTAGCGCGCCGCAGCGCAATTGCTCGCCTTCGTTTTTGGGAGTGTCGAGTGGGGCGCATCGCATTAGCTCTAACAACCTTCTTCTGTGTCTGTCTGGCATGGGTGTTCTTCAGAGCGCCGTCATTGAGCCGTGCCTGGCAAATGACCTGTTCGATGCTGGCTTACGACGATGGGGTGCAACTCTCACGCCGTGACACCTTTGCCGCGTTTTTTTTTTGCATCCGTATTCTTCATATCGCATTATCTTCTGCGAGATGGTAGTATCAAAGAAGTGATTAACCGTGTTCCTCGATGGCTGCAGGTTGGTTTGTTCGGGTGTATGCTATACGCCATATTCATGTCATTTACCGCCCATGACCGCGCATTTATCTACTTCCAATTCTAGAAAGACCTTTTCCCTAAAATCCCTCTGGTTCTACGGTTTTTTGGTGGTCGCTCTGGCCGTTCTGTTCATCGGTTGTGCAGAGCTCTTCTTTCGGACACGTGGACACCTGTGTGACGTGACAGACGACATGGATCTTTGGGCCAGTGAGCGTTGCCGGGTTTACA
>CAZOCS010000173.1:0-4178 GCA_964578365.1 uncultured Candidatus Cloacimonadota bacterium
CTCTCAGGTTTTTTCTAATCATGACGATGAAGAAAAGTTAGCTCAAATTAAAGAAGAAGTTCGTGATTTCTGTTCTAAATTTCCATTGTATCCGGAGCTTCTTAAAGAAGACTAATATACTATAATAGATTCATAGTGCCCTAACCAGATTCGGTTAGGGCGTTTTGTTTTGCACCACAAACATTTACATCTCAAAACCTGCAAATCAAATAAATAAATCTCTCAATTTGTTTTATTATGCAATCCTTAGTCTCACTTGCATCATTAAGAATCAATTATATATAAGAATGAAAAAATAATAATTAGTTGACACCATAAGTTTATCAAATAAACATTAATTTGTGGATCATTGTGTCCTTAAATATAAATTATTTCTGTGGTAAAGAGGGAGAGATCATGAATATTGAATTTCATTATTACTTAACAAAGTATTTAGCATTAGAAGCAGGTTTTGATAATACCGAAGCAGAGATCATAGCCTATTCATCGCAGTATGTTGATGATAATTCAACCCAATACAAAATTAAGCTTCCGGATGGTTCCGTATATGAGAATTACATTACTCAAACAAAGAATATCACTCGACCCAGAAAGCAATTAATGCGGATATATTTATTATTCCATTTTATGCCTGGAAATCCAACAAGCCCCAAAACCAGAAGGAAGGATGGAAAAATGCACCTGCTAAATACTACATCCTCCAGTACTCATGCTCAAGAGATTTTTTATGATGCAACAAAGAGTGAGAATTTATACTCATTAGGCATTGCTTCACATATGCTTGCCGATACAATTTCTCATCAAAATTTCATTGGGAATTTTGACGAAATGAATGCAATGAAAGGAGTTTGGGAGACCTTAACTCCGAATATAGGACATGCAGACGCAGGCTATAAACCAGATGTGCCTAATCTCATCTGGCACGATCCACGCCTTATAGAAGAAAATGCTACTATTGATAATACAGAACGGGTTTTGCTGGCATCTAATAAACTTTATAAGAATTTTCTTATGTTCACTGCTAGCCCAACTAATTGGACAGTTGTAAAGGCAAATATTACAGATATCCTTAAAGACAAAATTGATGAAAGACATTTAACCTCATATAAAAAGCAAATGAAAGTAAGAATTAGAAAATATCAAGAACTTATCTCTAATCATAGTACAAATGCTGAATATGATCCTTATGGCTGGTTCGATAAGGCAATTTCAGATGATATCAAATTTCTTGATGATAAAAAAGTAAATTTTGATCCGATCAAAGACAAATTAACTTTTAAGGAAAATTATAAACAATCCAATTGGTATAGGTTTCAGGAAGCTGCAAAGAGTTTTCAGAAAAGAGCAGCAGATAAAATGGCACCAATATTCTCGCAAATAGAAATTAAAGAGTGGTAATGAATATAGGGAGGAAAACATGAAAAAATTGTTTATAGTTATATTTTTTTTAGGAACATTGCTTTCAGCACAAAATGTTTGGATAAATGAGTTTCATTACGATAATGCAGGAACCGATGAGGGTGAATTTTTAGAGATAGTTTTAGAAAATGCAGAAACATACGATATAAGTGAATTCACAATTACTCTCTATAATGGAAATGGAGGGTTAACTTATGGAACACATACATTAGATACTTTTACAGAAGGTAGTACTGTTGATAATTTTACTATTTATTATAAATTGATTGCAGGTATTCAAAATGGATCTCCAGATGGGATTGCAATTGATTATCAAGGCACTCTTATTCCCGGTCAGTTCTTAAGCTATGAAGGTACTTTTGCAGCTGGTGACGGTCCTGCAGCAGGTGTAACCTCTTCCGATATTGGTGTTGCTGAGCCAAGTGATTCACCAATTGGAGAATCACTTCAACTGTTAGGAACTGGAGCAGTTTATAGTGATTTTATCTGGCAGGAGCCTGCAGTAGAAACTCCAGGAGAATTAAATAATAGCCAAACAATTGGAGGAACACCTGAACCTACAATTATTGTTGTAAGTCCGAACGGAGGGGAACAATGGGAACAAGGTTCTACCCATCCAATTACCTGGACATCCATTAATTTTACTGGGAACATAATGATCGAATTAGAATCAGTTGTGGACCCTACACGAGAAGTACTTGTTGCTTCCACCGAAGATGACGGAAACTGGGAATGGAATATTCCTGAAGATCTTACAATTTCTGATGATTACGTAATTGTTATTTCCGATGCCGAAGATGGAGATCCTTGGGATGAAAGTAATGCTGTCTTCTCTATAATTGAACCAATACCTGTTACACCTTACACAATTTATGAGATCCAATATTCTACTACCGGTCCATCTCCACATGAGGGAGAACTGGTAGAAACTACTGGAATTGTTACTGCAAAATTTGAGAGTTATTTCTTTATTCAAGATGGGATAGGTGCTTGGAATGGAATTGCTGTTTATCCACTACAGGAAGTAGAGGTAGGTGATGAGATCACAATCTCCGGAAGTGTGCTGGAATACAATGATAAAACAGAAATAACCGATATAATTAATATGACAATTTTGGGAACATCCGATCTTCCTGAACCAATTATTATTAATGCCGTTGAACTCTCTTCCACAGAAGATTATGAAAGTGTTCTGTCTAAAATCCAAAGTTTAACTGTTACAAATGAAGACCTTGGTTATGGTGAATGGGAAGTAGAAGATCAATCTGGTGCCTGTGTAATTGGTGGATTAGGAGATTATACATATATTCCTGTTTTAGATGATTATATTTATTCTATTACTGGTATTGTAGATTATTCTTATGGTCAGTTTAAACTTGAACCTAGAAATGATGATGATATAGATTTAGAAGGTTCTAATGCTGAAGAAGATCTTCTTACGATAAAGTCAAATCTATTTGGTAATTACCCAAATCCCTTTAATCCATCAACAACAATATACTTTGAATTAAATACTGAAAATATAGAAAGTGCTGATTTGCTAATTTATAACTTGAAAGGACAGAAAATTAGACAATATTCAATACTCAATAACCAAACTTCAATCACATGGAATGGAGCTGATCAGTCTGGAAAACTTGTAACATCTGGAGTTTATTTATATCAACTTAAAATAGGAGTAGAAACTCATACTACAAAGATGCTTTTATTGAAATAGCCTTAGTTAAATAAAGCATTGAGTTAGATTATTACGAATGACCTGAGTAAAAAATAACAAGAGAATTGAATGAATATATTTGCTCAGCTTGGGGATGTATTAAAGTAAAAAAATTACTTAAAATTCAAATTGCAATAAATAATTATTTTCTTTGGGGTAAAGATGTCTTTTGAATTTCATAAAAATCGGAAATTATATTTTAATCAACAATTCGAAAATGCTGAAAATTACATAATTCCATTTATTGATAATCTAAATTGTAATGAAAATAATACTTCCATTTTAGAAATTGGATGTGGTGAAGGTGGCATTCTTAGGGCATTTCTAAAAAGGGGATGCATTGTTACAGGTATCGATCTATCAGAAAATAAAATTGCAAATGCAAAGAAATTCTTTAGCAAAGAAATCAAACACGGACAAGCAAGTTTCATCTGTAATAATATTTATAATGTAGATTTTGATAAGGAGTTAGATTCTAGATTCGAGCTAATAATCTTAAAAGATACCCTTGAACATATTCACGATCAAAATAAATTATTAGAATATATTAAAAAATTTCTTAAGCCCAATGGAAGAATTTTTTTAGCATTTCCAGCTTGGCAAATGCCCTTTGGTGGTCATCAACAAATGTGTGATAATAAGTTTGTTTCTCTTCTACCCTATATTCATTTACTTCCGAACTTTCTTTATGTAAATATTTTAAAACTATTTGGTGAAAGTGAGAGAAAAATTAATGCACTTCTAGAAACTAAAGAGACTGGAATCAGTATTGAACGATTTGAAAAAATAATTTTCCAGTTAAAATACCAAATTAAAAAAAAGATTGTTTTATTTTATAAACCCAAACTATAAGATCAAATTTAACTTAAAACCAAGAAAATTGAATGATGTCATATCCAAAATTCCATATTTAAGAAATTTTTTTACTACAACATGTTATTATTTATTAAAAATAAATTAATTTGAGATTTCAAAATTGAAACTCTAATTGAATTAAGAACTATGAAAAGTAATATTATTTTATTAAATTTTAAGATTTTGA
>CAZOCS010000174.1:0-4175 GCA_964578365.1 uncultured Candidatus Cloacimonadota bacterium
TTGAAACTGTTTTGCTCGAACATAAAATCCTAAACTTTCAGCATTATAAAGTTTAAATATATTAAAAGTTAAAGGTCGTTCAGATTTATTTCTTAAATTGGAGATAATAAAAAAAGCAATTATCTCAGTTGTAATTCTTGCTACTTTCTCATTTGGCGTAAAAGCTTTGGTAATTGGCCAAATAGTAACTTCCATTATTGCATTTTTTATTAATACTCATTATACTGGCAAACTTGCTGATTATAGCACTTGGGATCAAATCAAAGATATTTTTCCAATTCTGATCATTTCAGCAATTATGTCCATTTCCATATTAGTTATTAATCATTTTGTATTTCAGGATTGGATAAAGTTGATAGTGGGTATATCTTGTGGAATGATAATATATCTAAGCTTTGCTGTTGTTGGGAAATTTGAGGAATTAGTAGAAATAAAAAAAATGATATATAAAGGTAATAATGAAAACTGATAGAATAAACGTAACTCAACCATCTTTACCACTCCTTAAAGAATTTATTCCTTATTTGGAAGAAATTTGGGAATCTAAATGGCTTACCAATAATGGGCAATTCCATCATCAGCTTGAAAAAGAACTAGCTAAATTTCTTGGTGTGAAACACCTTTGTCTTTTTAATAACGGAACTAATGCTTTAATGGTTGCATTGCAAGCTTTGGAAATTACAGGTGAAGTAATTACAACTCCTTTCAGTTTTGTGGCAACATCGCATTCCATTGTTTGGAATAGAACTGCACCGGTATTTTGTGATATTGACTCCAAAACATATAATTTAGATCCAGAAAAAGTTGAGACATTAATAACTCCTAAAACAACAGCAATTTTGCCTGTACATGTTTACGGAAATCCCTGTGATAATGAAAAAATACAAGCAATTGCTGATAAATATAATTTAAAAGTTATTTATGATGCTGCACATGCTTTTAATGTTAAAAGAAATGGTGAATCCATTCTTAACTGGGGTGACCTTTCTGTGCTTAGTTTTCACGCAACTAAAGTTTTTAACACAATTGAAGGTGGAGCAATCGTCTGCAATTCCCAGGAAATGAAACAGAAGATTGATTACCTGAAGAATTTTGGTTTTGCCGGGGAAACAATAATTGTATCATCAGGGATTAATGGTAAAATGAATGAATTACAAGCAGCTTTTGGTTTGCTGCAATTAAGGGATATTGAGATAAATATTACGAAAAGGAAGAAGATATCCGATTATTATAGAGCTGAGTTTGTATCTGTCGAAGGAATTACCTGTATTAGAATAAATGAAGATGTTACATGGAATTATGCCTATTTTCCAATTTTAGTTAATAAAGAGAAATTTGGTATTAGCAGAGATGAACTTTATGAGAAGCTTAAAAAAAATAATATTTATTCTCGCAAGTATTTTTATCCTCTAATTTCAAATCTTCCTACATATATAGACTTGGATTCTGCACATCCTAATAACTTACCTGTTGCTAATAAAATTGCAGATCAGGCTCTTTGTTTACCAATTTATCCTGACCTAGAAAAGAGAGAATTTATAAAAATTATTGAAATTATTGCACAAAATAGTCATTGAGACATTGACAACAGATGAGGAAAAATTGAATATATAAATTTTCTTAAGGGCTGAAGGATTAAATAAATTAATATCAATTCTAATAAATAGCACATTGTTTATGAAGGATATTCTATGGAAACAAAAATTCACGATTGGCGATACAATTCTGTCGTATTATGCAAATAGCTATGACAGAAGTATTATTGATTAATTCCACAGAAAAGCTACACATTTTGTAAAAGGAGATATCATGAAAGATATTATTATACTGGGTGCAGGAGGATTAGGACAAGAGATAGCTTGGCTTATAGAGGAGATAAATGAAGAGAAAAAAAGATGGAATATTCTGGGCTACATAGATTCACACCCAGCTGTTCAAAATCTTGAATTTATTGGATACCCAGTATTGGGACCATTAGATTTAATTGATAAATACAAGAATGCATATTATGTTATTGCTTATGGAGATCCAAAATTACGTAAACGTATTGTCCAAAGTACCTTGAATATATATAATGTCAAATGGGCAAACTTATATTCTCCAACTGTGAGAATTCACTCCTCAAATAAAATTGGAAAGGGTGTAGTAATAGGTAGATATTCAGACTTAACTCTTGATTGCCAAATTGGGAATTTTGTAATGTTAAACATTCATGTGGTTTTAGGGCATGACGTGATAATTGGTGATTATACTATAGTAAGCCCTAATGTAACGATAAACGGTTCAGCTCGTGTTGGAAGCACATGTTCAGTAGGAGCGAATTCATTTATTCGAGATGTTACAATAAATGATGGAGTTACTATAGGTGCTAGCTCATGTGTGATCCGAGATGTTGAGTCTGATTGCGTAGCTGCAGGGGTACCAGTACGTATTATACATAAAGGCAAACCAATACATAGTGTAACAAAATCTGAGAGATAAATATGAATAGAATTAAAATCCTACATATAAGTAACTACGAAAAATTTCTTGATTCTGCAATTACTTTAGGAGTAATAATTTGTGACTAATTATGTATTGGAGATAACTCTGTAGTTGGTGCTGGTGCTGTTGTTATAAAGGATGTTCCTGATGATGTTCTCGTATATGGTAATCCAGAAAAAATCATTCGTAAGCGAAAAAAGGTGAAATTTTTTTAAAATCTGGAATAATAAAGAGATAACTTACCATGATAATAATTACATACTATCAGTTGTAATATCAATTTATATAGGATTGATGTAATGGATAAAAAAAGAATACTTCATATAGCAAGTGATGATAAATATATGAATACTGCGATTAAGCAATTCAACGAGATAGATTTTGTAGATAATGAATTTGCAATAATAAAAATGAAAAAAGAGAAAAAATGTTTAACTTTTATAAGTAAATTTGATAATGTCATTATTGTTAATCTGTTTTCATCAAAATATAACAAATTAATAGAAGAAATCCCAAGCTATGATGTAATTATTTTTCATTCAGTTAACAAAGAGAAGATACTATTATTAAAGCATATCCCTGCAGGGATAACAATTGTTTGGATGTTTATTGGATGGGATGGTTATCAATTTATTGATAAAGAATTAATATCTTTTCAAACAAAAAAAATACTTATTGAGAATTCGTTAAAAAATAGAATACAAAAGATGATACCTTTAGTGATTAAAACATTATTAAAAAAGAATAAACTAAAACATATAAAATCACTAATTATGCGATCTGATTACTGTGCTTCTGTTATAAGAGAAGATTATGAGCTTTTAAAGGAATTTTTGGCATTGAAAGCTAAATTTGTTGATTTTCATTATGGAGGAGTTAAGATTCATGATATAGAAAATAGTAAAAAGAAACGAAATATTATTATCGGAAATTCTGCAAATCCAACAAATAATCATATTGATATCTTTGATAAGATTCATAATTCCAAGTTGAAATTTAATAGAGTAATTGTCCCAATAAGTTATGGGAATATGAAATATAAAAAAATAATAAAACAATATGGTGAAAAAATATTTGCAGATAAAGTGCTCTTTTTAGAAAAATTCCTTCCTTTACGGGAATATGAAATGCTTATAAGCGAATGTAGAGTAGGAATAATGAATCATTATAGACAACAAGCTATGGGGAATATCTTAATATTATTAGCATCTGGTTGTAAAGTTTATTTGAATACTGAAAATCCTGTTTATTCTTATTTAACAAGAATTGGAGTAAAGGTATTTAGCATTGATGATCTTTGTGAAAATACAATAAAAGACATTTTTGTACAACTCCCATTAAAACTAAGACAAAAAAATCGAGACATTATAATGAAAGAATATGGATATAGAAATGCAATTGAACTAACAAAAAAATTAGTAACACTGGTGTTAAAATAAGATGTACATTTTTCTATTTATTGCACTTCTAATATACATATACCTATTTATTAAAAAACCCGAGATTTTGTTTTTTATTACCTTAACTTTGTTAATTGATCCAGGTGGATATGTTCATTTTTATATTGAGCCATACTTTTTTCAACTTGCAATACTGAAAAATATTTTATTTGTAATGTCCTTTATCCCATTGTTCGCACCAAGAGTTGATTTTAACATAAGTACTTGTTTTAAAGATAAACACATAAAAAG
>CAZOCS010000175.1:0-4068 GCA_964578365.1 uncultured Candidatus Cloacimonadota bacterium
ACTTCAAGGATATATCGGGCATCAATATGCCTTGAAAAGTGGAGAAGATAAAGAAACAGCACTTGCAATAGAGGAACATTATCAGAATGGTGATGCTAAGATGTCTTTACCCGGTTCCGTGGTTGCTATTGCAGATAAAATTGATACGATCTGCGGAATTATCGGAGTGGATATGATCCCCACCGGATCGAAAGATCCATTTGCTTTAAGACGTGCTGCTAATGGCGTAGTTCAGATAATTTCCAATAATAAATTTGAGATAAATATTCATAAATTAATAGATAGATCATTCGAATTATTGGAAGACAAACTAGAAAAACCTGATAATAATAAAGATATAGTTTATGATTTTTTTAAGCTGCGTGTAAATTGGCTCCTTAAGCAAAAGCAGATCGATTATGATATTATTGATAGTGTGATGCATATTGATCATTCCAATATTCCCGATCTTATCACTAGAGCTCAAGCGTTGCAGGAATTAAAAAAACAGGAAGATTTCATTAAACTCGTTTTAGGATTTAAGCGTGTTTCAAATATTATTGCTGATGTAAAGGATGCTTCTAATGTAAAACGAGAAATGCTTCAGGAAGAGATGGAGCTTAACCTTTATACACAATATTTAGATTTAAAAGTTAGTATCGAAGGATTGCTTCCAGATAAAAATTACAAAAAGATCTTGGAAGAACTTATTGAATATAGAAGTGTAATCGATAAATTTTTTGATGACGTTCTAGTGAATGTGGATAATGCCATGATCAAACGAAACAGATACAACATTCTATTCTGCATTCGGGAATTATTCCTCCAAGTTGCAGATCTTTCCAAACTTGTTGTAGATGGTGAAAATAATAAAAATTAGAATATAAAGAGGTAATTAAAATGTCGATTCAAATTTCTCACCGTGCTAAGGCGATCAAACCGTCACCTACGCTCACGGTTTCGACTCTTGCTAAACAAATGAAAGCAGATGGTATCGATGTAATAAATTTTGGTGTTGGCGAACCCGATTTTAATACACCCGACTACATTAAAGATGAGGCTCATAAAGCGATTGATGATAATTTCACACGATATACTGCATCTGCCGGTATTATTGAACTCAGGGAGGCTATTGCCGCCAAATTGAAACGTGATAACGATCTTGACTGCAATCCAAATGATATTCTAGTTTCTCCCGGAGCTAAGGCATCTATCTTCTTTCTGTTAATGACCATTTGTGATCCGCGTGATGAAGTTTTGATTCCGTCTCCATATTGGGTTAGTTACACTTCGCAAGTAGAAATGGTTGATGCTTTCCCAATATTACTTCCCACTCGTGCAGCATCTAATTTTAAGATCTCGGCTGAGCAATTGGAAGAAGCCTTGGAATCTTTGAGCAATCCTAAAGCTCTTATTTTGAATTCTCCTAATAATCCGACCGGTTCAATTTACAGTAAAAAAGAACTTGAGAAAATTGCTGCTGTCTGCGTGAAGCATAATATTATGATCATTTCTGACGAAATTTATGAGAAGTTGATCTATGATGGAAAAGAACATGTATCAATTGCTACAATAAGTGATGAGGTTCGCGAACATACTGTCGTTATTAATGGTGTATCCAAAGCTTATGCCATGACTGGTTGGCGGCTTGGTTATGCAGCCGGTCCCACAGATATAATCAAACGGGCTGCCAGAATTCAAGGTCATACAACATCCTGTGTGAATTCGATAACCCAAAAAGCTGCTATTGTTGCCTTAAATAAATGTGACGGAAGTGTGGCTGAAATGCGTGATGAATTCCAGAAACGTCGTGATTTCCTGGTTGATGAGTTAAATAAGATTCCTAATTTGAAATGTCGAATGCCGCGTGGTGCTTTCTATGCAATGCCAAACATTTCGTATTATGTACACAATAATAAACTTGGCCTTAAGAATTGTGTAGAAATGTGTGAATATATTTTAAAAGAACATAAAGTAGCATTAGTACCGGGCTCGGCTTTTGGGGCAGACAAATATGTACGATTTTCTTATGCGACAAGTATGGATAATATCAAAGAAGGTTTAAAAAGATTTAAAAAAGGATTAAGTGATAGTGTAAGCTAATATTTATGAAAGAATTTAGAGAGGAGATGGAGAGAAGACGCCAGGAGAGAAGAAGTATGCGAAGCTCTACCTGGATCAATTTCATCATTCGGATCCTTGCTCTTGTCTTTGTTGTTATGATAATTAGATACTTTTCAGATTCAAATCCGGATAAATTTAGAAGTTGGATCACATCCACGAAAACAGATTCAATTCAAGTTCAGGAGAATAAATGAGTTTGCTTATTGTAGGTTCGATTGCTCTGGATAATATAGAAACTCCTCATGGAAAAGTTGTTCAATCTTTGGGCGGATCTGCTATTTTTACATCTATGGCAAGTAAGAATTTTTGCAAAAGCAGTGTTGTGGGAATTGTTGGAGAGGATTTCCCAAAAGAGCATTTTGAGCTGCTGGCAGAGAATGAAATAAATACAAAAGATCTTATGATTGTACCGGGTAAAACCTTTCACTGGTCAGGCAAATATAATGACCTGAATAAAGCTGAAACACTTGATACACAACTTAATGTATTTGCAGATTTCAATCCTAAACTTAGCAAAAATAATAAAAATTGTGATTATGTGTTCTTGGGAAATATTGATCCTGTTTTGCAATTGAGAGTCCTAAAGCAGATGGATAGCGCTAAAGTAACTGCTTGTGATACTATGAATTTCTGGATAACCGGCTCAAAGCCAAAACTTTTAGAAGTTATTGATAATGTTGATATTCTCTTTATTAATGAAGATGAATTGAGAATGTTAACTGGAATACAAAATATTTTTGAAGCTGTACAAAAAGCATTAGAAATGGGTCCCAAATTGATCGTAGTTAAGCGTGGCGAATATGGTTCTTTTGCATATTCAGACGACTTCATTTTTTTCGCCCCGGTTTACCCTGTAAAAAAAGTTATCGATCCAACAGGGGCAGGAGATAGTTTTGCCGGTGGATTTATGGGTTATCTCGCTTCAGTTTGTAATTTTGAAGAAACTACAATTAAGAATGCAATGATCTATGGCACTGTCACAGCATCTTTTAATGTTGAATCTTTTAGTATAGATAGGCTAAAAGAGATAAGTATGAACGATATTTTAGCAAGAAAAGAAATTATGGAAAGAAGTATTCGATTTTAAGGAGGTAGAAATGAACAATAGCTCAACAATTAGAGGTTTTGCACGAGAATCTTTAAGTGGTAATTGGCTAAATGCGATTTTGGCAAGTTTGATCTTCAGCGGTGTCACATCTGTTGTCAGTTCAGCTTATGGCGCAGTTTTTCTTATCATGGGTGCCTTATTATTTGGTATATATCTGTATTACTTGTCTCTAATAAGAGAAAAAGTTACTGATTTTAATTTGCTTTTTAAAGCATTTTCATTTTCAGGACAAAACCTTGGTCTGTTCGGGAAAACTTTGGGTGTTTATCTGCTAATGAATTTATTCATATTCTTATGGTTATTGCTGCTGATTGTGCCTGGCATAGTTGCAGCTTATTCCTATAGAATGGTATTTTATCTCCTCATTGATAATCCTGAAATTGGAGTTATGGAAGCTTTAAGGAAAAGCAAAGAAATAATGCAAGGATATAAAGCAAAGTTATTTTATTTAGACCTGAGTTTTATCGGATGGGGATTACTTAGTATTCTCACTTTTGGAGTAGGATTTCTTTGGTTATATCCATATATACTTACTTCCCAAACGATTTTTTATGAAGAATTACGCAATGAACATGGACTTTCGTCAAAAAGTAAGGAATAAGAAATTCACAAAGTTGAAGAAATCAAAACTAAGGTCGGTGAAGTTATTGAATAAGTCAAATGGTGGTTTAATAAAGCATTTTGCGGAACAATTTCCGCAGAATGCTGTTTTTTAAAACATGGAAATAGTATGAAGAAAACTTGGGATTATGTTATTTTGTGCAGTCTCGTTTGATTTATAGAAATATTCTTTCATAAGGAATATTAAATGCATTATATTAATAATAATATATTAAGGTTTTAGGAATGAAATGGCG
>CAZOCS010000176.1:0-4036 GCA_964578365.1 uncultured Candidatus Cloacimonadota bacterium
CGATTTTCAATAATTGGTTAACAGGGGAGCCAAAATAATTGGCTGAGAAGTGAATATCACTTAACCCTTAGACTTATCGGATAATGCCGAAAAAGGAGTTGCACTTGGAATTTGAATTAACTGTAGATTATAAAACAATCTTGAGTAAATTAGATTGGTATGTCTTTTTTGGAATTTTGCTTTTAACATTTTTATCAGTAATTTACGGTCAATATTTAAAAAAGAAGAAGGGTAAATTATCCGATGATAAAGATGTTAACTTTATAGATTTGCTATTAATGGGAAGACAACTTACTCTTCCAATGTTCGTTGCTACACTTGTTGCAACGTGGTATGGTGGGATATTCGGAGTTACTAAAATTGCTTTTGAGCAGGGAATATTCAATTTTGTAACTCAAGGTTTTTTTTGGTATATTTCATACATTCTTTTTGCATTTTTCATTGTTCATAAAGTTGTAAAATATAAAGCGTTAACACTTCCAGACCTGGTGGGACAAATGTTTGGACCAAAAGCTGGAAAACTGAGTGCTATTTTTAATTTCTTCAATGTTTTACCAATTGCATATGTAATCAGTTTAGGGCTTCTCATTCAGGCATTATTTGGAATTTCATTTCTGCAAAGCATGATCATTGGTGTAACAGTTGTAGTTCTATATACACTTTACGGTGGCTTCAGAGCAATTGTTTTTTCTGATATAATCCAGTTTTTTGTGATGTGCTTGGGAGTTTTCTTAATTCTAGTCTTTTCATATAAATTATTTGGAGGGATCAGTTTCTTAAAAGCAAATTTACCTCCTGCTCATTTCACACTAACAGGAGGAGAGGGAATTGCAACCACACTAGTTTGGGGATTTATTGCTCTATCTACTCTGGTTGATCCCAATTTTTATCAAAGAGTTTTTGCTGCAAAAAATATAAAAGTAGCCAAAAGAGGGATTCTTATCTCCACAATTATCTGGATATTATTCGATATTTGTACAACCAGTGGTGCAATGTATGCCAGAGCAGTTATTCCGGAAGCCGCTTCCGATAAAGCCTATTTGATCTATGCTCTTCAGATATTACCTGATGGAATTAGGGGTTTGGTTTTGGCAGGAATTCTGGCTACAATTCTATCAACTTTAGACTCCTATCTTTTTATAGCAGGTACAACGGTTTCATATGATATGATGCCAAAAAAATGGAAAGGGAAAGTATCACTTTATCATTTAGGAATAATCTCTGTGGGAATACTGGCAGTTCTTATGGGAATTATATTTGAGGGAAATATTAAAGAAGTTTGGAAAACACTGGGAAGTTACTCGGCCAGTTGTTTGCTGCTTCCTGTTCTTTATGGATATATTTTCCCCGGAAAGATAAAAGATCATCAATTTATTTTTGCCAGCATTTTGGGTGTAATTACAGTAAGTGTATGGAGAAATATCTCACTATCTGGTTTCTGGCAGAATGTAGATGAACTTTATATGGGTATCGTGGCAACCTCATTGGGATTGGCAAGTTATGGACTTGTCTATAGATACATTTTAAAAAATAAAGGATCAATTTAAAAAAAAAGCGCTAACCATTGGTTAGCGCTTCTATCTGGTACCAGAGGCCGGACTTGAACCGGCACGACCCGAAGATCGAGGGATTTTAAGTCCCTTGTGTCTACCAATTCCACCACTCCGGCAAGAATTTGAGTCACTAAGAACACACATATGGAGGCGACACCCGGATTCGAACCGGGGATAAAGATTTTGCAGACCTTTGCCTTACCACTTGGCGATGTCGCCAAAATTCAAAATGGAGCGGGAGACGAGATTCGAACTCGCGACAACCACGTTGGCAACGTGGAGCTCTACCACTGAGCTACTCCCGCTCACTTCAAAAAGCAAAATCCGAACTTATGGTTTTCTTGTCAAATTATTTATACACACAACTTGAGAGATAACCAACAACCTGCTTATAGTCACCACTTACTTCACCGGAATTTCTGTAATCCAGATTTGTAATACCTGTATAGTTAAGTTCTTTAGCAAGATTCATTAGGGTTAGAATACCTCCCATTCCACAAGCTTCTATCTTACCCAGATGCATATCCTTTTCCATTTTATCAATATCCAGGTTCTCAAAATTTTCAGCTATGTTTGTATCCATTTTGGTCGCTGTTTCACTATCATAATAATGACTCAGATCACTACTAATTATGAAAACGGTTTTATCTATACGATCTTTGAAATATTCTGCTAGTAATTTTGCAAGTCGTTTACTATTCTTGGGATTTTGCTCTCCCAATATTATTGGAACTATCCTCGCATCCGGGTTTATCTGCTGTAAGAAAGGTAATTGCACTTCTAGAGAATGTTCAATATTATTGGCATAATAACTTGTTCCCAGATTGTATTTTTTTTTTAATTCACTTACAATATTCTTTGCTACTTTTACTCCACCCAATGGGGTTAAATACTCATCATAATCGCCTAATGAAAAATCAAAATCTGCAAATCTATGGCTCGGTGCGATTATAACAGCAAGATTGAAATTCTTTTTCTTTAAGGCATTAAAACTGAATGCTGAACACTGCCCGGAATAAACATATCCGGCATGAGGTGATATCACACCCAATACATCTCTTAAATCCTTGCTAATAATTGCTTTCTGCAAATAATTATTGATCTGGTTTTTAAGAACACTTGAATCTCCCGGATAAAAACTACCCGCAACTACAGGATTTCTATTCATAATTTCCTCTCTTTTTTTATTATGCAGATTTAAAATATTTATTACTTACTTTGCAATGCAAAATTATTCTTTAATACATTTTATGACAACAAATAAATTGACAAATAGAGTGTTTTTTTTGGGGAATTTACGTAAATGCTGATTTGACGTAAGAGGAGAGATATGAAGAGAATAGCAATAACAACAGGAGACCCTGCAGGGATAGGTCCGGAAATAACTTCCAAAGCTATTAGATTTTTAAAATTGAAAAAAAATATAATTTATATAGTATATGGTAAATTAGATCTTTTTAATGATGGTAATCCAATTGTGAAAATTGATAATGCAAAAAAAGCGACTTCACCTGAAAATATTTATTGGATTGAAATCGACGATGAAGTTGAAATAGGAAAACCAACTTCTATAAGTGGAAAAACTGCATATGAGGTTTTATCTCGCTGTGCTGAAGATCTAAAATCCGGATTGCTTGCAGCAGTTGTTACTGCGCCTGTGAGTAAAAATGCGATTCGAAATTCATATCCAGAATTTATTGGTCACACAGAATTTTTTGCTTCAAGCTCTAATACAAAAAATGTAGTAATGTCATTTTGGGGTCCTTATTTTAATCTATCACTTCTCTCCACTCATATCGCTGTTTCTGAAGTATCTAAATATCTTATGTCAGGATCATTAAAGCCTAAATTCAGATTGATACATCAAGAAACATTCAAGATGATAGAAAATCCTAAGATCGCAATGCTGGCGGTGAACCCGCATGCCGGTGAAAAAGGAGCTTTTGGAAGTGATGATCAACTAATAACAAAGGTTCTAAAGGAATTAGAAGAAGAAGGTATCCATATTGATGGACCTTTCCCTGCAGATACTTTCTTTGCTTCAATAGCAACTTCCTATGATATGATAATCTCTGCTTATCATGACCAAGGGTTGATACCTTTCAAAATGATCTCTGCCGAAGAAGGAGTTAATGTCACACTTGGCCTGCCATTCGTTCGGACCTCGGTAGATCACGGCACAGCATACGATATTGCCGGCAAAGGTATCGCTTCTGAAAAAAGCCTTCTGCAGGCTATAAGTTTTGCAGAAAAAATTATATCCAAGAACGAAGAAATTACAAATAATAATTATGGTATTTTTGCTGAATATTATGATAAGTACATGAAACACGTCGGTTATGAAAACTGGGTAGATTTTATTTTGTCACAATATAATAAAACATACAGCAAAAGCCCTGAGAGGATTTTAGAACTTGCCTGTGGGACCGCTAATATTTCTTCCTTACTTGTTAAGAAAGGACTTACTGTTGATGCTTCTGATA
>CAZOCS010000177.1:0-4028 GCA_964578365.1 uncultured Candidatus Cloacimonadota bacterium
TGGTCGTTTGTAATTATGTGGAGTTATTTGAATCTGCAGCATACGCAGAACATTAGGAGGCAAATTTATTGTGAGAGAAAATATGATAAAAATTCTATTGATTTCTTTTATATTAGCAATTGGAGTTTCTCTATATGCTGAAAAAATAAAGAAGCATCTTGTACTTGTGAACGATAGAGAATTTAATGTTATATATCAAAATTATTATTATGAACAAGAAGATACTATAAGATTTGTGATTACATTCAAAAATTTTAATGATAATCCGATATTAGTTTTAAAAAATTATTCTTACTATCCAAATAGACAATTTGTTGTTTCTGAAGAAAATAAGATATTTCAATTTAGCCATGGAGGACATTTTAATAACTATCATTGGCATAAAATTTTCGGTGAATGTATATTGTTAGAAAGTGGTGATTCTTTAGAAATTAGTTTTGGGATTGAATTTTATTATATGATAAATACTGATTACCAAGCTTTTTTTGATGTTGAAATATTAATAGGATATATAGAATATGATTCGAATTATAACTTCATGTTAACTAATTCTGACTCTTCCGATATGAGATTGGAGGATAATATTGATTTCATTAAATTTATAAATGAGCTTTACTCAGATATTAGAATTATAGAACTTGGGCCAGCTAGAGTATTTATTAACAACCAAAATTCTGATTTTCATCCTGAATTTATTAAGAGAAAAGAATAAGGTTAACCTGATGCTTAATAAGATTTTGACAAATAAGTTATTACCAATAATAAGCTTTGCAATTACTATAATATTTTTTTGTACTTTTATATTAGTAATGGATAGGATGGATTCATTATTTTTTCATGTTATGTTGGGATTGTTATTGTTGACATTAGTCGTTCTCCCTTTTTATTGTACGATACTATCATTGATTTTTCTTATTAAGAAAAAATATTCCCCTTTTAGTATAATTGGGTTTTTGTTAAACTTCATATGGTTAGCTTTATTGATAATTCTATCGGTTATTGATTTATGAAACGCCACCTAACATGCGTGTCAGCGGTAGGGTTTCTTATTCTCTTCGGCTTGAATCTAACGATTCAAACCTTGTTTTATTTGTTTCGGGTCGTGATCGTTCCGATCCCGCCGCACACGCCAAACATTAGCCGCAACTAAAAGAAAAGAAAGGTGAAGAAGAGAAGTGAAGAATAATGTATTGATAGTTTTATGTTTAATAGTTATAATTTAAAGGAGTTAAAATTGAAAAAGAATGTGATTGTTTTAATAATGTTAGCGTTTGCTTTGTTCGGATGTATAGAAACAATTTATTTTATGCCACAATATACTGGGATTAAAATTGAGAACAAAAATTTAGTTATCGAAAATGTAGAAGTTAATATTAATAATCCAAAGGATGTTATAGACGATTTAGGAGAAGGGGATCCAGAAAAAGTGTACAAAGATTTTTTCAAGGTAAATATAATAGATTCATTAATCAGTAATTCCACATTTAGTAATGTTTCTTTTTCTACAATTCTAAATAAATCGGAATTTCAGAAAAGAACTTTTGAATTTGGGAAAAAGGAGAAAATATCTTTCATAATTCCTGCAAATGGACAAGTTGTAAAAACTGATTCAGTATATGGTGATATCATTCTTTTCATACAAGATTATGAAGTCAAGCGAGACGTTACAAAATCAGATTTTGAAGGTAGAGGTTCTTATCCTTATCTTGGACATACATTTAAATTCGTACTATGGGACAATGAGCAAAAGCAAGTCATTTCTTACGGAAAAGTTGATGAGAAGACTCCATTTTTGTTTGCTATGACTCGAATGATTTGGGCAACATCGATTAAACATATTATGGAAAATCTTTTAAAAGGAACGCCGTTTGAGAATTTTCCAGAAAAAGAGGTTTTGAATCGGTATGGTGGGTAGACAATAGGTTTGCAATTAGAGTGTTAATTTTATTTTCATGAATTACTTGATATTAGTTTAATCATAATTTTTTTATTAATGATGGAGAATTTAAATATATTTTATCGGCTAACAAGCGTGTCAGCGGGTGGGCTGGGTGGTTTGTTTGGGCTGAATCCTGCGGATTCAGGTTTGGTCGGTTTGTTCGGTCGTGATCGTTCCGATCCCGCCGCACACGCCAAACATTAGTGGCATTATGTCTGATATCTTGAATCAATTACGAGAAACTCAAACTTTGCGTGTTTATTTTGAAGCGAAGTTACAAAGGTAGGTGAGATATGAATAAACGAACATTTGATTGGAAAGACATAGCAGAAAGGTATTATGATAAATCAGTATGTTTAGCAATACTGATATTGTTGTTTGCATTTATTGTTTCACCTAAAATTGAGGTGAAACCGTATAATAGAACGATCAAGATCATTGATGCAATCGATATCCCACCTGAGATCAAAGAAAGAATTAAACCACCTGAAGAGACAGTTAAACCTATTTTTGAAATCATCATAGAAGAAGATCTTGATAGTGAAGATGATGAAGACATTGAAATTATTATTACAATTCCTCCTACTAAATTAAATCCATTAGATGAAATTCATAAAAACATTCTGGGATCTACAAATAAAGGGGTTTACTATGAAGACGCACCTTTTGCAATTAAAACGGCTCCAGCTGAATATACAACTTTTGCCAAAAATATCGGTATAGAAGGTGATGTGATCTTACAAGTAGAAGTTTTTACAGATGGTTCTGTTGGAGATATAGAAATTTTAAAATCATTGCTGTCAGGGCATGGTGGATTGGATGATGTTGCTGTAAATAGTGTTAGGCAATGGGAATTCTCACCTGCTAAAGTTGGTGGAAAACCTGTAGCCTGCTGGGTAACTTTCTCGGTTAGTTTTTCATTAAAATAAAAATCTTGGGGGATTTTATATGAATATAAGTAAAACATATGAATATCGTTTTGATAGTAAAGGTAATTGGATACATAAAATCATCTGTTTAAATAGTATTCCTAGCTATATAATTGAGAGAGAAGTAAATTATTATAATTAATCAGAATGCCACTAACAAAAGTGCCTGCGCTTTAGTCGGTCAGTGCTCTTTGTTTGAATCTTCCGATTCAAACGGCTGGTCGGTTTGTTTTCCGGCGGAATCGTACCGATTCCACCGCACACGCGAAACATTAGCAGCAATGAGAAGATTGGGAGTAAACATGAGAAAATTAATAACTTTCTTAATAGCAACAACTTTTACTACTTTGATAATTGCCAATGTAATATCACCTGAAGAAATGGAAAGAAGAAAAGAAAATGTTCTTGATAATTTCAAACCAACCAGAGTACATTTTGATGGTCTACTTGAATCTACAGTTGTCTTTTCTAAAGAAGAATACGAAGTAGGAGATATTATTGATATCAAAATTAACTTTAAGGTTAATACTGAAAAGAACACTGAGAATATGAAATTTGCAATATTGAATTATTCACTGCGTCGAGTACTTCTTGATTATCAATATACCCCAGATCGTATTACACAGAAGTCTTTCGAAGAAGGACTTGATGATATAATACACAATTCTGGTCCACTGGAATTTATGAAATGCGATCCAGATCTTATTTTGGGTAACAATAATCCAGTAGGAACTTATCACTTAAGATTCAGGCTTAAAAGAAAAGTACCCTTATTGACATTATTTGACAAAAAATATCCATATCGTTATAATTCTATTTCTATGAGATCTTTTCGGGAAGAAAAGAAAAAAAAGTATAAATTTATCACAATTTACGGGGGTGGATACAATAGCACTATTCCTCTGATGATAAAATTAGATCCTACTGCTCTTAAAATGGATTAAAAAAAAAGTCGAAACTAAATATAGGGTTTTATGTAAGGATGGAAGTGATACTTAGACAATGCAGCTAACAAGCGTGTCAGTGTTAAATAAAAAGGATTGCAAGAAGAACACCGCACACGCCAAACATTATCTGTCTGTTTCGTCTGAATCGTACCTATTCAAACTTAGGTCTGTCTGTACATGCAAGATCTTCCTATTATGCAAAGTGTCTAAAAC
>CAZOCS010000178.1:0-4027 GCA_964578365.1 uncultured Candidatus Cloacimonadota bacterium
ATCAAGCTCAGCTTCAACTCATCCAATTTGAGAAAATTCTAATGAAAGCTAAGTAATTTGGAATCATTAATTTCTAGTTTATAGAAGTATACACCAGAAGCCACACGCTTATTTTGTTTATTTGTTCCATTCCAAACAACTGTATGTTTCCCACTAACTTGAGTCTCATTTACTAACGTCTTAACTTTTTGACCCTTGATGTTATAAATGCTCAACTCAACTTTGCTCTCTTCGGGAATACTGTAATTTATATTCGTTTCCGGATTAAATGGATTTGGATAGTTCTGCAAACTGAATGTATTTAAAGCTACTATATCATCCACATTAGAATAATCCTGATCCGTTACAAGAATTGTGATATCCATTAGTGTGTCAGCAGGAACGTATTCAACGAATCCATTTTCCGGAATTTCCAAATAATATTCGGGCATTTCTATAAATATTCTAGCATTTTCTGGTAGCTCAAAAGAATTTGCATTAATGAATAATGGTTGCAGATCAGCAAGGTGCAATTCTGCATTCCAAGTGTAGATGTATGTAATCGTTTCATCGAGTGGTAAGACTATAGATTGGTGCAGTTTTTGTGTTACTCCGCCGATCTCCATAGGAATACTGAAAGTGATAACATCCCCAAACGGTTTAGCAAGTGGTTTAAGAAGATCGTAATTTGCATTGTACAGAGAATCTGCAACGTTAGAAGTTCCAACAATAACAGATGAAATATCGTTGTTTTCCTGCTCAACATTTATCCTTGCTCTCCAGTTGAGCTCATATTCAGGTGAAAACTCATTTGAGTAATATGGAATGAATTTCACAATAACATTATCTTCATAACAATATAAATAATATGCATTAGCCGAATCAAGTTCATAAACAGGATCAAAGCTATTATCAAATCCAAATACAGCCGGTTCGATCAATCTGTTTTGCACGGCTTGATAATATTCGTAATCAACATTGTTTACAGAAAAAACCAACTGATCAAGATCATAATGTGCTCTATGCGGATTTGGAATAATATTCCATCCAGAACTCATTTGCATACTGTACGCAGTTTTCTGCATTGTTACATTATTTAAAGCGAAATAATTATCCTGTGGCGCATAATTCCAGTAAGGATTTAAAAATTCCGGTTCATTCACTAAGTTAAATTCATTATCTATAAATTCATAAAACTCTACATTCTCACCAAATATCTCTGCGGTAGAATACTGATTTGTATTGAAATTTTTGGTCATCAGGTTCCATCCCTGATAAGTTTCCACAATATTTTGCGGAGAGATGATCCCAAAGCTGTAAGGTGAATAATAATGTAATGTGTCACCCTCATCCATAACCAGATCTATTCTGCAACTTAGATCTTCAAATAATAGCTGTGGAACAACCCATTCAACACTCGAGATCGTAGGATACAATTCAGTTTCAATTGGAATTGTTATCTCATCATTTTCGGCATAGATATTTATATGATCGATAGTCGTACTCAAATTTAACGACCAACTAATTTCAAGAGTTTCATTTGGGTAAAGTAATTGATTTGGTATGTCATCGAAATCCAATGCGGGAGTTAGGTTTCCATAATATAATGTAAATGTATAATAGTTAGAAGTTGTAGGTGTGAAAATATAGGTGCTTGTGGAAAGATCTATATACTGCCCACTCGCATAGAGATAAAATCTTTCGGCATTTCTATCCAGATTTGCGATACCTATCTCTATCGGTAAATTCAATTGATTTGTATGTACTCGATAGACCCAGCTTTTAAGCTGTTCTTCTGTATTGTATGCTCCGTATATCTCCTGCTCATAATTATTGGGAACATTGTTCCAATATTGTTCATAGAAATGGCAAAAAAGATAATCTCCAATTAAAGAATCATCAGCTGCAATTTCAAAATTGGGGTCATAACCATTGGAAGCGAATTCATTGTATCCAAAATAGCAAGTATCACTAAATGCACCTGTTTGTTGTGATGCATAAATTTCATAAATTTTTTGTGAAACCGCAGAAGGTTCATCTCCAAATACATATTCTAGGTCATTGTATTCAAAACTCAATTTATAAGTATAAATTTGTCCATTCTCTACATCTGTATCGTTATAGAAGTACGGAACATAATTTCCAGCGATACCTACCAACTCAGGATTCATAAGCCAAGTATCTAATAATTCGTATTCACTCTCTGGAGTTTTTTTGTAAATATTGAATCCGGAATATGCAACTGAGGCAGATGCTTCCCATTCTAAATTGATGTATTCATCTCTTCCATAACAGATAAAGTTATCAACTACAGCCGGACCAGCTACTCCTAAAACTTCATTAGATAAAGTGGATTCATTTCCGTTTTTATCCAAGATCCTTACAGCAAAATAGTAGTGATCTCCCGGTGACAGACCACCCAAAGTGTAACTGTCTTGAGCCAGACAAGCCAGTCTTCCATAATTATTTTTATCTCTAATGGAATACCCGCCATACGATATCGGCTGAGTAGAATAGAGGATCTGGTAAGTATTCATATCGAAGCAGTCTCCAGGTTCCCATTGAATAGTTATATAATCAGCACATTCCGATACTACCTGAAGATCGGTCGGAGCAACAGGATCTTCATTATCATCCATTTGATAAACTGCAGGAAGAACCTCTGCCAGCGCGTCTATCCACGGAGAATAATAGGTGATTGTATTATTAAATCTTTGATCCATATCCCAGGTTTGTGTAACTGGATCCCAACCATGAAACCAATAATAATTAGTTGAAGTTTGCGGATACACATTGGGAAGCTCATCCATTTCCAAATGCAGGAATCTTTCGATATTATCATAGTTGCTTATTCCGGCATTTGTATAGACGATCTGGCGATTAGTGCTGTATCCCCATAGATCTGTATTTGTATTTACAGCAAAAGTAGTATCATCATTAGAATAATTAAAATCATATTCACTGCAATGAAAACCATAAAATTCATTCATGTTTACTGGAGCATGCAATCCAACTGTATTAGCAGGAAGAACTACCGGATCAAGTACATTAACAATATCGTTTCCCATTGATGAGTGATCTCTTATTGGAAGATCGGGTGAACCGATATGATAACTTGCAGAGATCTGTACACTTGGATATCCCCAATGCCTGTTCCCCCAATCATAACTATGGATCTGCAAACTGAATTCATGCCTATTAAATTCATCCCTTAACTGATCACAGAATTTTTGATAACTAACATTGTAGACATGCTCTTCTTTTCTGGAAGGATCACAGAGTGATTTACCATTATCATAATTCCCAACATTCGTCCATACAACTTCTCTTCCGCTACCGGAAATTAGCAGAAATTTTGAACTTATATCAATAAACGCTTTATGAGCGATAGGAATTGTAATATAATCATCATTGGGATGCGGTGCGGTGATTATATGTGGAAATTCTCCATCTGGATAATAAATATACAATCCCCATCCATAATCAAACGCTCCAAATTCATCATCTCCGGGATCTGCAGTCTGGTTATCATCATAATGGGAATCATTTGGAATTTCACGCAGCATATAAAATATTCTGTCTGTATCGGTATCGTTAAAGATGACAACTTCATAAGGATAAGAAGCCGTATCGATCATATTCTGCGCAGTATCCAGATTTCCCAGTAGGAATTCATCAATTATAAGTCCCCAAGTGTTAAGATCATCATCAGTTGGAATAATATAATCACCAAAGCCATCGGATTGAACATCCCATGGTGCATAAAGATTATATCCCGGATCAGCAATCCCTTCCGCAACATGACTCATCCAATTATCATATTCGCAATTGGGAGCATCTCCATAAATGAAATTTTTTAAAGATTCGGTTTCTTCGATCACTGAAAAAAGAACAGTAGTAAAAATTAGAAAAATTATAACAAGATCGATCTTTCTCATATAAATAATTTATCTCCTTATTATTTTAAAATTGGCTTTTTATGATACTATTAAATTTGTCTAATTATTTCTCTTTATATTCAATATTTATTTTCTATTTGACTAAAAAC
>CAZOCS010000179.1:0-4020 GCA_964578365.1 uncultured Candidatus Cloacimonadota bacterium
ATTTGTATCCTGATATTCATCGATCATAATATATTTAAATTTTTCAGCATACTTTTTTCTTATAGCTTTATTATCATGAAGTAAAATTGCAGTATACATCAATAGATCATCAAAATCGAGAGCATTATTTTCAAGTAGAAAATTCTGATATTCTTTGTATATTTTGTAAGTGGTTTCCGTAAAATAATTTTCTTCATTGAAATCAAAGAAATCTTTTGGAAGGACAAGTGAATTTTTCTGATTACTAATTACCGCAGCAACCCGTCTCTGCGGAAAGTCTTTGATATCAATATCTAATTTTTTGTAAATCTTTTTAAAAATGGATTTTTGATCAACAACATCGAATATGGAAAAATCTGAAGTGAAAGGCAAGGATTCTTGTTCAGCTCTTAATATTTGTGTGCAAACAGAATGAAATGTACAAACCCATAATGAGTATGCAGTAATATTAAATGATCTTTGTAACCTATCTTTTAGTTCACGAGCTGCTTTATTTGTAAAAGTTACAGCCAGAATGTTGTTTGGGTTGATATGTTTTACATTTATCAGATAAGCTATTCTGTAGATAATTGAGCGGGTTTTTCCACTTCCTGCACCTGCCAAAACAAGTATAGGCCCTTCGGTTGTGGTTGCTACTTTTCGCTGAGGTGGATTCAGATCATCCAGAAAATCCATATCAATTCCAAGTTTTTGGCTCTGATCTGTACCCTTCCAGTTTTTCTCCATCTATCAGAATATATGCAGACATTTTATACCAGTAGAAATTTCCGGGAATATCCACATCGTGATCTTCATAAAGACTAACTGAATTGTTTTCTTCATCTAAAATTAATTCATATAGACCATCATAGCTCTGAGAGCGGTAAATATAATAACCATCGACAGTCATCATTGAGTTCCAGGTTATAATTATGGTATTATTTTCGGTAATTGCAACGGCAATGTTTGTTACTTTACTAGGAGCATCATTACCACTTACAAGTGGGTCTAGTGGGTTTGTGCGATCAAGCGAGCAGGATATAGAAAACAGTATCAAGATAATGGGTATAATGTATTTCATTAGAACCTCACTGTTATGCTAGTAGGTGTTATCAAAACTCTCTGTGAATGTAGTTGCTTAGAGAGTTCATTCCATAGATTCAGGTTATATTCTTCAGTAGCAGTAATAGAATCATAGATCGTATACATCCAAACAATAGCTCCTAAACTAAAGAATAGTTGTGAATACTTGTAATTGCTGTTCGCATCAAGGTAAAGCTGCTTAATATCTCCTATGTAATGCGAATCTTCATAATTATGATAATCATCCATTGCCCTATTATAAAAATAGTAACTTGTGCCGAATAAAACTATTTCAGAAGCAATAAATGCGTGCCCTTTTGTATAATCGCGTGATGAATAGTGACCCCAGCCCGGAGCAAAAGCAGATTTTATCATATTTGTTACGATCTGTTGTTTATTCAATTCATATATTTGAAGTAATTTTTGTCTACTTTCTAGATCATCTCTTGCTACACATCTATCTTCCAAATTTTCCCAATTATATTTTGCGGGGTTGGAAAATTCTTCAATATTAAATTCTTGAGCTGCCAAAAAGTTGATAAAAAGATGATAAAAATAATTAAATACTTATTCATTATCTCTTCCTTTTCATTAGATCTTCAGAGATTTTATTAAGAGAAGTGATTTCACGGGTTTTAAGATTTACACGCCAAGCGTAATAATAATTTTCTGCCGGTGAAAGTAGATCAAACCTTACTTCATATTTAAATTCACCGATTGCATAATATACTTTCCAACCAGATGCATCAACCTGATCACTATATTGGGCAATTAATGATGATTCTATTGCACTAACTCCTGTAGGGATGATACCTTTTTTGTAATCTTTTATGATCTTTTCTGCAAAAGCTTTTGGATCTTTTTCTGCTTGAAGTAAGTTGCCCATTATGTATATCTTCTCTCTCACTCTATTAGTTTTGAAAAGTTTGTATGATTTATTATAATGAGAATAAGCGGATGCATAATCTTTACTCTCTTCAAAAATGACTGCTTGATTTTCAAATTCCAGAGCTGAGTTATATCTTTTCTTTTTATCATTTATATCACTGATTAGTTTAGTACACAATGGATAATTCGGAATCAGTATGAAACAATTTTGATAAATTTTAATAGCTTCATCAAATTGGAAAGCAGAAACAAACTCATCTCCTTCTTTAATTATTTGTGAGCAAATATCATCATATTTTTTATTAACTATATCTTTTTTTACGTCATCGAAACTTACAGCTAGATCAAGAAATTGTTTAACTTGTTCGTAATTTTTTATCGATAGAGCTTCTTCAGCTTTCAGTAGATATAAATTGCTGATGTGAATCAGAATATCATTCTTAGAGGTTGATGGATATTGGCTTAATTTTGTCAGCATATCAATCGAGATATTATATTCCAAAGAATCTCTAAAACTAAGGGCATCATTAATGAAAGTTGGCATCAAATCATCAATAAATGGTTGTATTTCGATCGTAAAAGAATTATTGGGATGATTTTCCCAAAGAAAATGATAATCATTAAAAGCAGAAAGTTTATTTTCCATCTCTATATAAATTTGAATTCTATTAAATAGTATTTCGGGAATATGATCAGAATCTTTCAAGTGAGAAGTAATTTTTTCATAGTATTCCAAGGTAGCAATTAGTGCATTCTGAAGGAGTTTTTGCTGGGCTAAATGGAAGTAACAGTCATCAAGTTTAAAATCTGCAATTTTTGAATTTGATAAAAAAAATAGACGTGAAGCCAAAAGCCAGTTTTCTTTTTCAAAAGCTTTAACACCAAGTTGATAATAACAGTCGGACCGTTCTAATTCTGCCTGTGTTGAGAGTGCTCCATTGGTAGAAGTTTCTAAAAAATTATCAAAATGCTTAATTGCCATCACATAATTACTTTTCATATATAATTGATGAGCGATATTAAATTTACTGTTTACCCAACAATGGCTGGAAACAACAGTAAGCAATAGCAATATAACCAAGATAATTTTCATTTTCATATATTAATTATTCCATATTATTATAATAGTTCAAATTTCTTTAGTAAGTTCATTCCTGTCAATAGTTCTGAACTATGATCTATTTATCCTTCAATTGGTTTTCCGGTATCACAACGGGGATCTGGTCTAATTTTCTACCGAAGAATAAAAATATTATAGCAAATAAAATTGTTAATATTATTAGAAGTTTTTCTGATTCCATTTTGAAAACTAAGATCGTTATTAATACAATGATCGTGTTGATAAGATATACGAATATCGCTGTAACCTTAGGTGATTGCATTGCATTATGTATACGGTGAGTTGAATGATCTTTACCACCTTGGCTTATTTTTCTACCATCACGTTTTCTAATAAAACTTACAAGCGATATATCAAAAATAGCATAACTTAATAACAAAACAGGCAACAGATAAAATATTGGACTATTCATTCTCGTTACGGCCAGTCGTCCTGCCAAAATTCCCATCGTAGAAAGGAAATAACCTATGAACATGCTTCCTGCATCACCAAGAAAGATCTTAGCAGGATTAAAATTGTAAGGAAGAAAACCAAATACAGAACCCGCGAATATCAATGAAATAAGCATCATAAGATTTGCCTGAACTGCTACGGAATGTGTTTTGCTAATGAAACTGAAGGCATAAAATCCAAGTGCAAGAATACCAGACATCCCGGTAATAATACCATCCATATTATCAAGAAAATTCAAAGCATTCATAAGTCCCACCATCCAGAGGAATAGTATGGGGATAGTAATATAAGATGGACCAAAAAGTTCTAGAAGATTATTAGAATATAAGAAGACAAAACAGGATAATACCTGACCAATTAACTTAAATGCTGGGCTCATTCCAAATTTGTCATCATAAATACCAACTAAAATAATGATAAAAGCACCAATTAGATAACCAATAATTGGGTAATTGAAGGAATGTAAATTCATGATCACAATATAAATAGTTAATATA
>CAZOCS010000180.1:0-3996 GCA_964578365.1 uncultured Candidatus Cloacimonadota bacterium
GTAAAAAAAATATTGGAGTTAGATTTGAAGAAAATAATTTTGTTAATATTTATTTTGTTTATGTTGGGTTCTCTTTTTGCAGAAGACTATCTTGACATTAATTTTTTTATAGAGCCCCGTTTTGAGCATGACCAGATAAATATGGTTAACTTTTTAGTTAGGAATATCAGAAACGACTCTATACGACAAGTGAATGCTTTTGCCGGAAGAATTCTGGCAGAACCGCAATCCGATAGTTTAACAGCTGTATTCATTAATGCTTTGGAACCTGAAATAATTTCTCCTGTAGATTATTTTTTCTTTGATCTAAACATAAATTACGACCTTCTTATTTCCAACATTGAGAGCGACTCCATTCCAATTATTAAGAATATAATAATTAAATGTGATTCTTTTAAGGTTGGGGTTTTTGCAATATATACTCCCGATTTTACAGTAAAAAATAATATTGCAGACCATGCAAAACTAGATACTGATTTTTTTAGAATTGCCAAAGAGCAGGCAAATTTATTAGCGAAACAAACTGATTATATTATTATGCTTTCTAATGTATCTAAATATATAGATAATGATATAGTAGAAAATATTGAAGTAGATGCAGTTGTAAGCTTTGATTATCAAAAAAAGAAGAATGAGCTATTTTCTAACCGGACCACAAATTTCTACAGTATTCTTACAAAAAATAGTAATTATGGGAAATTACGTTTAAAGTATCATAAAGAAGAAATTAAAGGGATGTGGGAAGAAGTAGAATTTAAGGGTTTTAATTCCCCTTAATTAGTTTATGGGAACTTATTATGCAGAAAGCAATTGATGAATTTGTGAGAACTTTGATATCTAGAGGTCTTTCTGAGCATACAATAACTGCATATAAAAGGGATCTTTTGCAGCTTCAAGAATTTTTGGTTAAGTATTTTGAAGATAAAGAAGTTAGGGTAGATCAGATCACGCGTTTATTTTTACGTGATTTCCTACGTCATTTAAGCGAAAATAACAGGAATAACCGTAGCCTTGCTCGTAAGGCCACAACTATGAAAAATTTCTTTCAATTTTGCGAAAAAAATAAATATCTAAGTAAAAATCCTGCTTCAAATCTTCATATCCCAAAATTCGAGCAAACCCTGCCAAAATGTTTTTCTGAAAAGGAAATGGAAGAATTGTTGAATATTCCCGATCTATCCAGCAAATTCGGTATCAGAAATCGTGCCATATTAGAATTAATATATTCAAGTGGTTTGAGGATCAGTGAGATATCAGGTTGCAAAATGGGGCAGATCGACCTGAGTGAGAAGATGATAAGGGTAATAGGAAAGGGTGATAAAGAACGCGTTGTACCTATCAGCAGTAAAGCGAAGATAGCCATTAGGAATTATTCGAGCATACGTGAGCAGTTTAAATCCAGATTCAGTGATGACAGCTTTTTTTTATCCAAAAGCGGAAAATCGCTTTCCCCTAATGAAATAAGAGAAATACTATCACGATATTTGAATTTAGTTGCAAAAACCAAAGGCTATTCACCACATACTATCCGTCATTCATTTGCCACTCATCTGTTGTCTCGCGGAGCAGATCTAAGAGCTGTTCAGGAAATGTTGGGGCATGCCAATCTATCTACTACGGAGATCTATACTCATCTTACTTTAAAAGATTTGAAAAAGGTATATAAGCAAGCACACCCCAGAAGCGATAAAAAAGATTAAAAAAAAGCCTTCAAAATTCCTAAAATCCTGAAAGCTTAATCAAACTTTAACTAATCTATAACTAAACTATTTAATAACTTCAACCGATTCAATAATAATTTCTTCTACCGGCCAATCTTGCATTCCTGTTTTAGGATTAACGTGCGTAGGAACAACTTTAATCGCATCTACAATATCCATTCCCTTAGTTACTTTCCCAAATACACAGTAACCCCATCCGCGTTTTTTATCTTGGTGATCTAGGAAACTATTATCTTTTACATTGATGAAGAACTGTGAAGTTGCAGAATGCGGATTATTGGTTCTGGCCATAGCTATTGTTCCAACCTCGTTAGAAAGCATATTATCCGCTTCATTTTGGATTTGTTCATAAGTATCAGTTTTGTGATCTCCTTCAATTGTGAATCCACCACCTTGGATCATAAAATTATTAATTACTCTATGAAATACAGTTCCGTTAAAAAATCCATCGTTGGCGTATTTTATAAAATTCTCTACAGTTATTGGGGCTTTATCTGCATAAAGTTCCAATTCGATGGTTCCTTTATTTGTGATTAACTTCACATCTACATTTTCATTTGCTTCTAAATTGTTCATTGTACACACTCCAATTAGTATTATTGCTATCATTACAAAAAGTCTTTTTCCCATTTTCTCATTTTCTCCTATTTTTTTTATTTCGAATTATTTGAAATTGTGTAATTCAATTTTCCCATTTTTCATTGTTAAATATGTGTTTTTAGTTATCCAGTCACCGGCATTTGCATAAATACCATTTTCATATTTCTCAATTTTAGGAAGATGCGAATGTCCTAGAATAACTATATCTGCTTCATTTAGTTTTTCTTTTGCAAATTTAATAAGTCCTTGTTCACGTTTATTCAATGCATTATCTTGTACTTGTTGTCCTCTACTAGATCTACTCATGCTTCTGCCAATATTAAGTGCAAAGTCAGGATGCAGATTCCCAAATATCCACATGATGAATTTATTACGGATTATTTTGCGGAATATCTGATAACGCAAATCGTTTGAAGTATATCTGTCACCATGGGAAATAAATGTTCTTACTCCATCTATAGTTTCGCAGAAATTATCTTTATATACTTCTATTCCTAATGTTCCAGTAAGAAAATTTTTAAACCAAAAATCGTGATTTCCAGCAATGAATACTATTCTAACACCGTTTTCTCTGAGTTGATTGAGCTTAAGAAGTAATGGAAAGTAGCCCTTGATAATGAATTTTTTCCACACAAACCAAAGATCAAAAATATCACCATTCAAAATTAATAGATCAGCATCATCATTTATACTGTCCAGAAATTCAATTACCTTTATTCTTCGTTTAGTATCTTCGCTATTTTCTACAAATTTTAAATGAAAATCGGATGCAATGTATACATTCATATTATATTTCCTTTTTTTTACTAATTTGTCATAACATAATAAAACAAATTTACTCCAAATTGGAAAGCCAGTTCCTTTAAGTTTTCAGGATCATCATGTACATTGCTCCAACCATCGGATATATTAGATTCATAAGTATATAGTAGCATTAGTCGTCCATCTGTGTCGAAGATACCAAACGCCTGCGGTCTTTTATCATCATGCTTATGGATCTTTGGTAACCCATAGGGAAAATCGAAATAACAGTGGAATAGATCATGGCTGACCGGCAATTCGACCAGATCTATATCCGGAAATATTTTCTTGATTTCATGTTGGAAAGTTTTGTTCAAACCATAATCATCGTCAACATAAAGAAATCCACCACGATCTAAATAAGTCCTAATGTTTTCAGCTTCAGTATTATTAAAGTTAACCGTACCATGTCCTGTCATGAAAATAAATGGATATTCAAAAAGTTTTGGATCGTCCGGTGTGACAATAACTTGAATTTTAGAGAAGTTTGTATTCAAAGTTGTATTTAAATATTCAACTAAATTTGGTATAATATCTTGATCATTGTACCAGTCACCACCACCTTTATAATGCAATCGTGCTATTTGATACTCACTATCAAGAGCATTTAGAATACTGAAAACAAATATGACTAATACTATTAATATTTTCTTCATAATTTATACTCAAAAGTGATAAATTTTACTATATGAAATCGTGCAAGTAAAAAAAATCTGGACACAATAATTTGTGACTTTCAGATGTCATTATTGTTAAATATTTACTTAAAGTCATTATTTTATAAGCCTTTTTTAAGACTATATTATACTGATTTTATTAAAAAAAAGCTAAAGCGATATTAAAACTTTAGCATTTTATTTTAATTTTTTCAAGG
>CAZOCS010000181.1:0-3942 GCA_964578365.1 uncultured Candidatus Cloacimonadota bacterium
TGGTTGTTTCAGCCATAGATCTCCAAAGAGGTGATTATATAATTACCATAACTCCAATGGGCAATAATATAATAACATCAGTAGAAATCTCAATAAACGGAGTTGATGTTGTAATGTCAAATTACATGGATATTTGGTCTGGGCTGACTGTTATGGGTGAAGGACTAACATATCAAGTTGATGCGAATATTAATGGGATTGATCACTCGCTTACAATTCATACACCTTATATTCCAATAGTTGATTGGCCACCTAACTGGGTTATTACAGAACCTACAACAATATCCTGGACTTTAGCTTCTAATGCAGAATACCAAGAGTTTTATGCAACCGCAACAAATTTTACAATCTGGGAAGACAACTATGAAGATCTCAACAATTCTGATCGCACTTTTACAATTCCGGCAAACTGGGTAGACCCTCTTCTAACGGATTATTATCTAATGTTAATGGAGTTAAATTTTTCATTTGAAGATAACTTGATAGTATCTTGTATGTCTGTTGATGAAGCTGCATATGGTATATTAGAGAACATGAGTTTGCACGATAAAATTAAAATTTCCAAAGATATGTTTAGAAGAATTTATAAATAATACTAAAAAAAGTATCTTATACTTTTGTACTAAAGGCTGCTATGTTGCAGCCTTTAGTTTTTATCCGATCAAAATATCATCTGCTTTAAATATTTCAACTCTGTTCCTGCCTTTGCTCTTTCCTTTATAAAGTGCAGAATCAGCCTCTTTGATACAGTTATTAACATCTTTACCATTAGAATATTCAGTCACACCAAAAGTAATGGTGATGGGTATACGTTTTTTATTATAAAAGAATTTATTTTGGCTGATATTACTTCTTACCTTCTCTGCTGCAATTCTTCCACCTTCAATATTAGTTTCAGGTAATAAAAGGATAAATTCTTCACCACCCCATCTAGCTACAATGTCTTGTTTTCGTAAACTTGAAATAATTGTAGCAACAAGCGCTTTCAGAACGTAATCACCACATTCATGACCGTAATTGTCATTAACAGCTTTAAAGTTGTCAATATCACCCATTACAAGGCTAAATACTTTCTTATTTCTTTCAAAACGCAATGTCTCATACTCTATCTTTTCTAGAATATCACGACGATTTGAAATGGATGTTAAGGGATCTATTCGTGAAAGTTCATCAAGTTGTTTATTGGCTTTTTCAAGTTTAATTTGATCACCGGTTTTAATGCGATAACGAGCAAAAACAATTAAAGTTATATTAAGTATTATAAGAAATCCTATTATAAATGAATTTCTTATTTTGATCTGGTTTGAAACTTGTTTTTTATAGCTATCCATCTCTAATTGCGTTATTTTTTTATATATTTCAATATACTCTTCCATTGATAAAGAATATTTCTCAATATCATTGATTTCTTTATAATTCTTTAATTCTAAGAGTAGAATATCAGACAGCAATTCATTATTGTCAAAATTTATAGCAATCTCTTTTGCTTGAATGCAGTACTCAATTTTCTCAGGCATTTCCAGGGAGTCAGATTTTGATGCAAGTTTATAAAGGGTATTAGCTTTTTCAATTCCCATCAATGTGTGCAGAGATGATTTCAATTGTTCAATACTATCTGTTGCGCTAAGATTAAATAGAAAATAAGATATTATTAAGATGAAAATCGATTTTCTCATAATAGGCCTCTCTATTAGTAATTATACAGATTCTAGTGATTTTTCGACACCGGTAATAATTGGCTTGTTTTTGGGTTTTGTCATTATCACACAGTTCTTGCCTTGCTTTTTTCCTCTATACAAAGCTTCATCTGCCATCTTGATGCATTGATCGATGTCCATTGGTCTATCATAAACACTTACGCCAAAAGTCATGGTTAATCGCAATTTGATATTGTTAAAAACATATGGAGTGTCTTCAATATCTTTTCGGATTTTATCAGCTAGAGCAAAGCCGCCATCAATATCAGTTTCCGGGAGCAGCATGAGAAATTCTTCACCACCCCAACGTCCTGTGAAATCTTGCTTACGAACGGTAGATCTCATCTGCTTAGCAAGTGATTCAAGAATAAAGTCACCACAGTCATGACCATTATCATCATTGATCTTTTTGAAATCATCTATGTCAGACATAAGCAGAACAAATGATTTTCCATTTCTGCCAAAACGTTTTTGTTCATGTTCCATTTTCTCGATCATATCTCTTCTGTTAGAAAGGTCTGTTAATGGGTCTGTTTTAGCAATTTGTTCCAGTTTTGCATTAGCTAAATTCAGAGCTTTGTTTGTAGAATTATTTGTAAAAGCAAGATAGAATCCAACAACGGTAAATATCAGGATAACTACGATAGCAGATATCAAAACTTTTTGTGTACAATTTTGTGTTTTTATTTGAATTGCTTTTTTTTCTAGTTCAAGTTCGCTAATCTCTTTATCTTTCTCATACGAGTCAATTTTCCTCTGGATACTCATTTTTTCGTGTTCTACAACTTTAAGTTGTATAGCCTTTAACTCTTTTTCTCTACTTAAAGATTCAATTTGTTGTATTCTTTGTTTTGCATCAAACTCTTTTTCCTGTTGAAGAATTAATTGTTGTAATTCAAGATCACGAATTTCTCTCTCCTTTTGTAGTAGCTCAATTCTTCGTTGTCTTTGTTCATCCTCATATCGGATTTGCATGTTACTGATCTTATGTGAACTTTCTACGCTGGCAATTGTATCTTTCATGGTTGTAAATAGTTTATAATACTCCAGAGCCTTTTCATCTTCACCTCTAGATGCATAAAACTCTGAAATCTGCTTATATTCATCACGCATAAGAACTCGTCTATTTTCTTCTTCGAATCGTAATGCTCTTATAAAAAACTCAGAAGCTTTCTTATATTGACCCGCTTTTTTATATTCTAATCCAATACGATTCAAAGCATGAGCAACCTTACCACGATTATTCATTATCTCATTTATTTTTAAAGCTTTATTATAGTATTCTATTGACTTTGTATGGTTTTTGCTACTACTATATACATCAGCTATTCTATAAATATCATTAAGAATTACCTCAGCATCACCAATTATTTCACTTTTATGTAGTGCTTTCTCAAGATAGAAAATTGTTTCTTTATAGTCCTTTAGTAGCGCATATGAATTGGCTATGTTATTATACGCTTCGTGTTCATGCACCTCATCGTGAAATTGGATTGCGACTTCTGCAGCCTGCTTACCATAGATAATTGATTGTTCCGGGGAGATAAATAGATATTCTATAGCAAGTGAATTTAAAACTTTGATCTTTTCTTCAGCAACAACTACCTTTAATTTACTTTCAAGACTTTCTATCTTAGTTTTTGAATGAAGAGAAGTAATGAGAACAAATAGTAATAGTATAATGAAAATATACTTCATATAGTTCCCCTCCTCATTTAGTAAATGATAATAAAATTTATTAAATAACCACATAATATTTTTTTATTATACGTATACCTTTGGCAAGCTTTTTTTTATCAGCAGCATAATTTAATCTGATCCAATGTTTGCCGTTTGAACCAAATATTCTTCCAGGCATTACGATCAATCCATTTTTGATCAATTCATTTACGAGTACCATTTCATCAACTTCTACATAGATAAATAAATATGGAGAAGATGTATTATTCAATATAGAAAATTCTGGTAAAAATTTCTCTAATTGTTTCAAAACAAAGTCTCTATTGGCCATAAGTTCCATTCGTATCTTGTTCTGAGCATTAATACCTTCTGAAGATAAAGCTATAATTGCAGCTTCCTGAGATATGACCGGGGCACAAGTGCAAATATATTGATGTGAGATAATGATGGGTTTAATTAGCTCTGGGTCATTAGATACCGCCCACCCAATTCTCCATCCGCTCATGCAATGAGATTTAGAAAGACCTGAAATTACGATTATCTTTCCTGTTTTATTTAAGAAAGT
>CAZOCS010000182.1:0-3918 GCA_964578365.1 uncultured Candidatus Cloacimonadota bacterium
ATGAACGCTTCAAGGGACCGCAAGACACCCTGAGCGCGATATTCGAGTACATTGAAATCTTCTACAACCGAAAACGTAAACATTCGACATTGAATTACCAAACGCCAGCTCAATTTGAACATACTATGAAATCAGCAGTTTGTTTTTAACCGTGTCCACTTTTTTGTGGAAAGATCAATATGTTACTGTATACTATACTGCTATTGGTCTACGATTGGACGGTATGGACGGTAATCTGCGTAAAGTTTTTCTGAATTAATCTGATTACAGTTTCAATCTCAATCTGATCATTCATGCAAAGCAAACCTGTTGTGAGGCAGGGACAGAAAATCACGGATCACGAAAGAGAAAGCCGAATTGCCATTGCCAAAAGTTTAGATTATGCTCCTCTGAATTTTTATGACGATTATATTCTCATCCCTGCTTACGCAACGACCTTGTCCTTTAATTACGATTTCCAGGTTGGTGAGTTCGATGAGTATGAATATTTGACATTCGAACTAGACTATTTCCCAGAACTTGATTTCAATGCTGATATTATTAGCTGATACTATGAGATTGATATGTCTGGTTACCAAGGCTCCGAAATATCACGTAAATGGCAGATTCACCTTGATTTATCTATGAACTATATTTCATAGTTAACACCAAATCTATGTACAATATGTAATATTTATTGAATCATACAACAAAGGCCAGCCCCAAGAACGCCTGCCAGTTAGGGTTTTAAAAGTAGCTTAAATGTTGTATGGATCTTGCATACACAAGAACAGATTCCTTTCTATTTTTGTCGTCTCATTAAAATAACATAGAGTTGCTCACGATCGGAGGTCAAAATGAAAAAGTCCATCCTAATCGTATTTCTGGAGGTTCACTATGTTTAAGACCAAAAGCACCCCGCTTTTTTTTATTGTTATAATGTTAATAGTATTAATCCAATCAGCTTTTGCATACGAACCCGTTTTTACTGTGGCCAATGTAGATGACAACACTTTATTTTACAAAGGATATGGTGACACCTCAATCGGAGTTGCGGAAGGATCTGGGGCTGGAGGCAAAAATGTAAACGAAAATCAAATATTGCAACAACTGTATTCTCATAGCAAACCTCCGATTGGAACAAATTCACAGCTAGTTTTCTCTTGTTATCATGGTTCCTATACGGTTCCTGAAGATGGATGGTATGAAGTGTCCTATTCGGGAAGTATGTATTGTGAACGAATGGCCTTTGGTACAGAGGTAGGAATTCCATTTTTTTCAAATGACTGGAGCGTCGACGTTGATTTAGTTTGGGAGCATCAGGAAAATCTCGAACGCATAGAAAGCATGAGTAAGGAGTACAACCTTTGGGCTCGGTCTAGGGGGATACTTGTTGATACAGCATATTGGGGTGCAATTGCTTTATCAATGGGCGCTACTGGAGGAACTCCGGCAGCCCTGAAAGGTATAAAGTACATCGCAACAGCAACCTATGTAGGTTCTGAGCAGCTCCTATCTATTGTAGAAACTATTGACGATTTGCAGTTCCGTAACACAGAGACCATTGCCAAGACTACGACAAAATATCTTGAAGCTGGCCAAACATATCAGTGGATGTGGGGCGTCCGGACACAATTAACCACAGACACTTTGCTTGAAGCACCCGTATGGGCTTCTGCTTACACACAACTTAGCTTGGATTCCATAACCGTTACCCCGTTATTTGCCATTACACACACTGTAACACCCACACATGGTCCCAATGGGTCTATTGACCCCGATACTGCTTTTACGGCTGAATATGGTGAAGAAGTCACCTTCTATGCTAATCCAGATACCGGCTACGAAGTCGATAAATGGTATGTCAAGGGTGATTTATATGATGACACAGGCCAAACAAGCATACCCGTTCAGATTAATGAACCGACAACAGTATTGGTCACCTTTAAGTCGGCGAGTAGTGGTTCACAAGTTTATGTTGCAGGGAGTTTAAATCCTAGTCCAATTTCCGCCTCTCTTTCTGCTGGCGGTTCTGGTAGATACTGGGATATCCCAGTGCAAAATAGAAATAACTCCACTGTTTCAGTGAACGCCAGCTTGACTGGAAATGCAACAAATTGGGCAAGTATGACCAGCAGTGACTCTTCTTTTTCCCTTGAGCCAAATGAAACTAAAATAAGCCGAATTTCAATTTTTGTGCCGGAAAGTGCATCAGCAGGGGAACACACCTTAAATGTTTCATATAATGGAACGGTCCTCACCTTTCTAATTAAGGTGGCGGTTAGCGGTGAGGATTATCAAGATGACTTGGACTCTGGTCCCTTTGTAATAGCAAATACTGTGTGGAGAGTGGACAATGTGGATATCCCTACACTTCACTGGAATAACATGGATGATGGTTTTTACGACGATATCAGACTATATGCACATGTAGATTCAGTTTCTAGTGGAGGAATCTTGAATGTTTACGATGATTACGATTCCCTGATGAGTTCCAACGGGAAAAACCCCGTCAATAGTGTTGGGAATGACATTTATTGGAATATCTGGAAGTATACTCTGGATAAAAATGATAATGTCTTTCGCATAATAGGGCCCGATGGAGCAAATATTCAATTATCAAACTTGAGGCTTGTTATAACATTCTATACAGAAGTTCCAGAAATTAATATTACTAAAAGTCTGAGTTCGTATAATGTTGCTGTTGGTGAAAATATCACCGTTACAGTAACAGCAGAGAATCTTGCTGAAGATAGCACAACTGGTAATGATGTAAGTTTATCTGATTCCATTCCGACTGGAATTAGCCTTATTAACGGAAGTTTAAATGATAATGACTTTGGAGATTTAGAGGAGGGAGAAACCGAGACTAATATTTATACCATTGTTGCCAGTCAGCCTGGATACTATACGCTTCCTTCAGCAAGACTTGAATACGAGTCGATTCGCGGGGATGATTTATCTGATGAATCTTCACCTGTACAATTGGTTGTTACTGCAGGGCAACTAATTGTTGAAGCAGACATTGAATGGCCTGAAAACATCAATTCAGGAAACACTGTTTTTAATGCTATAGTAAAAGAACCGGATGGCGAAACCCCTGTTTTTAATGCCTTACTCCATGGAATTATTCAGTGGGATAATAATGGTACTTGGGAAACGGTTTATACTGTTCAAATGGGGTGGGTTGAAGGTGATCAAAATTACCAAGGTTTAATGCAAACTGACTTTTTGTCAGAGGGTTTATACAGAGCCTTCGTGGTTGCTCAAAAAGAGCTATATACCGACGGGCAATCTCTGATGGATGAATGGGAGGCGCCCATAATTGTTTTAATTCCGGAACTTTCTGTTACTCCAACTAGTCAAAGTGTTGATTTAGGAAGTAGTACAACTTCTTTTTCCGTAAACAATATTGACGATGGTACGATGGACTGGACCGCTTCTGTTATTTCCGGTGAAAGCTGGCTATCCATTCAATCTGGTTTGAGCGGGACAAATAGCGGTATAATAACAGTGGCTTTCGCAGCTAATGATACCGGTTCAGAACGAACTGCAACAATCCGTGTTGCTGCTCCCGAAGCTCCAAACAGTCCCATTGATGTAGCAGTCATACAAGAGGGTTCAGGAGTTGCCACCTGCACTTATGGCATCTCACCAACAAACAATAATTTTACATCCAGTGGCGGCACAGACAGTATCAGCGTAAGCACATCCACCGATTGTACATGGAGCGCATCGGAAAGCGTAGATTGGATTACGATCACCTCCGGCGGCAACGGCAGTGGCAGTGGTACAGTCAGCTACTCGGTTGATGAGAACACGGGGACAAGCTCCCGATCAGCGACAATCACGGTGGCAGGGGAAAGTTTTACGGTGAGCCAGGTGCCTGCTCCAACAAATGGGCCAAGCATTGCGCTAATCAACCCTGATAATTACCGT
>CAZOCS010000183.1:0-3917 GCA_964578365.1 uncultured Candidatus Cloacimonadota bacterium
TGAAAGCTTATAAATTCAATGAAATTCGCGGGAGTGATGTTATCGAAAATTCTAAAGTAGATGATGTTCACCTACTTCTTTTGGAAAATAAAATTCAAAAAAATTATGGAGCGTTAAATGAAGATCCCCAAGAAATTTCAAGTTTCCCTCTAGTAATTCCAATAATTCATGATCTAGATCATAAATGGTTTTTAGCTCTTGGAAAAAAATCGGATAAATCGCTATATAGTAAAAAAGATGAGCAGGCATTAGTTCAACTCACGGAGCGAATAAAACTATCACTCAAATTCATTTTAGCTTATGAGGAGATCGTTAACAAGAAATATCATCAAACTATTACAAAGCACGAGAACGTAATAAAAGAAAAAGACGAAGTGATACGGATGTTGAAGAAAGAGCTGAAAGAGATATCATTATGATCACAATTATATTTATTAATATATAAAACCTTTTGACAATAAATATGTAATTTAAATTTATAAAGTATAATTTATAATTTATAAGAAATTAGGGAGGATAAATGGCAAATAAAGTATGGGAATATTTTTTAAATGACAATTACTCATTTTCGGTTACAGTTGATAGTGTGGGTAGAAAAACGGGTAAACTAGTTGATTTGAGTAACAATGAAGTTCTGGCAGATAACCTGATGCAAAAGGTAATCCCCGAAAATCTTCCGAATTTATTGAATGTAGCAAAAGTTGTTATAAGTGCAGCCTGGCAAGATGGGAAGATACTTCCCGAAGAAAAAGAAGCTTTTAATAGCGCCTTTAATAAAGTAGCCTTTACCTCTGAACAACGGGCTGAGATCGAGAGAGAATTTAGAGATCCTACACCGATCGATGAGCTTATTAAAGACATTACATCACGTGACGAGCAAATGCTTATCTTGGAGACTTCTATTCTCCTGGTAATTGCAGACGGTGAATTTCATCCAAAAGAAAAAGACTTTATTGATTACCTGGTAAAAGAATTTGGATTAAGTGTTGAAGATTTTGCACTTCTCTATAGGATTTTACCAGAACGTGCTAAGAAATATTTCATCAAAGAGAAGCTACATGAAGGATGGAACATAAGGGCAGATGAGATAGAAATATTGGATAAATTCGTTCCTAAAATTCAAGTAGAAGAACTTAAGCACGAAAGCGTATATACGAATTTAATGAGTAATTGGAGAAATCGTAGAACACGTTATTCAAAGGTTAAATCTTATTAAGCTATAGAGAATTATTAAGAAAAAAAATATAATCTGCAAAAATTGCAAAACCTGGTGATATTGAAAAGCAGCAGATTTAATTATGGCTCATAATACTATAAGATCAAGTTATGCTAAACTGACAGAAAGATTGAACCGCTTTCCTCAGGGAGCACCTCCTTCCGAACTTTTATTTAAAATACTTAAAATGCTATTCAGCTCTAAAGAAGCAGAGCTGGTTTCACTTATACCAATAAAACCCTTCACTGCCAAAAAAGCCAGCCGGATCTGGAAATTGGATCTAACCGAGACTAAAAAGATCTTAGATACTTTAGCAGGTCGTGCGATTTTGGTAGATGTAGAGCAAAATGGAGAAACTGTTTACACACTTCCTCCACCTATGGCAGGCTTTTTTGAGTTTTCTATGATGCGTATTAGGAACGATATAGACCAGAAAGTTCTAGCTGAATTGTTTTATGAATATATGAACGTGGAAGAAGATTTCATACGTGCATTATTTACCCACGGTGAAACTCAATTAGGAAGAACATTTGTGCACGAGCCGGCACTTTCAGATGAAAATGCCCTGTATGTTTTAGATTATGAGCGTGCCACAGAAGTTATAAAAACTGCTACTCATATCGGGGTTGGAATATGTTATTGCAGGCACAAAATGGAACACATGAACCAGGCCTGTGATGCTCCTCAAGATATTTGCATGACATTTAATAGCACTGCAGATTCATTAACCAGGCATGGACAAGCACGCAAAATAGATGTAGCAGAATGTATGGATCTGCTGCAATTGGCCTATGAACATGATCTGGTACAGTTTGGTGAAAACGTTAGGAAGAGCGTGAATTTCATTTGCAATTGCTGTGGATGTTGCTGTGAGGCAATGATTGCTGCCAGAAAGTTTGCTATCATGAGTCCTGTACATACAACCAATTTTCTCCCATATATAAACACAGAAACTTGTAATGGATGTGGGAAATGCGTGAGTGTTTGTCCGGTAGAAGCAATGACCCTGGTATCTGCAAACGATCCCAATAAACCAAATATGAAAGTGGCAAAAGTGGATGAAGAGCTGTGTTTAGGATGTGCTGTATGTGTGAGAGCATGCTCCCAAAAACGCATTATTTTAAAATCCAGACCAATCAGAGTTCTCACTCCTCTGAACGGAGTACACAGAGCTGTAGTAATGGCAATTGAGCGCGGTAAATTACAAAACCTTATCTTTGATAACTATGCTTTATGGAGTCACCGTGCACTAGCAGGGATCTTAGGTGTGATCCTCAAACTTCCGCCAGTTAAACAGATCATGGCCAGCCGCCAGATCAAATCACGTTATCTGGAAACTTTATTAAATAATTATAATTAGGGTAATTGTCTTAGAATTTTGTGATTTTTTGCTTTTAATTTACAAATACGTCTTGAGTGTCTTCAAGATCTTGTATATTAATTGTTTCACATAATGTTGAAAAAGTTTTTTTTGTTACTTTTATAAATTTAATATTATTTAACTTAAAGTCAATAAATTCAACCAGAAAATCTGCTTTTAATACAGAAAAGAAGTTAGTGATTTTTTCATGTAAAATATTACTTGAATAATATAATTTAAAAGTTTCATGATTGATTATTGCTGTATTTCCTCTTTTATTTTCAATTATTATTTCATAATCATTAATATGTTTAATTACTGCCGGCTTTATTAAACCTATGAATCTTTTTAAAACTATCATTCCGATAAAACTATAAACAAGATCATTTACATTGTGTGATTTATTTTCTTTAGAAGAGTCCTCTATTTGTTCCAAATATAAAATGAAATTAATTGTTGAACTTTCTGGTGAAAAAGATCCAATCTTGGTTTTAAGTTTATTTTTTGAACTATGTGCTTCATTTAAATAATCATTAATAATCGTTAGAGCTTCTGTCATATTTAAAAGAGTTACTAACAATGTTTCAGCATTGATCTGATCAAAATGACCCTTATATGTGATTTTCAATTTAGCACTATTTATCATTCTAAACCAAAACCTCCTTTAAAACTGATTCCTGTAATTATTCATCTTGCACTTTTACCATCATACATTTCACTATATAATACAGAAAACTCTCCGAACTTATTACTTCTAATCTGAGATAATTGTAGCTTGTTTATTGGCAATCTATTTTTTATATTAAAGTTAAGATACAGTTTTTTAATTTAAAAAAACATAGGGTGATATTATACTTTATTGCCCGATTCTCATCTTAGGTGTACTGATAATTATAGTCTTTCTGATATTTACCAGCCCTTAGCTGAAGCCTATCAAGTTACTCTCTTAGCATAGAATAGATAAAGCGATCAATATGTCAACACTCCAGTAACAACCGGATTGTAAACTTAGGACTTTTATTTTTTTCCATTGACTCTAAAAACCAGTTTTTAAATTTCAAAAAAAGTTATGAATAGAGATAAAAATATAAGAATACTTGTTTTAATGCAGATGATACTAATTTCCATTGCTGCGGTATCTATCCCTGCGCTTATCACAACCTTTCAGAAAGGGTACAACCTCAGCATAGCTCAATCTTCTATCATTCCTATTTTAGGTACACTGGCTGGATTTATCACAAATATCCTACTCGCTTCGATATCGGCAAAAATGGGATTGAAAAGACTCAATCTTTATTTCCTTGGTATAGGCTTAGTTGCCAGCGCAACCTTAGCTTTTTC
>CAZOCS010000184.1:0-3888 GCA_964578365.1 uncultured Candidatus Cloacimonadota bacterium
CTTCTATGTTAGATACACCTTCATCATAAACTGCAGAAACGCCTGCTGTATATGTTTGGCCATTGACAAGGTCTGTAAATTGCCACTGTGTATCAGTAGGACTGCCAACTAGTTCATCATCAAGATAAACATCATAACCGATCAGATCTTCTGAAACCGGAGCATCCCATGTAAAGAGACCAATAGCTTCATCTATGGCTAGATTAGTAGGTGTTGGTAGTGGCTCACCAGCGATACCGAAGAAATCCATAATTCCACTAACTGCATCATCTAAACTATTTGTACCACCAAGACCCGTGATCTCAAATGAAGTACCCACAGTTTTGTAAGTTCCGGAATCGTAGGCAACACCGCAATCGTAACTAGGGGAAGGATTTGAGAAAATAGTTACAGCGGGTGCTACAGGTGCAAGATGATCTATCCAGCTGTTTTCACCACTATAATTCCAACTCATCCCATCCAGGAAGTCGTGACCATTGACATTAGATAAGTCTGAACCACCATCAGAAATACCAGTTATGTTGAAATATGGATGAACAGATGTAGCTGTGTCATAATACCAAGTATCTCCGCCTTCCATATATACATTACCACCACCATCTAAATAGGAAGCTAATGGACCTGCTTCAGTTGCTGTAAGTACATAATTACTAGAATAAATTCCTAATAAAACAAACACAGCATCTGCACTACTTGTAAATGGATATGCATTAATATCACTAGTCAGATTAACCTCACCGGCTGTATAAAAATTCTCTATAGATGTCTTTAGTGTAGAACCTGTTGCTGTTGGATCGAGATCTAAAATTACTATATAATGGTCATCTGGATTTATTACATACACATTGAAAGAACTAATAGCGTCGTATCCGTTATAAGATCCTAAAATATCTATCTGAACATTTCCACCATTATCGAAAGAAGTTAAAGTAAGATCAGTTCCATCTAATGTTGCTTCTACTATAGTAGGATCGCTGCTCACTACAGAAAGATCGGCAGCTACAGGATTACCTTGATAATAGAAATAATCAGTTAGGTCAAAAGTAAGTGTTTCATTAAGTCCCATTTCCTGATTTGCAATAGGATTAGGAGCTACAAGTGGATAGTTTGCCATTCCAGATTGCAAGATGGGATACATATTAAAAGGATACTGTGGATATCCTGTTACTGTAAACACACCTGTTGTATTAACATGCTGAACAAGAACCACTGCCCTTGTGTTAGCTAAATCTAAAGCTGGATTCACGTCAAATGAATGTACAAATTGTTCGGATGAACCGCTTGCTGTAAGACCAAAATCTTCCTCATAATAATTTATAACAGTACTATTGTAAGAATCACTATAGAAATAAGTTAACATGAAAATTATTCTGTAATCATCAGCAGCAATGGTTTCTGTCATTAGCGCATCTGCGGTAATTTCAATTTGTCCGCCTGAAAGATTCATAAGAACATCTAACTCCATAGGGCTGGGTAAATTAATCAGGTTGTTATAAATTGTTTGATAACGACCCAGAACTCCTGCGCCACCTCCCAGGTCAAATGTGTCTCCATTGAGAGCTGAAGATGGTAATGCCATAACATTATATTCGTTATTTCTTACAGCATAATTTGGACTGGGATGAGCACCATCACCTTCCCATATGATCGGGATAAAATAATCTTCATTTTCATACATTTGCAATAATGCAGCACGTGCATCAGGGCAGTAACCTCACCAAGTCTCCGTGAAGACTTCACCCGCTATAAATCTTTGTGAAGCATTTAATAGGGTAGAGGTTAGAACGAGTAATAACAATAAAATCATACTTGCTTTTTTCATAATTCTCTCCTTTTTTAATTTCGTTTTATTTTCACTTTTATTTTCAGGTACTATATTTTTGTTGTACCTTTCAAGGCAACAAAAATATTCCAGAGGGTTTGTCAAATATTATTTTAAACTTTATTTTAATCCTATTTTAGTCTTATTTTAGTCCTAAAAGGAATAAATGACCGCATTTAAAACCATCTGCCGCACTACTCATGATCCCGCCTGCATAACCCGAACCTTCACCTATTGGAAAAAGGTTAGTTACTCCTCTTGCTTGATATGTCTCACGTTTTCTTCGCAAACGTACTGGTGACGAAGTTCTGGTTTCCGGTGCTAATAATAAACCATTCTCAATAAATCCGGGTACTCTTCTATTGAATTTTATTAAACCAAACTTAATTGACTCTGTAATGTTCTTTGAAAAAATCTCGTTAAGATCAAATTGGAAAGTTCCGGGATTGAAACTGGTTAACTTTTGATCTGTAGAAATGGAATTCTTCATAAAATCTGTAGCATTTTGAGAAGGTGCAAGATAGGGTTTAGAATGTTTGAAACATTTTGTTTCTATTTGCTGCTGAAATTTCATACCAGCAAGGATATCATCACCGAAATCAATATTGTTAACTGTTGCAACAATTGCACTATTAGCAAAAGTGTTATTCCTGTCTTTATAGCTCATACCATTGAGAGCCAGACTTTTTTGCTCGGAAGACCCTGCTACAATAAATCCACCCGGACACATACAGAAACTATAAATCCCTTTGTCTTTGTGTTTTGCTGTGAGACGGTAAGTTGCCGGACCGGTTAACTTTATATCAGTTTTCTCACCATAAAAGGCATTATTAATAAATTCCTGTGAATGTTCTATTCGAAAACCAACTGCGAAAGATTTGTTTTCCATTTCAATTTTATCTTTCAGCATTGTGAATGTATCACGCGCTGAATTTCCAATTGCCAATATAAGTATTTCGGGTGAATACTTTTCTTTGTTGATGGTTACTTCAGTTATTTTATTATTATTTATTTCAACATTTTCCAGCCTGCTGTTCCAAAAGAACTTACATCCTTTTTCAATTAGAAATTTTCTCAAATTAACAATAATATTTCTCAACCCATCAGTTCCCAAATGAGGAAGAGCATCGTATCTTATAGATTCATCAGCACCAAACTTTATAAGGTAATCAACAATTTTATCAGTGTAATATTCTCTGGTTCTTGATGTAAGTTTACCATCAGAGAAAGTTCCGGCTCCACCTTCACCAAATTGAACATTGCTGTTCTCATCCAGAATTCCTTTTTGCCAGAATTTCTCAACTTTTTTTGCCCGAATATCTATTGTTTCACCTCTATCGAAAATGTAAGGTTGAAATCCTTTCTCTACAAGTGAGAGAGCTGCAAAAAGACCAGCAGGACCTGCTCCAATAATAAACGGATAAGAATTTGATAGTTTTATTGAGCTGTTAATGTAGGGTTGCGGTGTGGAATATTTCTGAACTTCATTATCTAACTTAAAATTAACATCAATATCGGCAATAAGCGTGAAATTGTATTTGAGTAAATTTCTCTTACGGGCGTCAATCGAACGACGGATAATTTTGATATTACTTATGTGTTTTGCCGAGATCTTTAGCTTATTGGAGATTGCTTTTGATAGATCAATTTCCTTTGAAACAGGAACTAAAATATTTCTGATCAAATACATTTATCCTCCAATATAACGTCTGAACAAATCTAAACTTCTTGACTAATATTCTTGTCAAGTGAATCAAATGTACAAGGATAAAAAAATATGATAAAAGCAGTATTTACGGATCTGGATAGAACGCTTCTAAAGAATGATGGAACGTTTTCTGAAATTAACCTAAATGCTATGAAGGCACTTGCAGAAAACAATATTCATTTGATAATAGCCACAGGCAGGAATATATTATCTGCAAAACAAGTATTAGCAGATATTAATTACTTCGATTATTTAATGTTCTCTTCCGGAGCAGGAATCATCAAATGGCAAACTAAAGACATAATTTATGAAAATCATATAAACGAAGGAAATACAAATAGGGCGATAAATGTTTTAT
>CAZOCS010000185.1:0-3860 GCA_964578365.1 uncultured Candidatus Cloacimonadota bacterium
TTGAAATCTACCCCTTTTATGTCAAATTAATTGTTGATTATTTGGATACTTTTTTTATTTATTGGTTATGACCTAAAGCTGAAAACTCACTTCGGTGCTTACCTGATGCTTATTTACGTAATCCGACCATACATCCAAAGTCTCTAAAGACAACCGCATTTTTGCTTTTTTTGTGTGGGCTCCTATATGTGGTGATAGAATGACATTCAAATTATTTGCAAATTTCTTCACTTTCCAGGGTTCATCAGCAAAAACATCAGATGCAAAACCAATGATAAATTCATTCAATAATCCTTTTTCAACAACTGATTCATTTACTACTTTTCCTCTGGATGTATTTACTAACCAGATTGGATCCTTTAGGCTGCCTAGTACTCTCTCATTAAAATAATTCTCTGTCTCATCAGTTAGAGGACAATGATATGTAAGCAAATTACACCACTTGATCCCTTCCTTATAAAGAAGGAACTCAATTTGTTTTTGTTTCCGTTCGGAAATAGAAAGATAAGGATCGACTCCCCTAACTTGAGCACCAAGATATTTCAATGTATCAGCAACTCGTGTTCCGACCCTTCCTACACCAACAACTAGTACTTTAAGATCGGATATTTCCAAGTTGGGTATAAAATCCTTTTTCCAATTACCTTTTACTACCTGATCTTTACAAAATTGATGCTGCTTAATTAGTGCAAAAATAAATGATAATGTTTGCTCATATGCTGAAAAAGCATTTGCTTCGGGCGTATTACAAACAATCACCTTCCTTTTCTTAGCTTCAATAATATCAATATTATCAAATCCGGAACCTGCGCGAATGATCATCTTAAGATTGGGAAATTCGGTGAATTTATCTTTGTTAAAATTTGTTCTTGTTCGAATTATTATTATTTCAATTACATCGTTTGAATCGAGACTCTCAGTAAAAAATGAACTCCAACCTCTCTTTCGGAGCTCCTCCCAGAAAAGATCTGGCATTGGTTCCATTACGAGAGTCTTCATTCAAGATCCATCAGTAAATAATCATTTTTGGAGGAAACATAATTCTGTGCTGATTTGTAAATATCTGCTATTTCATCTTTAGTAAGTTGTCTTACAATTTTTGCAGGAACACCCATTATCATACTCCCCGGTGGAAACTTCTTATTTTGAGTTACAACAGAACCGGCTGCCACTATTGATTCTTTTCCTATTTCACATCCATCCAGAAGAGTTGCACTCATACCAATCAGACAGGCATTTCCAACTGTGCAACCATGAAGTGTAACCTTGTGACCAATCGTAACATCATCTCCAATAATTGTTGGATGTCCAGCTTCGGTTCCTAAAGGGGCAATTGTAACATGTATCATGCTCAGATCCTGAATATTGGAACGATCACCTATTTTAATATAATTAACATCGCCACGTACAACACTGCCAAACCAAACTGAGCTATCCTTGCCAATTTCACAACGTCCTATAACCATTGCATTTTCTGCGATCCAGGTTTTTTCACCTATCTTTGGTGAATATTTTAGATAATTCTTAAACATGTTTCCTCATTATTAAATCTTTTCCATTGTTTTAAAATGGATTTTTGCTACTTCATTCAGTCTCTCTTTGGTGAATTGTTTAGAAAATTCTTTGCCTACCCTTATCACCTTCTCAGATGCACCTTTTGGAAATTCCAACTGGTATTTTTTTGAAAGTAATGATATACTATTGAGAAAATGATAACGTGCAATAATAGAGGCTGCTGCAACCGCAATGTCTTCCTCAGCTTTGATCTTATGAACAAGCTTAACATTCTTCATATCCTTTAATGACCCCATTAGAACTTTATCGCTGGCAAATTTATCTACAACTGCTCCCTCGAATTTATGCTTTTCATTCAAATTTAAGATAACTCTTGCATGCATCCAGGCTAACATTTCGTTCAACTTCTTATTTCCCTGACGGAATTTTACGTATAATTCATTATACTTTGCAGGCTGCAAAATTAAAACTTCGATATTGTTCTTATAATTCTGATATAGCTTCTCTGCAATTTTAATCAATTCATGATCGCTTAATAACTTACAATCTTTAACACCAAGTTTCTTAAGATCTGCAGTATCACTCTCTTTCACAATAAAACCACAAACAGCTAACGCTCCAAAGAAATCTCCTTTGCCTGATTCATCAGTTCCTGCCCATGCTTTCCACTTATGATCCTTTTGAGTTGAAGTGGCTTTTTGCTGTAGAACTTTCTGCATTATTAAACGCAGTGGATTTGTTGGTGAGCCCCCGATTACTGTAGAAACGCCTTTTTTTTTGGAGAAATAAACATTTAAAGGAATGCTATTATCACCTTTTTCAAATTTGAGCTGCACACCATAATCTATTTCTTTTTCATCAGATAAAATAAGCCCAAAACTACTTGCCTTCTCAATAATTTCAGCAACAAATTCCATTAGAATTGTGATCATTCGTGTCCTTTTTCTACAATAACTACATTTCCGAAGACTACATCAATATTGAGCATTAAGTAGTTTTCACCTTCTACATAGGAAGGAGTTTCATAATTGGAATCACCAAAAAAATTAATATCGCGATGTGGTAATTTGCAGTCAGCAAAAACAGTACTAATATTCAGTTTCATTGGCTTCTGCGGGTCTATCAGCAGATTCCCACTCCCAAAGACAACATCAACGTTAACTTTTTTACTACTTTCGGAGATATCAATATTTGAAAGATCAATATTGCTTTGCCCAAAAATTACATTATACTCACCACCGCTTTCACTCATTGTAACATCTGAACTTCTGAACATAGAAAAGTTCCCTTCACCCTTAAAAGCTTGACGTCCAAGTAATAATTTCACTCCAAAGTAGATAATAACTAGTGCAAAAACGATTCGAAATATTGGAATATCAAAATTGAAAACAGCTCTCAAGATCATTGATGCTCCAAATAAAACCAACATTACACCCCAAAACAAACCGCTGAATAAAAATGGCATTTTCACCTCTCCTCCTTGATTTTCTCAAAGATACTTTTTACTTTTTCATTAATTTCTTCAAATGTATTTTTATAATATTCAATATCTTTCCCAATTGGATCTGCAACATCACTGTTATAGCCAGCATATTCGGAAAGAGTATGTACTTTGGAAGCTGAAGCAGGATAAAGCTGCAGAATCTTATTTTTGTGTTCTAATGTCATAGTTAGAACTAACCAGCTATCTCTTAATATTTTTGCATTCAATAACTTTGAAGTATGATCTGATGCATCAATTCCATTTGAAGCAAGAACACGACTTGAATTTTCTGATATCGGAATTCCACCAGCAGTAAAACCAGCCGATGCAGCTCTAAGCTTGATATTTTCATCAATTATTATTTTTTTAGCTACAAATTCTGCAATTGGGCTACGGCATGTATTACCTGTACAAATAAATAAGATTTGAGGTGAACTATAACTCAATTCTATTTCAGAAAACGGGATACTTCCTTCACGAACTAGATTTAATTTTGTATCTGAGAATTCAATAATTGTAGATGGTTTATTATTACTTACTTTAGCTTCATCAGACAGAATTGCAAAATCGAACAAGCTTTCAAATTCATCTAAGATCTTATTCAAATTTTGAACCGGTTTTTCACCGGATATGTTTACACTTGTGCTTATTATTGGTTGATCTATCTTTAAAATAAATTCTCGTAATAGTTTGTCAGTTGGAATTCTAAAAGCAACTTTTCCGTTTTTGGAAATTTGTTGAAATCTCGGATCGGTAACTTCCAAAATAACTGACAATTCCCCAGGCCAATATTGCTGTAAAATGCGATGAATTCTAGGAGTTATTTGAACATCAAATCTTTTGAGCCAGCCAACTTCAGGAA
>CAZOCS010000186.1:0-3834 GCA_964578365.1 uncultured Candidatus Cloacimonadota bacterium
AAATGCTGATTTCATGCTTTTACTTTGCATTAATATTTTAATAATATATATAAGTATAAATATTATTATTATTATTCCTATTATAAAGACAGGCAGGTTTTTACTTAATTTTAATAGATTTGCTGTAGCAGGGGGTAGTTGAGCATTCATATCAGAAAAAATTTCTGAGAATGTGGGAATAACAAAAAGCAATAGAAAAGTAATAGCAAAAATCGCAGTGACAATAACAATTGCGGGATAGATCAGTGCTTTCAGGATTTTCTTTTTTAATTGTTGTGTTCTTTCAAGATAACTTGCATGTTTTGCCAGTACTTGCCCCAGTATGTCCGCAGATTCTCCCACAAAAACAATTTGTACATACAACTCATCAAAGATGTGAGAATGTTGTTTTAAACTTTGGGAAAAAGATTGCCCTTTTTCGATTTTCCGAATTATCTTTTTCAAACAATGCTTAAACTCCTCATTTGGTGATTGTGCAGCAAGCAGTTTGAGAGAACTGGTCAGAGGCATCTTTGCATTTAACATTACAGAAAGATCACGGGTAAAATGTAACAGTATATTCGCAGAGATTTTCTTAAAGAAAATACTGCTATTACCTGCTTTGATATTCTTATTCTTTGCTAATCGCTTCAGATTCTTGTTCATACAATAAATTCCTTATGCTGAGATTTGGTAAATTTCTGGGCATTATATTATTTGAGAAGTGAGTTTCTTTTCCATTGGATGTGTAGAAAAAAACGAATTGTGAAGAGATGATATTAAAGCTATCAATTGATCTGTCTATAATGTTCAAAGAATCATCAAACGAATATGAACTGAGTATTGAGATGCTGTCGATTGATACAGATGTATTCATTTGATGATCATTTCTGAAGAGAGACTTATTTACCAAACTGTATATTATTGAATCATTTTTAGAAGTGTAAATGACATAAGTGCTATCTGTAAGTGTCGTTATTCTCTCAATATTTATCAAATCTTTAGATACTTTTTTCGAGATCAGTTGAATTTCGTTATTTCTTATAACTTGCTTCTTCCATGTAGAAATTTGTTTTCCCATAAAAAGAAATGTGGATACAAACACCTGAAGAAGCAGTGCTAACAAAATGAATGCAACTATTATCTCGACTACTGTAAATCCGCGTTCTGTTCGCATATTCGTACCGAATTCAGTTCTACAATTGGGAATCTCTCATCCTTATAATAAACCTTAACACCGATATTCGCTTTGTCACCTTCAAATTTTATTGTTCTATCTATTTTCCATCTATCCACCTGATATGTAGTGTCGGAAAAAGCTTTGGTAAAAAACAACTGTTCCATTTCACTTTGAGCCAGGTTAGTTGCTTGCAACACCCTTTCTGAATTTGATCTCGATATGATTTTTCCTGTGACACTAATCAATAAAATGATAACACCGGATAATATTGTGAATGCTACGATGTTCTCCAGAATAGTTGATCCCCGATTATTTAATAATGAATTAAAATTCTTCATAATAAATTATATCCAATAAAGGAGTTTGTGAAAAATGTAATGGTAAACAGAAATACTTCTCTCTTTTCAAAATGTTTATTTCTCCCGATCGCAACCAGTTTATGTAATGTGCTGGTGCGTGATAGAAATAAAGTTGCTTAGTAACCAGAGAGCCATTTAAAGTACCGTTGAAATCTACCTGGTTAGAACAGTATAATGCACCATTTAATATTGCATCATGATCAATAATAATTTTACCTTTATCTACTACCCCAAAAGACTCGGCTGTAGGGTATGTGATAGAACCATCGATCACAGCAAAATCGGTAAGTTCAATATTACCGATCCGTTCTCCCATAAGTTCGAATCCGTTTAAATATAAAACAGATGGATATTGCAATGTTACGAAATCAGAAACTGTTATCCCTTGCTCGGCAATAAACTGTCCGGAACAATTAACATTATCTTCAATGATGATTTCATTTTGAGCATAAAAGATTCCCTGATCACCGGTGACTTTATTCTGCAGAATTATTTTTTCTTTAGCAATAAAAACAGAGCCAAATGGAAATTCTACGGAATCTTTTATTGTGATATTCTTCTTTGAAATAAACATAGCCGGTGAAGAAAGCAAAGCCCTATTTGTGTTATTCAAAATGATATCGTCCTCAGAATAGTAGACTTGTGAGTAATCGTTATAAAAAGCGGAGTTGCTGACACTCAGATTTTTAAAATAAACATATGGTGCAGGTGGTAAAGTTATGTATTTATCATATTTCGTTATCAGGTTTTCGTATAATTCTGCATGAAATTGTGGTAAGCTAATCTCATTGTCTATCTCCACAATTCCATCGATACTACCGGTAAATTTTCTTCCCTTAAATGGTCTGATCTGGATTCCCATTCTTCCGGTTTTTATTTTTCCTGTGATATGACAATCACCCGTGAAAGTGACATGAGAACGATCATCTGACACGAATAAGCTATATTGAAAATCATCAGAGGGGATTTCTCCAAGTAATACTCTCAAGTTTGTTTGTTTACCTTTTTTTAAACCTTTGGAAATTATTTCCATAAAACCGCCAAATTCACTGATCGAGATAAAAGTAGTATCACCCCAATCCAAAATATACGGTTCATCTTCCCACCTAATAGACAAATCCTGTTGCAGTGTATCAATAGCACAATAAATCCCCGATTCTGCATTGTATCTGGCTTGGATCTCGAATTGATACTGCTTTGAAAACCGATTCTGCATTGTGAACATTAGCATTAAAATTCCAAAGAAAATCGACAGAATTGTGATCAGAACAATCACGAACAATAAAGAGGATCCCCGTTGGTTAGTTAAACTTCTCCAAATCTGCATTTTGTTATATATTAATCTAAGGAATTTAATCCGGAACTCTAATCAGTATTTTTCCGTCCTCTTTTACTTCCCATACACTAAATGTTCCATCTTTATCAAAATCCACAACTGCTGTAGCTGTGGCAATGAAACCAATAGCATCTGCTTTTTCGATTTCTATAAGATACCTAGCTCTACCATCTTCAGTAATTAGCTTCTCTTGTTCAAAACCTATTTGAATGAGATCATCTGAATAAACATCAAATTCATAATAATAGTTTTCCTGCAAAGTTTGAACCTGGCTTAGCATCATTTTTGCTTCAGTTTCTTTAGCCTTTCTGGTAACGCTAAGATATTTGGGTACTGCAATTGTAGCTAGGATACCAATGATAACAATTGCGATCAATAATTCAACTAATGAAAAACCTTTCTCGTTTGATATAATATGCATATTTTCTCCATAATTTAGGAATCAATTATGAGATTGAAAAAAACATAATTCCCGTCAAGGAAATTAAGTAAGTCTTTTAAGATGTTATTACATAATAAACTTCAAAAAAATATTTTTATATTATTACTCAATAATTTTCATTTAATAAAAATCAAAAAATGAAACTGTTATATATTAAAGTTTGTTAGGAGGTTTAGTTAAACAGAATTAATGAATGAGACAAATGCAGAAAGCTGAAGAGGTCTTATCAGAGTATCAACCTTCGTCACGTCCCAAGGGATCAAAAACCCTTTCAAGCATCAAGCAGGCTGTATGGTCCTCTTTGCAAGACAAGTATGTGTTTGATTACAAACGAAAGAAGATTTGTGCTCTGAGAAGTTATTTCCTGCTTATACAAAAAGAGAGATGTAAGTATCTAAGACATAATATAAGGCACTTATATGAAGGTTCTATTTCGATCTTAAAAAAAAGAGATCCATTTCTGGAGAAAGAAGAAAAAGAAGAAGAAAAAAGTTAGATAAGCAGTTAAGCAATGTTCAATAGTTTATTATAAGAGTAT
>CAZOCS010000187.1:0-3748 GCA_964578365.1 uncultured Candidatus Cloacimonadota bacterium
TTCTTTTAAACAGTCAGGGCAGATACCGTGACTGAAATCAACATTTGTATGTTTAGAGATATATTGTTCCACATTGCCCCAAAAACCAGAATCATCACGAATTTTTTTACAATGAGAGCAGATGGGAATTAAACCTTCCAGTGTTTTTACTTCATCAAGTGCTGCTTGAAGTTTTTTAATTAAATTTTCTCTCTCATCTTCGATCTTTTTTCTTTGTTTAATATCTTTATAAATAACAAATGAACCCTTTAATTTATTATCTATTAAAATTGGTGCTGCAGAGATAGATACTGGAAGTAAATCACCCTTTTTATCCTTTCTCATAGTATCAAAATATACATAACCAGCAAGTGTGTCATTATCCAATTGAGCTGCTTCTTCATCATAATCTTTATGTATGATAATTGAATTGATCTTTTTACCTTTGATCTCTTCAAGAGAAAACCCGAAAAAATTCTCAAATCGTGGATTAATATCAATTACATTGAAGTCGTTGTCAAGATAAACGCAGGGTTCCGGATTCCCAAGAAACATACTTTCAAATTGTGCTTTACTTTCGTTTAGTTTAACCTCAGATTTATGTTTAATTAACGCTATCTCAATTGCTGCATAAAGTTCTTTAGATTCGAAAGGTTTGAGGATGTAACCGTACGGGGCTACATCCTTGGTAGATTCCACAGTGGCCATGTCGGCATAAGCAGTAAGAAATATAATTGGAATATTATTCTCTTTGAGAATTATCTCTCCAGTTTCGATCCCATTAAGATCACCCTCAAGCATAATATCCATAAGAATAATGTCTGGTTTAGTTTCGGATATTTTTAATATTGCATCTTCACCTTTAGTAAACATACCTGCGATCGTATAATTATATTGATCGAGTGTAAATTTAATATCTTCTGCTATCATTCGTTCATCTTCAACAATTAATACTTTTGTCATTTAAATGCAACCTCATTTTTTATGATTTGAAAATTGATACTTATAAGTCAAGAAAATATTAATTAATCATAATATACTTTACAAATAAAAGGTTAGAATAAAATTAACAAAAATAATTAATAAATTAAGGAGTACATTAATGGAGAAGATTGGACTTAATTTCCCTAATACGCCACGAAAAACAGCACTAAGAAACGTTGAAGAATGGTATCAAAAATTATTATCTGAACGATTTAATAGAGATTTTTTACCATTAAAAACAAGTAATTTTGGTGAATATGAAATGGCTGTAAATTATCTTACTTCAATATTAGAAGAAGCACGAGCTATAGAAAAAGTTGCAATATTTAATATAGATCATATGGCTCAAATTCAATTTACAGGGACAGATGCAGCAACTCTACTAGATCGAGTTCTACCTTCAGATGTTCAGAATATGAAAATTGGACAATGCAAATATACTCTGTTGCTCACAGAAAAGGGAACTGTTCTGGATGACATGATAATTATGCGCATAAAAGAGGATAATTTCATTCTAGTGATCAATGCCGGACATGATATTACAGATATAGAAAAAAATATGATCTCTGATGCAGATTTTATTTGTAAATATATGAACGTAAACGAAGATGTGATAATTCGAGATATCTCCGATGAACTTGTAAAAATAGATATCCAGGGACCATTATCATATAAACTGATCACTAAACTTTATGGTGATTTTGTAGTAAAGAATAGAAATAAACCATCTAAAAATATGAAATTCTTCACATTCAATGAATTTGATTTTGAGGGACATCATTATTACATCAGCAGAACCGGTTATACTAACCGGTGGGGTTGGGAATTGTATGTTCCTTTGTCAGTATCGGAAGAGCAATTCAAAAGAATTGCCTTAGAAGCTCTTGATTTGGGTGGTTTGGTTGTCGGTCTTGGTGGTAGAGACGAGAATAGGATTTCCGCAGGGAACTTTGGATTACCTCTTAACGGCAGTGAATATGACAGAAAGCATACTCCTATAAATGCACCTCTTTTTAATGCTGCTATCGATATGAGTAAAGATGATTTTGTTGGTAAGAAAGCTTTGCAAAACGATATTGATTCCGGAACAGATAAAAGAATGGTTCTTTTCATTTCGGAGGGAATCGTTACTGGTAGAACGATATACAAAGATGGAGAAAAAATTGGAATTGTAACTTCCAGTATTAATTCTCCAAATGTTTCGCAAGAGAAACGTGAATTTATTGGTTCAACAAGGAAGAACGTTAATGGGGAAGATGGAACTGCAGCAATCGGACTTTGCTGGCTTAACAATAATCCCTTTAAAGCGGATGAGGATGGGAAAGATATTCTAGTTGAAGATGACAAAGCCATTCGAATTCCTGTTGAATTCTTTAGAGTTGATGAAGATGGGAACATCAAAGGTAAATCGGTGAAGGGGTATATTTCTGCGGATGGTATATCACCTGCCACAGCTCCAAGAGCTTTGAAGAATATTCAGAATTTGTAATTATTTGTAAAATATAAAGATAAGTTTAGGTGAAGCACTCCATCTAAAAATATTTCTATTAAATGGTAAAAAATCTTTGACACATAAACCCGCAAATCTAAATGTGCCCAAGTGATTTAAGTGAGAAATGCGGGGGCGTAGTTCAGTTTGGTTAGAACGCCTGCCTGTCACGCAGGAGGTCGCGAGTTCGAGTCCCGTCGCTCCCGCCATTATAGATGAAGCCGGTCAATTATGATCGGCTTTTTTAATTGAGGTTAAAATGTTTTATACCTATATTATTTATTCGAAATTGACAAATAAATATTACGTTGGTTACACTCATGATCTCATATTAAGATTAGAACGACATAATTCTGGCTGGAGTAAATCAACAATTGCAGGAATTCCTTGGGAACTAGTATATAATGAAAAGTTTCAAAATAAATCAGAAGCTATAAAAAGAGAGAATGAAATTAAAAGAATGAAAAGTAGAATTTATATAGAAAAATTAATCAAAAAATAATTCAGGAGGTCGTCACGACAAGTCGGGAAGTCCCGTCCACAGTTCGGCTTTACAAAGTAAAACGAAACTGCAGAACTCTTCTTGCTATAGCGCCATTATAAAGCCGATCAGTTAGCTGGTCGGCGTTTTTTTATTTACAAATAAATACTATAAACCGAAATGGCTTAAGATGAGGAATAAATATTGGATAGAATAATCAGAGGAATTACCAAAGATAAAAGTATTCGTTTTTTTGCAATCGATGCAACGGAGACTGTACAAGAAGCTGTAATGATGCATCATTTATCAATGACAAATTCTGTAATAATGGGAAGAATGATTAGTGCAACACTTATGATGGCAGCCGATCTGAAATCAGATAAAAATGTAATTACATTGAAAATAGATGGCGACGGACCTGCAGGAGTTGCAATAGTTACTGCCCGTAAAAACGGGAATGTAAAAGGTTATATTAAGAATCCGGAAGTTGAAATTCCTTTAAATGAACAAACAAAAACCTTTGATATAAAAAATGCTATTGGCAACGGAACTCTTACGATCATTAAAGATCTAGGAATGAAAAGTCCATACATCGGGCAAATAGAATTAAAATATGGCACAATTGCTAAAGATCTCACCTTTTATTTTGCAAAGTCGGAACAGATCCCTTCCTCGGTTGGACTTGGTGTAATGGTTATGCCGGATGGCACAATAAAACAGTCCGGAGGTTTTATAATACAGGTATTGCCTGAAACCAGGGAAGAAGTAATTTCAAAGATCGAGGAGAACCTGGCAAAATTTCCTAATTTGACCGA
>CAZOCS010000188.1:0-3688 GCA_964578365.1 uncultured Candidatus Cloacimonadota bacterium
TTTCTCAATAAAATGACAAACTGCTGACACTTTTTTGCACGTTTTAGCAAAATATGACATCAAGAACATTAGTATTGAAAGAATAAAAAAAGGTGAGAATATTTTTTTATATTAAACCAAAAAGAAAATTCTAAAAGTTTTATTAATATTATTTTGGCCAAACTCGTGTCACTTTTGGCCAAACTCGATGGCAATTCATAAGAAATTTGTAAAATAAAAAGAAAAATATTTTTTTTCTTGACCTATTAATAACTTAATAATACTTGGAACTTGTTAGCAAAGATAAATAAGTAGTAATGAAAAGTTGCTAATAAAATAAGTAGGAGGTGAGTAATTTGACTGTATCAGCAGATCCTAACAAAAAATTTAGAAAAGAGTTGAATTCTGGAATAGTCTCTATGGTGCTATTGAGCATAATGATCCAGGCAAAAAAGCCAATGTACGGCTATCAGATAGCTAAAGATCTTGAAAAGAAAGGTGAAAAAGTTCCTATGATGAAGCAGGGAGCACTCTATCCAGTTCTACGTTCTCTGGCAGCTTCTGGTTTATTGCAGAGTCATGTAGATCCATCAATAACCGGTCCGCCAAGACGTTATTATCAAATTACAGATTCAGGCAGACAAACATTATTGGAATGGAAAGCGATCTGGGATGAAACCAAAACCTATATCGACAATATAATAGGAGAAAAAAATGTATAAAAGTATAGATGAATTCTTGGCTGCATTGAAACAGGAGTTAAAAGGAAACGATAGGGCATTGATACAAGATGTTCTTTCCGATGCTGAGGAACATATCCGAACAGCTATAGAGAACATAACAAATCCTGAACAGAATATTTCAGAAGAGGAAGTATTAACTAAAGCTATTGAAAGTTATGGAGATATATCTGAAATAATAGCAGACTACAAGAAGATGGATGCATATCTAAAACCTATGCTTGCTCCATCCGATGATGTAGATAGCAGGCCATGGTGGAAGAAATTCCTACTTGTTATTGCAGATCCAAGAGCATGGGGTGCATCACTTTATATGGTAATTTCAATGTTGACCGGAATAATTTATTTTACTTGGGCAATTACTGGATTATCAACTATAATTCCTCTTTTAATTTTCATTATTGGTATACCACTTGCTGGATTCTTTTTACTGTCAGTTCGCGGAATTGCTTTGTTAGAAGGAAGAATTGTTGAAGCAATGTTGGGAATAAGGATGCCAAGAAAACCGATGTTTGTAGCAAAAGATAAAGGATGGTGGGGTAAATTTAAAGCTTTAATTTCTTCTGGGATAACATGGAAAGCACTCATTTATATGGTTTTGCAAATGCCTTTGGGAATTTTCTATTTCACACTCATAACAACTTTACTTGCAGTTTCATTATCACTAATTGCGGCACCAATCCTTGAATTGGTCTTTAATTTACCAATGGAGATTAACGGTACAGATGCTTATACTCATGAATGGTTACTTCCATTGTTACCATTACTAGGTGCCCTTCTTCTGCTTTTATCGTTACACATGGCTAAACTAATTGGAAAATTACATGGTCTCTTTGCTAAATTGATGCTTGTAAAATAATAATCATACAAAATAAAAGGCGATCATTCTTGATCGCCTTTTATTATATATTCAAATAAATTTTATCTTTATTTCTCTCGTGTTTTTAATACTTCTTCTTCAATACTTTTTGGAACAGCTTTATATTCGCTGAATTCCATTGTGAAATCAGCTTTTCCTTGGGTTACTGATCTAAATTGTGTAGCGAGTCCAAAAGTTTCTGAAAGGGGCATTTCAGAATCTATTCGGGTGAAATGATTATCAATAACCGTATCAGAAACAAGTCCTCTATTTTGGTTGATAATCGCCATTATGTTCCCACGAAATTCAGAAGGAGTTTCTACCGACACTTTCATTACGGGTTCAAGAATGATTGGTTTTGCTTTACGATAATTCTCTCTGAATGCTGATCTTGTAGCAATTTCAAAGGCAAGCTGTGAAGAATCCACAGCATGAAAATCACCATCATCTAAAGTCATTTTTACACCAACAACCGGGAATCCGGCAAGATCACCCTTTTGCAATGCAGAGAAAAAACCTTTTTCACAACCGGGAATAAATTGGCTTGGAATATTTCCACCTCTTATCTTATCCTTAAAACAATTGTCATCTTTTCCAGAGTGTGTAAGAATTCCTTTAACACGTGCAAATTGACCACGTCCGCCGGATTGTTTTTTATGAATATAATCAAATTCTATGGCTTTTGTAAGTGTTTCACGATATGAAACTTGAGGAGCACGAACTTCCAAATTAACATCATACTCTCTTCTCATTCTCTCAATATAAACATTTAAATGTAATTCACCCATACCATGGATAATTGTTTCGTTAGTTTCTTCATCAACATTTGCTTTAAAGGTTGGATCTTCTTTTGTAAATCTTGAAAGAGCCTTGGAAAGTTTGTCTTGATCATCACTATCTTTTATGCCCAAAGCTAAAGATATAATGGGTTGCGGAACATACGATTCACGCATTGTATAATTTATTTTCCCACCATTAAAAGTATCACCTAATGCACAATCTACACCAAACAAAGCAACAATATCACCTGCTTTTGCGCTTGTGATGTCTTCCATATTATCAGCATGCATTTTTACAAGCCGTCCCACTTTTATTTTGTTACCGGTTCGTGCATTTCGCAAATCAGATCCTTTTGATATTGTACCCTGATAAATCCGTAAGTATGTAAGTTGACCATATTGTTGATTTTCCAATTTAAATGCCAATGCAACAGTTGGCAGTTCAGGATCGGAGAATAATTTTATATTTTTCATATTATCATCTTTGTCGTGAGCTATATTTATGCCAGTTGTTGGGTCAGGAAGGTAGCGTACAACTGCATCTAATAATAATTGAACACCTTTATTCTTAAACGCAGAGCCCACAAAAACAGGTGTCATTTCCATGGCAATTGTTGCTTTTCTTACAGCATCAATTATCATCTCTTCTGTTTCATTACCATCTAAAAAAGCTTCGGCTAGTTCATCACTGAACATAGAAACAGCATCTATCATCTCTTCACGCATCTCTTCAGCTTTTTCCACGTATTCGTCAGGTATTTCTGTCTCCTTAACTTGTTCACCTTTAGGACCTGTAAAATATCTCGCTTTACGGGAAACAAGGTCAATAATACCTTCAAAGTTTTCTTCAAGTCCAATTGGAGTTTGCATTAAAACAGCGTTATGATCTAATTTCTCACAGAGTTGATCTTTCACTTTTTCCGGATCAGCACCGGCTCTATCCAATTTGTTTATAAATGCAATGTGAGGGACTTTATACCTTTTCAACTGTCGGTCTACTGTTATTGATTGAGATTGAACACCGCTGACTCCGCAGAGAACCAACACTGCTCCATCCAGTACACGAAGAGCATTTTCTACTTCTATTGTAAAATCTACGTGTCCTGGTGTATCAATAACATTTAAGTTATAACCATCCCATCTTACATTAGTAGCAGCAGAAGCGATTGTGATACCGCGTTCTTTTTCAAGTTCCATGGAGTCCATTGTGGCTCCAACTCCATCTTTCCCACGTACTTCACCAATTCTATATATTTTATTACAATAGTATAATATTCGTTCAGCTAAAGTTGTTTTACCAGAATCAATATGAGCACTGATACCAATATTTC
>CAZOCS010000189.1:0-3596 GCA_964578365.1 uncultured Candidatus Cloacimonadota bacterium
GAAGAACTTATAATAGAAAGTGATGATAAAGAGCGAACAGCAAAACTTGAGACTGAAAAGAAAAGAATGCAGATAGATCAACTGCAACGTGAACGAAATAGGGAAATTGAAAAACAAACAGAAGAAAAGCGAATATTTATTTTTGTCTTAGTAATAATTATCATAATTGCGTTATTATTGCTTGTTATAGCTATTGTATTTATTAGTAAGTATAAAATGAAACAAAAACACACAGCTGAATTGGAAGAGATAGCAAAAACAGATCCCTTAACTCAATTGCCCAATCGTCGTGCAGTATTAGAACAGATCAATTATGAATCAGCAAGATTCAAAAGAAATGCAGAATCATTTACGATTGTTATCAGTGATATTGATGATTTTAAAATGGTTAATGATACATATGGTCACGATGCAGGAGATAAAGTTCTTATTACACTTTCAAATTTGATAACAAACACTATACGTAAGCAGGATATTTGCTCTCGATGGGGCGGTGAGGAGTTCTTATTCCTATTTCCGGAGACAGATAAGAAAGGTGGAAAAATAATCTCTGAAAAGATCAGGAAAGCAATTGAAAAAGTTAAAATTGAATATGAAGGTTCTTCATTATCTATAACTATGACCTTTGGAATTTGTACTTTTTCTGAATCCTTAACGGTAGACGATTGTATCACAAATGCAGATAAAGCGCTCTATGAAGGGAAGAGATTAGGGAAAAATCGTAGTGTTCATTATAGTAAAAAATTAAAATAAATATTGGAGTTCAATAAAAATATGAAGGTTTTTAGCGTTGCAGGATATCACCATACAGGTAAAACTACAGTTTCTATAGAATTAATAAAAGAATTAATAAGAAGAGGATTTAAGGTAACATCAATTAAAGACATCCATAACGAAAATTTCACGATGGAAAAAAAAGGAAGTAATAGCTGGAAACATGCACAAGCAAGTGGTGATACAGTAATTGCCAGAGGATTATCTGAAACGTATCAAATTTGGAATAGACAGCTTTCTTTGAATGAAATGTTATCTCATCTTAAAAGTGATTATGTGGTTGTGGAGGGAATGAAAAATGTAGCTCTCCCCCGCATCATTTGTGCAAAAGATGAAAAGCAATTAGAAGAACTTGTTGATGGAACAGTATTCGCAGTATCCGGAATATATGCAGATGATCATGACAAATACAAAGATCTTAAAGTATTCAGTTCAAAAGACCAAATAAAAGAACTTGCAGACCTTGTAGTTGAAAAAGTATTTCCCGTACTTCCACTTCCAAAATTAGAGTGTTGTGGTGAATGTGGAATGAGTTGCAGGGAAATGGTTTCCGGAATTTTAGCAGGACACAACACACGAGAAGATTGTAAAACAGATCGTAATCTTGATATTCAAATAGAAATTGATGGTAAGGATATTAATATCGTACCTTATGTTCAAAATACATTAAAAGATATTATAAAAGCTTACGTAAAGAATTTGAAAGGATATCATGAGGGTGATAGCATAGATATTAAAATAAGAGAGTGATCATGAAATCGGAAATCATTATTAATAAGAAAAAAAATCAAGTTATAAAAATTTGCAATTCTCCAAAGATGTTCAAAAATGAACTTTATATTTATAAGAAAAAATTACCATATACACCCAGACTTATTGATAACGATGGTAAAAATACATTAATGCTTGAATATATTGATGGAATTCCAATTATGGATCTTGCACAGCCAAATTTTGCAAAGATAACCGAGCTGATGATAAATCTTCATTCTCTTGAATCTAAGGGAAGTAAATGTATTTGCCATTTTGATAATAATCCAAAGAATTATCTTTTTGCAAATGGTAAATATTATATGTTAGATTTTAGTGAATGGATATTCGATTATCCTGAAACCGATTTAATTCACTTTCTTTTATTTTGGGCATCCTCTTATAGTTCTGAAAAATTTAAATTCGTGTTTGAGCAAGTAATAAATACCTATAAAGCAAAAAGATTGATAAATCCTCTAGAATGGGAATTGATCTTACCTGAGATAATTTTAAGATTTGATTCACGAAGAATAAAATTCGGCAAAAAAGAAGCTCATCCAGATATCTCCAAAAACAGAGAGATGTTAAAAAATATAATTTAAATTATAAGTTTATAAACCAAAAAATACAAATGTTGTAGTTTCACCTGAATTCAATTCTATTAATTCTTCAGGATATTCATTTTCAAAAACATCTGTTATTTTGATGTAATCATAATCGGGTATAATTGAAAATACTGGGCTAGAAGTTTCTGCATACAATATCTCATCGATTAAATTTTCGCTCCAGCTTTCTTCACCATCCGTTCTTAACTGAATTGCACTAATAGGAAAAAGTGAAGCATTGTTTATTTGTAAACCCGCACGGTCTAATTCCACATGATAAGCTTTATCCTTGTTGGGTTTCATTTCTATGGTAAATTCTTTATGTTCTAAATATATTTGACCATTTACAATTATTAGAACATCAATAGTTTCACCAAAAAGAACAAATGAGTTTAAATAATATGTTTCAACTACAGGTGGGTCATTTGGAAGAAGTTGATGAATAGTACCTCCAAGAATGACTGTTACTGATTGCTCTGTATCATTATAAACAGTCAGATCAGATTGTTTAGCGCATGCCGCTAAAAGTAGAAGTACAATTAATAAACTTAATGTTTTTTTCATTTTTAGCCCCCTCAATTCAACTCTAAATCTAAGAGAGATAACATGATAATTATGTAAAGAAAAAAGTTATTCTTGACATAAGAATAAAGACTCTAAAAATACAAACAGAATCCATATTAGGGTTAAGTTGAAAATGCAAATTTGGAGAAGTAATGATGAAAATTTTTGTTGGTAATATGACTCGTGATGTTGGAAAGGATACCTTAAGATCTTTATTCTCAGATTATGGAGATGTAAATTCCGTTAATGTCCTTATCGACAGAATAAATGGTGAGTGGAAAGCATTTGCATTTATTGACATGCCGAATGAGAACGAAGCTTGGGATGCCATATCTGCTCTTGATAACAAAGAACATTTTGGTCATGTACTAAGTGTACATCAAGCACGTTTTAGGAATAACGACAGAAGATCTTCTGCCAGACATGGAGGAAGACGACAAACCGATCTTCCTGAAATATCAAGCTAATAAGAAGAATAAATTAAAGGAATAAAATGGAAATCTTTATTGGAAATATCTGTAAAGAAATAACTCAAGATCATTTACGTGTAAGATTAGAAGAATTTGGAAAAGTAGAATCAATAAGAGTTGAAAAAGAAGTGGCATTTGCGGAAATGCCTCTTGAGAATGAAGCAAAATCAGCGATCTTAAACCTAGATAAATCTGATCTGGATGGTTTTGTTATAAGTGTTCATAAAGCTAGATTTGGTACAACTGATAGAAGAAAAAGCGGTAGAATTGGTGGAAGACGTTCTAAAGACTCAAAAAGTTATACTAAAATGTTTTCAAAAAATGATCTTTTAATTTAATTATAATTTAATATTCGTTAATAAATAAAAGGCACCATTTGGTGCCTTTTTATTTAGTTTGTACTACTTACTCTGTTCAGCAATTTTCTTTCCAG
>CAZOCS010000190.1:0-3580 GCA_964578365.1 uncultured Candidatus Cloacimonadota bacterium
CCAAGAACTATTTAAAATGAACATAAGAGCTTACTTAAAACATGACAGCTAACCTATAGCTGCAATAGACAGCAAGGGCGGATCGGCCTTGGCAGGCTGAAATTCCGCATTGCCCTTGCTGCTAATGAGCAAGACGTTATGAACATAATTGTAAAATATATGTTTTAGATTTGATGGAGTAGATACAAGCTGTTGAACCTTTTGATGGTACTTTGAGGTAGTATTATAATGAATGAAAAAGAAATTGTTTGGGGTATGATACAAGAGAACTTTACTCAACGTAGGCACCATGAAAATCAGCGCGCAAAGATAACCGGTCTTTTTGTAGCAATATCTGCTGGAATAATTGGTCTAATTTCATTCGACAACAAATTAACTGCAGAGGATCTTCCGTTATCAATTTTTCTTATTATTATCGGTCTATTTGGTTCACTATTTAATGCAAGAGAGTATGATCGATATTTATTACATCGGGAAAGAACGAATGAATTGTTTAAGCATTTGCATGAGGTAATGCCTAATTTCGATATAATGGCCATTAAAAAGGTTGCAGACAAAAGAAGTGGAGAAATATCTTCACGTTTCATTAGAAAGTACATTAAGCTGCATACACTTTGGAATTATTTTCAAGTATTTATTTCATTGTTGGGTATATGGATATCGATATGTATTCTAAGTCGTACATTGTTTTAAATTTCATAACAACCGCTTTCACACAGACCGGCTATAGCGTGTAGCTGAAAAAAATCTATAGCTGCTAGTTATTTGTTCATAATTAACAATTTTATTGGTCCCCGCCGCCGTCTGGTGAAGCGGAGCGTTATGCTCGGGAGGAATTAATGAAATCTTATATGATTCGTATACTGATCGTGCTGTGCTGCATTACATTTACAAGTTGCGGAACCATGATGTTTTTGCTGGGGGATAACATAATTTATACTATCAATGGAATGGTACAGGATTCTAAAAACGGGACATATCTATCAGATGTGAAGGTACAGGTTGATTGCAAAGGAATCGAAAGATCTATTTATCAGAATAAAACATGCTACACCGATCTAAATGGTAAATATGAACTTTCCGGTTATTGGCCTCTTGATACATGCAAAATTATATTAGATAATGAAGGCTACAGATTGTCACAAATTAAAATTACTGAAAACCACTTGATTAGAAACCACGGTCTTTCTTGGGATTACAGTGTAGATGTAAAATTAGATCCAATTAAACTGAATTAAAGCATAACAACGGGATTAACTCGGATTTAAAATGCTGACGCATTTTATAACCGGTTCTCCAGGGCGTTAAATGTCTGAAATGAAACTATGCCTCTTTCATGGATCATGATAGTTATAGTTTGGATTTTGATCGTTGTTTCTGTTTGGATTTATATCAGAAAACACAGACCCGAATGGATCGGTTTAGGTGACGATTTTAATAAACAAAAGATGGACGGCCTCAAATATGGCATTTGCCCTAATTGCTCAAAGGGGACATTAGAACCTCGTTTCAGGTGGTGGCAGTATTGCATAGGCATATCATTACCACCTGGAATCATGTACATCGCTGGAAATCCATCTTCATTAATCTGTTCAAAATGTGACTTCGCCACTGAACACATCGAGAAAAGAAAGCTTTTTACAAGAATCTCTTTAGCGCAAAAATTATCAAAAGAATTCTTTATCGCTATTTTAGTAGATATCGCCATTGTCCTAATTGTGTTTGGGATATGGTTCAGCATTTAACCCTGCTCTTGCAGCGGACGCTAAAAGCCGCGCGGCTGATGAGCCCGTTATGCTCCTGAAAGGTAGATGATGCACAGAAAAATTGTAAAAATATTGCTTTTACTACATCTTGCGTTAATGACGATAGTAGTAGCTTATAATACTAAGTTCGATTTATCAAATAAGGGTATGATACTTGCGTATTGTCTTTAGCGTTCATTGCAATCTTCCTATTTTACTGGAGGTATGGTATACCCTACGCAATTACTTTAATCGGAACATTCCTTTACCTCCTTTTAAACATCGCTGTTCTGATTTTATTTGTCATCCTTGACGCCAGCTCAATAAGAGGAACTGAGTTATCGATTATGATTTTTTTCTTTACACCCGGAATCTATTGTGCTTTAGCATTTTCAGTAAATTTGATTAAAGATGGCAGATCGATGCAAAGAAAAGCATAACAAAACGGTTAACCAGAGCGGAAATAAGTGCGGCGAAAATCGTAAAAATTGGTTGGTTCCCGGTCGCTTTCACGCCGCCAGGTTACCTCAACGTTGGGTGAATCGATAATGACCTTGTTCCAAATACCCAAGAATAGACTTGTTGTGAATGATCTGATGGCGTCAGGCGCTGAAGAATTATCAGATCATGCTCTGAGATTGGCCCATGAAATCAGGGAGGGAAGATATGAAAAAAACGGTGATCTTTCCCTCAAAGTGGTATTAGGCCATTTGATGGACCACGTTGTGATCATATGGCACCAATCAAAAACAACCGATCATCAAGAAGAGGCTGAGAGCCAAAATGAGTACGAAGAAAAATGCCTGAAAATACCAAGACTACAAGACGGGTATGAGCTCATTGATGCTGACTGAAGCTAGCCTAGCACCCAACAAAACGGTTAACCAGAGCGGAAATACGTTCGGTGTAAATCGTTAGATTTTGTTGGTTCCCGGGCGTATTTACGCCGCCTGGTTACCTCAACGTTCTGCAAAACAGACACAATTTGACATAGCATGGTAACCGTGATACCGTGACAACATGATACGGTCGTTTCAAAACCAGAGTACTGAAGATATTTTTGACGGCAAAAACTCGAAGATGGCGCGAAAACTGTGTCCTCGGCAGTTGTGGAATATTGCTACCAGAAAGCTGGAACAACTTGATTCCGCTGCACTAATAGATGACTTGAGAGTACCCCCTGGAAATCGACTTGAAGCGTTGGCTGGCGACAGGGAGGGACAATATAGCATTCGTATCAACGACCAGTATCGGGTATGTTTTGAATGGATCGACGGTGTTCCGGACAATGTGGAGATTGTCGATTACCACAGATGAAAGAGAAAGAGAGATGGTAAGAGTACCGAAATTCAGAGAACCGACCCATCCCGGAGAGATGCTCCTCCAAGAGTTTCTCCTACCGATGTCTATTTCTCAGCGCGAACTGGCTTCAGCGATTCATGTGCCATACCAGCGCATCAATGAGATCATAAACAAACGACGTGGTATCACCCCCAGCACCGCACTCAGGTTGGCAAAATACTTTCGGGTTTCAGAAGCCTTCTGGATGAATCTTCAGCTTAGATGGGACCTATACCGAGCCAAACAGTCGGAAGAGAATACAATTAAATCCATTAAACCGTATTCCTCTTCTTCGGCGGCAGCGGCTCTCACCTGAAGACCGGAAATGCAGAACAAAAGCATGATACGGACGCGCCAAAGCGCGCCGCATATGCGACCGTTATGCAATTAATTTGGATTAAGACTCCTCAATGAAGGTCTACTCCCAATGCTAAAAATGTTTTTCAAGTTTGGATGTGGCCTAGTATCCTCCTTCCTCGGCGGTTTCCTTTTCA
>CAZOCS010000191.1:0-3579 GCA_964578365.1 uncultured Candidatus Cloacimonadota bacterium
CCTTAGGAAAAGTAAAATATTCCTTTTTTACTGCCCTCGGCTCGATGGATAAAAGTTCTTTATTTCTTAGAGCTTTCACAATTGAATAGCTGAATTGCTTTGCGATCTTAGCCAGAGGAAAATCGTTTGCAATGCTCTTCATATATTCATAAGCTTCTGTTTGTTTTACAGTGAGAGAAGGAAGAACGTCAACCGGCAGTAAAGTTACAAAATTGGCAATTACGGGCTTGATCTTCTCATCAAATACTCTATTGATCTCAATAGCACCATCATTCTCCAGATCTTCTAGTATTGTATTAAATTCAGAAGCTTTATATCCCATTTGTTTTTTTAATTTAGAAATATCTAACCAATCGTTATTGAGTTCTTTTACAATTTTTTGCTTAGTTTCACCCTCAATATTCGCTTTTGGATTTTCAGCTAATTTCACTTTTCTCTGCAGCTGAATATTGAAGGCAGAGGGAAGCATGGCTGAAAGCGCTTGCCCTAAGCCACACCAGTAATACTTACTGATCCACAAAGCGAGTTCCAATAATTCAGAAGAGATCTTGGGAATGTCATCAACGATCTCCAGGATCTTTTTGTACTTGATCTTCTCATCTACTTTGTGAGTTTCCTGCCAGATGATACCGGTTATAAACGTATTATTAAATGAGACCAGCACCCTGCAGCCCGGGATTATCTCTTCTTCATTTTTATAGATGTATAGTTTTGTAACGTTAATGGGAAGAGCGATTTGATAATATCTCATAGCTATAAAAATAGCCCTCCTGCAAGAGAAGGGCTATTAAATATTTTTATTTACTTCATGAATTTCATTCTAAAGCTGTAGCCGATCGGATCTTTGACCGGTATTTTCCAGTTCATGATGATCTCACGGCATTTTGAGAGAAATGAATCGGTAAAGTAGCTGCCCGAGGTTGCCTCAATATCCACAGCTTCAACCTTACCGCTTTTATTAATGATGATCGAGAACTCCAGGGTTCCATACATGTCCATCATCATGGTCTCTACACCGAATAGTTTTGCGATCTGCGGTTTATAGGTAGATACTACCCTATCGATATCGGCAATGATCGATTTTGTTTGAGGAGATATTGTCTGTTTAACAGTTATCGATCCTTCGGAAACCATCTTTATACCGGCAAAGCGTTTTTTCACAGCGGTGAATTGAGCTTTGCTTTCTATTTTAGTGATGTTGTAACTTCCAACATCCCCACCCAATCCGGCCATATCTACTTCTTCAAAACCGCCTGTTCCGCCCAGGTCGAGACCTCCCAGATCTCCAAGTCCTCCCAGACCGTCACCCGATCCTTCCAGATCAAATCCACCTGAACCTGCAACATCAAGATCGGTAGCTCCGCGCCTGGCTTTAGGTCCTGTTCCGGTTCCAGGGCCGCCCGAACCAGCAGCAACAATTTCACTAACTTCTGTAACTTCTAACAGCTCATTACTGAAATCACCAGTTCCTGTTCCACCAGCAATACCGCCGCCAACATCAAGAGCAAGTCCGAATTCCTGTTCAAATTGAGCCGAGCTCATGGCTTGAGCATGTTCAACCTGCTCCACAACTTCCTCTTCCATCTCTTCTCTCGATTTTCCAACCTCTACATCCATTGTGCCTTCGGCCTCAACAGCTTCTTCAACTACCGGTTGAACTAAAGTAGCAAAATCTTCAATACGCTGCATACGTTCTGTAAAATCTACCTGCAGTGGCGGAACATAAGTACTTTCCGCAATATAAAGACCGATCCAGGCAGCGATAAGGCCTAGGATGATGAATGTTCGCGTGAATTTTTGCTGAGGAGTGGAGGGTGGGAATTTAGCAAATTGTTTGGCTATGCTGATTTCCTGCAGGGAGGGAGTGTATGTATAGGGTTTACTAAAACTATACTCGATCTCCCAGCTGCCTCCAAAACGGATTGAGCCAACAGTAGAGGGATCGAGAGTCAGGGATTTTCCTTTGATAAGATTGGCCATTCTCAGGTCATCCATTCCCAATTCCTGGTTATCTTTTTTTACAATTACTCCCATATCGTCGCGTAAATTCAATTTAAAAGATGAGCCGTGTTTAGATATCAGTTTATATCTTTTGGGAAAAGCTTTATCAAGGATCTGCCAGAAAAGATCTCTGTCATTTCCTATAAAGAATTTGTTTGTAAAATCCCTTTTGTGCCTGGCAATATCCAAAACCTTATCTTGATATTTTAATTTTAAATTTAATACTTTTTCTACCATAGGCACCTCTTATAATCCCAGAACTTCATCTTTGTTCTCGGTGTGAATTGCAGAGAAATAGATGTTGGCAAACGAAGCCTGGGCACTGAACTTTATAAACTCGGTTATATATCTACAGGGTAATTCTTTATCCGCCTGGATCAACAGACAGGGTTTACTGCCGACAGAAGTTATTGCTCTTGCTTCCATCTGCAGGAGTTTGAGTAGGGAATTTCTGATCTCAGGTTTATTAAGAAAATCTTGAAGAGATCCAACTTCAATGCTCTCTGCACCATAAAGTATTCTTTCGGGATATATTTTAAGGAATACCGCCTTCCCGCTTTCGATCAGGTCATTTGTGGTAATTGTCGTAGGCAGGATCATCCCTTCCGGAGCATTCTTCTGGGCAGAATCCATTGAGATATTCTTGATCATAAAAACAAGCAGGATCGTTAGAATATCTATCAGAGAAGTTATGTTAAGGTCTTTGGTTTTGTTACCTCTTTTTCTGCTTTTGAATTTACCACCCTCAGCACGATTAACCTTAACTGATAATGCATTCATAATCTGCTCCTATTTAGCTTTATAGTACTTGGTTGATGATGTCAGATATTTGATATTAGGAAAATTATTGCTTTTACAGATATCGATCGATCTCAATAGCGTATCAAATTTTACTGTTGGATCGGGAAGCAGGTCAATTGTCCCCTGGTTTTCATTATTCAATTTCAAGCGAGCGATATTCTGATCCAGGGTAAAATAATCGTAAGTACCGGCAAATAATTGAGGAATAGTAATGATATCTTCAACTCCCTCTACCATGATCTCAAATCGATCCGGCAGCAGGGCAAGAGTAATTACTTTTGGTAGATCCTCCAATTGCTCTTCTGTATCGTCACCTCCGCCTCCACCTCCAGCAGCTTCGGTAGGAAGAGTGATCTCAATCATCGCCAGATGAACTGTTACCATTATAGTCATTAACATAGGAATAATTACTATAAACAGGTTCATTATCGGAATCAGATTCGGTTCTCTAGTTTCATTTTGAGAACGTGATCTGTTCTTGGAAGGACCGTAAGCCATAGGACTAATCCTTCATTGAATAGGTAATTTGGTTAATAGCTTTTACACTGTATTCATCAATATCATTTATAATTTTATCTGCTCTGGACTGAAGACCACCTTTTATCAGCATGGTCGGGATAGCAACCATAAGTCCGTATGCTGTTGTTCCCATAGCCATTGAGATACCTTCGGTAAGAAGTCTGCTCTTATCTGCTTCCGGTGCATTGGCCAGTGAATCAAATGCCAATACAAGACCGAAGATCGTTCCCAACAATCCTAATAGTGTTGAGATCTGAG
>CAZOCS010000192.1:0-3563 GCA_964578365.1 uncultured Candidatus Cloacimonadota bacterium
TCCATTTTTTACCTCTTTTTCTCATTTAACAATTATTCATTTTTTAAATTTAACAAACTGGAAAATAAATATTTATAAAATTAATATTTTGATTTATTAATTATTGTGACCATAAATTTTGGGTGGGTTTATTATACAAGTAAAATTTTAATTTAATACAGAAACAGTTAATGAAAACTAAAATAATAACAGATATTATAGCTTGGCAACAGCTCCAATTATCATGTTATCATTTATTTTTTCTAAATAGACAAAATTATAGATATACGGTATATTATCATCCGAGGTTATAATATTGAAGTAGTTAATTTGATCTATTTGCTGCAGTTTATTAATATAGTCTTGAATGAACAAACGTCCAAATGAATTTTTTGTAGATATCATATTATTACCTGCAAAAAGAGGATTACCAGAATGTGCTAAAACGTTACCATTTAGTTCAATTATAAATAAATGGGTTTTAAAGTCTCTAAATTTTCTAGGTTTTTCATTAATAAGAGATATTGTACTTTCCAAACCAAATTTAACAATATATCTCTTACATTTTTGTACTAATTTTTTTGTTAGAACATTCAATGGATCGGGTTTTCTCTGTGCATAACCACTTCCAGGAATTCGAGTTTCCTCAAATATTTCCCTATAAGAAATTGAATCGAATTCTTCTCCATCATATGGTTTTAGATCTGAATCTACTTTTGAAGGTTGAGAAAGCAAAATAACAATAAGAAATAATGGAATTACAAAGTTTTTCATGATCCCTCTCATAAAATATTATTTCGTATTTGCAAAATTAGATGCCAATAATTTTGTGTCAAATAGTTTATAATTAGCACATCTGAAACTAGATGATATGATTTTATCAAAAAAATATTTTAATCAAACAATTTCTAATTGACAAAATAAAGCTTAAAAACATTTTTCCAAAAAAAAAAATTGATTGGAGATATTATGAAAAAAATATTAGTTACAGGCTCAGTAGGTCAGATCGGTTCAGAATTAACAATGTTATTAAGAGAACTTTATGGCAGTAATAATGTTGTAGCTGGTGGAAATAGAACAAAGCCCACTGGGAAATTATTAGAATCAGGCCCTTTCGAAATTGTGGATTGTACAAATGCTCAGCAAGTTGCAGATGTAGTTAAAAAATATGATATTGATACAATATATCACTTGGCTGCAATTCTTTCTGGTGTGGCTGAAGCTAAACCAAATCTCGCCTGGAATGTAAACATTAACGGCTTATACAATGTCTTAGAAGTAGCTCGAGATAGAAATTGTGCAGTATTCACACCAAGCTCAATTGGGGCTTTTGGTCCTTCAACTCCCGCAGATGATACACCTCAGGATACAATTCAAAGACCTAACACAATGTACGGTGTAACCAAAGTTGCCGGTGAGTTATTGTGTGATTATTATTTCAAAAGATTTGGCGTAGATACACGTGGTGTTCGTTATCCTGGCATTATTTCTAACGAAACTTTACCAGGTGGCGGAACTACAGATTACGCTGTAGATATTTATTATGAAGCAATCAAAAAGAAAGCATACACTTGTTTCCTCGAAGCTGGAACTTTCCTTGATATGATGTACATGCCGGATGCATTAACTGCAGCTGTAGACCTTATGGAAGCAGATCCATCTAAACTTGTTCATAGAAATGCATTCAATATTTCAACAATGAGTTTTGATCCGGAAATGTTAGGAGATTCAATTCGTAAACATATTCCTGACTTTAAACTAGATTATAAAATTGATGAAGTTCGCCAAGCTATTGCAAATAGTTGGCCTAATAATATGGATGATTCTGCAGCAGCTGAAGAATGGGGTTGGAATTATGAGTATGACCTTCCAAAAATGACTGAAGATATGCTTAAGGTTCTAAGAGAAAAACTTAAATAATGATCTTTGGTATTGGCATTGATATAATTGAAGTTCCCAGAGTAGCTAAACTTTCAAAAAAAGATGATAAGTTCGTTAAGAAGATCTTTACTCAAACTGAAATTGATTATTGCCGAAAATTTAAGAATGGAGCACAGAATTTTGCTGGAAGATTTGCTGTGAAAGAAGCATTCATGAAGGCAATGGGTACTGGTTTTAGCAATGGTGTAAAGTTTTGCGAGATTGAAACAGTTAATGATCAACTCGGAAAACCTGATATTGTTCTTTATGGAAGAACAAAGGAAATATTTGAAGAGCGTGATCTTAAGTTTAGTTATGTTTCAATTGCTCATCTAAAAGATTACGCAACAGCAGTAGTTATAATAGAAAAATAATAATAGGAGAAAAAAAATTATGGCACTTGAAAGATTAAACGCTGCACTTGACAAAAATCTGGAAGAATTACGTACAACCGGAAGAGATAAGGGTGTGGAACTAGTTATTAGTGAAATAAAAGAAGCAAAAGGTGAATTTGGTCCTCGCTATATTCTAGTAGGTCATGGAGAGAAAGAATTCATCAAAATGAATGCAAATTCCTACCTTGGAATGTCCATGAATCCGGAAGTTATCGAAGCCGAAGAAGCAGCAGCACAGAAATTTGGCGTAGGACCTGGTGCTGTTAGGTTTATCAGCGGAACTCATACACCTCACATTGCTCTGGAAAAGAAACTTGCAGAATTTCATAAGCGCGAAGCTGGTATGATATTCAGCTCTGCTTATGTTACAAGTCTAGGTGTAATTTATCCGCTTACAACAAAAGAAACAGTTGTAGTTTCTGACGCGTTGAATCATAATTGCATAATTCAGGCAATGCGTCTCTCACGTCCTGCAGCTAAAATGATCTATAAACACAATGATATGAATGATCTGGAGGCAAAACTTAATGAAGCTGTTGGAATGGGAAAACGTTGTTTAGTCATTACCGACGGTATTTTTAGTATGCGTGGAGATTTTGCTCCTCTCAAGGAACTTACAGAAATTTGTGCAAAATTCGATGATAAATTTGAAGAAGGTCTTATAACGATCGCAGATGATTCCCATGGTGTTGGAGCATTTGGAAAGTACGGAAGAGGAACTGAGGAATTTACAGGAGCGAAAGTAGATGTACTAATTGGAACTTTAGGAAAAGCGTTTGGTGTGAATGGCGGATATGTTGTTGCGTCGAAGACGGTTACAGATTATCTTCGTGAATCAGCTCCGATGTATATTTATTCTAATCCTATTACTTGCTCAGAAGCTGCTGCTACTATAAAAGTGCTAGATATATTAGATAGTGAAGTTGGCGTGAAAAGACTTGCTCATCTAGCTGCAATGACCAAAAAATTTGAAGATGGTTTAACCTCTTTAGGTTTTGAAACAATTGAAGGTCCTCACCCTGTCGTACCTTTGATGGTGCGAGATACAGCTGAAACTACAAAATTGGTTAACTACCTTACCGATAATGGTGTTCTTGGAACTGGTTTGAACTTCCCGGTTGTTCCAAAAGGTGATGAAGAGATCAGATTCCAGGTTAATGCAGACCACACAGAAGCTGATATCGATAAAGTATTGGAAATCTTGAAAAAATATAAAGAACTCCTCTTTTTGCAAATGGGTTCTTATAATAATTCTCTAATATTGTGTTT
>CAZOCS010000193.1:0-3562 GCA_964578365.1 uncultured Candidatus Cloacimonadota bacterium
ATCAAAAATAAAGGAACTATCCACCAATCTACATTAAAAATTATTTTTAATATTAATCCTAAAAAAATACTAAAAAGAGATCCAAAAATAATTTCCTGAAGTAAGCTATGCTGATTAACTCCTCTTTCAATCTTACCTTTCCAAAAATTTTTAATATCCGACTGCCATTTTTTATTGACAAAAAGATGGTCCAAATCTACAGCAATGCCTGCGAGAAAAGCAAATAGTAAATTAATACCTGTTAAAGAAAAAATTTTAGCTAATAGCGCTGTGAAAAATATATGTGAAGTAATTAACATCAGTTATATTCTTTTGCTATATTTTCTAGGCGCTTTATAGACAAACCAATCTTCTTTAATAATTTCATGAAAATAGTCTGCTTCATCAATTAATATTTTTGAAGCTGTTCTTTTAACAGCCGCTATCTCTACTCTAACGCCTTCACCTTTCATATGTGCTACTAAATCTACATAATCAGAGTCGCCAGACATTATTATAATAGTATCAACCTTTGAAGCCAGTTGAGTTGCCTTAATTGTCAAAGGAATATCGGCTGATTTATGACATGGGATTACTGATCCATAATAATTCTCATGCAATCTTTCCGCAAACTTAGAGGAAATAGATTTACCTTCACGAAAATATAGCAGTCTATTTAAACCCCTGCCATTTAATAGCTTGGGAATAACTGCATCAAAATTAATCATTGCATTCTTGTTCTTAGAAACCGCATGAATGCTTCTTTCAATATTATTCCCATCACAAAGTATGGCTACGGATTGATTTATAACCTGTTGTTTTATCTTTTGATTTATTTGATTCTGTTCTTCCATAATTTCAAGTGAAAATTTATTAAAATAATTATTTATATTTATTTTTATACAATTTGAACGCAGAAATTATATGCTTGTCATATATTTTTATATTAATAATACTTTCGAAATTTTTTTGATGGAGAGTTCTAAATTTGGATTCTACTCATCATATCTTGATGGATAATAATCATCATCATACCCTCTTAAAACAACGGTTACATTTTTAATTTCACCAACTGACCAAATCTTTAAGCTTATTTCTTGACCAGCTACATAATTGGACAAAATGTCTCTCGTTGTATTTCCTTCTGTTGTGACTTTAATACCATCAACTTCCATAATTATATCATCCACCAAAATACCAGCTTCGCTAGCCGGAGTTAATGGTGATACTACTGTAACCCATTTACCCTCTGTTAATGCCAAGTCATGCTCAGAAGCTATTTCTTCTGTAATATCGTGACCAAGAATACCAAAATAGGGCCTTATTTTTGTAGGATCGGGCGATAAACATTTCTTCTCTGAATTATAAGTTTCGCCATCCCATGTTCCGCCATATTCTTCACACACTTCCTGTTTATAACCCAAGACATTTCTCATGCATTGAGCTGGCGGTATACCCTGCAAATAGTAACAAGAATCTATTTTTTCTTCTTTTTCAACCGTGCTTAAAATACAAAGATTAAAAACGCCTGCAGATGAAAAACTTCCAATATATTCAAGACAATCACTAGAATCATCCAAAGAGTTTATATCTCCTGAATTTATACCAACATAGAGACAAGACTCAAATGATTGACTACTTGTGCATGGTTCTAAGCTTTTTTGTTCTACTACATGCTTAAAAAGACAATTGTCTTGCGCATAGCTTTCTTCCAATTCTATGCATAGCTCTTCCTGCCCAGACTGATAAGCTAAAACACCCTCTATTCTATTCTTACACCTTGAAACAACTGAGCTTTCTTCACGACCCCCTCTGCTTCCAAAAGCAGAATAATATTTTACTTCTTCACAAAAAGACAGATCGTCTGCATGAAAACTTACAGCATCTAAGCACTCGTCACGGTGAGTCCTTGATTCCATACACAAATCTACCACCTCTTGTATATTTAAATTATCACTTTCCAATAATTCTTTTACTTCTAATAATAAATCTGTCTCTTCTTTTTCCAAATTACTATTTGGCTTACTTTCATTCTCTACTTCTTCTAAATCATCCTGACCATCTCCATCTGTGTCTTTCTTATTATCATCACTATAATAAATATACTCAAAATATAAATTTAAGCCATCTCCATCTGTGTCTGTGGTTAATAGATAATCAACAAAGGCTACTTCTTCATATGAATGATACGCTAACATTTTCTCAAAAAGTTCATTCAACTCCTCTTCTGTTATATCTCCTTCTTCAATACTATCATTCATATCATCTATTTCCTCCTGAAAAGATTCTCTGATATGCTTAGGAAATGATTCTAAATATTCATTATTATTAAACACTAATGCCCTGAATATCTCTTTCATCCTATCTCTCTCAGTTTCATTCAAATGCAAAAAATTAAAAAATTCCTTGGCTTCGTTTTCTTCTTCAACTACTGTATTGTCTTCTTGTATGCTCACTATATCATCTTCTTTGATCTCGGTTTTAATTCTGGCATTTTGCAACCACCAATAAACTCCTCCGCCAATTATAATTAAAATTAAAACTATTCCACTAATTATTAATGGCAAATTCTTTTTCTTTTCTATAACCTCTTCTTCGGGCACAGGATTATAGTCTTGTTGAGCTTGTGATTCCTGTTCTAAATTTTCATTAGTTTGATTTTGTTCTTCCATGTTTTATTTTAATTATTCTTATTATAATCTTCATATTTCTCACCACTAGTTTTTATATAATACCGAACAGCAGATATTATATAAAATAAAACTAGGACCATTAAAATAAATTTATTATTATCTCCCCCTATTTTGTTTATATAAACTAAATAAAATGGAATACCAAACAAAAACACATAACCGATCTCTCCTAATATGATGGATCTTTTAATAAACTTGTTAAATTCCATCCTAGTCATATTTTTATTTGTTTACTCCGTTTCTGGCGGATAATAATAATCTAATTATAATCACAAAAAGCTTGGCTACCGCCAGCCCTCATAATGTGATTATTGGAACACATACAAACTTGCTTTCTATTATATAAAGGAAAATTATCTTCATTATCACGTTTAAAACATCCCGCCGTATAAGAATCATCACTATTAGTTATATTTTCACACAATAGCTCGCCTGGACTATAAAATTCTCCCACTAATGCACAAGCATCTTCTACTGTTAAACAGCCTTGATCCTCTAAAAAATAATAGACCACCCTATCTTCACCGTCTCCAATCCAGCCACAATTACAGCTTCCCAGATATTTATCGTCTGGATTCTTCCAATCTCCATTTGTTTTTTCACACGACTCTTTGTCTGCTAATGCTTTTTCATACTCACCCTCGCGCATTGACACACACCCCAGATATGCCCAATCCATAGTACAAAGTTCATCATTACAAAAACTAGATCCAAATCCGCCTTTACACTCATTTGATTCATAGCAATCCTCTTGGCTTAGGTTTTCGCAAACATCTACCACTAAACTTTCTTCCTTCTCAACTCTAACAACTTTAGATAACTTACTATATAAATTATTCAAAGTATTAAACTTATCTATTTCTTTCCAGACAAACACTCCACCAATGAAT
>CAZOCS010000194.1:0-3509 GCA_964578365.1 uncultured Candidatus Cloacimonadota bacterium
AACTTCCATAGGGACACCTTATCGGGATCTGGATATAGTGAACATGATAATTTAAAAATTATCCGAGGTGATGTTTTAGACTATCCCCAGGTTTTAGAAAGCATGGATGATGCAGACATCGTAATCCATGCAGCTGCGATTGCTGGAATAGATACAGTGATCAGAAATCCAACGCATACCATGCGAGTGAATATGATTGGAACATCCAATGTACTTGAGGCTGCCAAGGAGCATAAGGTGTCAGACCGTGTAATTGATTTTTCCACAAGCGAAGTATTTGGTTCCAGAGCGTTCAAATCATCTGAAAATGATGAGACCATATCCGGCACAGCTGGAGAAGCACGGTGGACATATGCTGTGAGTAAACTCGCAGGTGAACATCTTGCTATGGCATATTTCCATGAGTTTAATCTTCCAACCGTATCCGTTCGGCCTTTTAATGTATATGGTCCAGGGCAAACTGGAGAAGGAGCATTGCAAATATTTCTGATCAAGGCCTTAAGGGGCGACGATTTACATATTTATGGGGATGGAAATCAAATAAGAGCTTGGTGCTATGTTGAAGATTTCGTAGACGGATTAATGTGTTGCCTGGAGAACCATGATGCGATTGGGGAGTCATTTAATATCGGGAATGCCCGGGAAGTGACGACAATTTACGGCCTTGCACAAACCGTTCTCCGTGTACTCAACTCAAGGTCAAAGATTGTATTTAAACCACAACTGAGTGCTGATGTTGAACTCCGGATCCCATCAGTGGAGAAAGCCGAACGGATACTGGGCTTCAAGGCACAATATGATCTTGAATTTGGCATAAAACAAACTGCCGAATGGATAAATAAGCACATTGTGGCATGATAAAACTGGCCAAACCATTCATACCAGATCTATGCTACGAAAGGGTATTAAGCGTTCTTGAATCGGGAAATCTTATCCAGGGGGAAGTTGTAGCCGATTTCGAAAAAAAGATAGCTGAGTATCTCCAGGTTCCTCATGCAATACTTGTATCCAGTGGTACAGCAGCATTGCATCTCAGTCTAATGGCACTTGGCATAGGATCTGGTGATGAGGTCATTATCCCAGCATTTACATTCCCTGCCACTGCAAATGTGATTGATCTTTTAGGTGCTAAACCTGTATTGGTAGATATTGATCTGGATGACTTTTGTATTGATCCTGCACAAATTGAAGACAGGATATCACCTCGTACAAAAGCGATTATACCGGTTCACGAATTTGGCCAAGCTGCAGGCATGGATTCAATTTATAATATTGCTCTGAAATACAACATACCTATAATCGAGGATGCCGCATGTGCACTTGGCACAGAATACGATTCAAAGAAAGCTGGAACATTTGGCCGTCTTGCATGTTTCAGTCTGCATCCCAGAAAGACAATAACTACAGGTGAAGGTGGTATAGTTGTTACTAAAGATGATGGGATCTCAGACACAGTCAGGCTGCAACGCAATCATGGTTCTCATCCCACCCTAAGAGGAAGGGATTTTATTGCTGCCGGGCTTAATTACCGCATGACCGATATTCAGGCTGCAATCGGTATCCCACAGCTAAAAATCATTGATGAACTAATTAATATCCGTATCGAACAAGCCAATTACTATACAGAGCTCCTTTCTGACATTAATTGGATTACATGTCCACGGATCCTTGAATTTCGAAAGAACGTTTATCAGACTTACCATGTTTTGGTACAAGGTATTAACCGCGATGATTTGATTATAAAACTCAAAGAGAAGGGAGTTGAAACATCATTAGGAGCACAGGCAATTCATTGTTTAACTTACTACAAACAGAAATATGGATACATCGATAAGGATTTCCCAAATGCTTGGCTGGCATTTAATACAGGATTGGCACTACCAATCGGGCACCACATATCAACTAATGAATTAGAAGAAATAAGCAGGATTCTCCACACACTGAAAGTCGCATGATTAAAACAGGCAAAATAAAAGACTATCAATCACATGGTTCCGGAAAGTATTCAATTGACTCATTTCAGGCAATTGGTGAAAATGTGATTATTGAAGAAGGAGTAAAGATTCTTCATCCGGAAAATATTCGTATTGGTAGCAACGTTTACATCGGACACAACACCATACTCAAAGGCTATTATAAAAATACCCTGATAATTGGTGACAATACTTGGATTGGACAGAACTGCTTCATCCACAGTGCAGGAGGAGTCGAGATTGGAGAAGCTATCGGAATTGGCCCCGGAGTATACATTATTACTTCTGAACATACAGATTCAAACATTGATATTCCAGTGCTCTATGAAGCATTGAAATTCTCGAAAGTTATTCTTAAAGATGGATGTGATATTGGTGTTGGCACTATTGTTTTACCAGGAGTGACAATTGGTTATGGTGTTATTGTCGGTGCAGGATCTGTTGTAAACAAGGACCTGCCTGACTATTGCGTTGCAGCAGGAGTACCTGCAAAAACAAAAAGGTTCAGAAAATAGGATGAGGCTCTTGATCATTACGGCAATGTTTCCACCTGTAGCAACAGGTACTTCTTTCTATTCGAAAAACCTGGCTGAAGCCTTGAAGGCGGCTGGTCATTCTGTGCTCTTAGTAACTACTAGAAATAATAACGCAGATACAAATGAAACATATAGTTTCCCTGTTAATAGAATAAAAGCATGGCACTTCCCGTTGAAGAATTTTTTTAAACACCTTCGCTTTTGTTCTTTGATACCGAGCAATTACACGTTTATACGACGAATTGCGAAAGAATATCATCCTGATGCAATTATTTTAATTAATCACTACCTGGACATCGTCTTCCCGACAATCTTTGCAGCTAGGATTACACGTGCGCCTCTTTACATAAGTATCGGGACACAACTTCAATCACTAAATAAATTCAGAAACAGAATATTAAGATTTTCAGACAGGTTAATTGTCGGGCGCTTTATTTTGCCATCTGCCACACGAATCGTCAGTTGGGATAGGGAGATTGAAAGGTATATCACCGAAGTTCATAGAAAAAAGAACTACTCCAAATCTATAATAATTCCTTTTGGTGTAAACGGCGATCTAAAAAAAATATGATAGCTTTTATAACGATTATAATGATACAAAACAAATTCTGGGAGTTGGGGCGATAATAGGACATCGTGACTATATATATCAGCTCAAAGTGTTTGCAGAACTTGCTAAGGATTATCCCGATCTGATATTTAAGATAATCGGCAACCAATATATTGACAGACCTAGAAAATATGTGGAACAACTTGGATTAAGTACTAGGGTACAATTCACAGGGGAAATACCACATGATAAGGTTCTGAACGAATACAAAAAATCATTCTGTCATTGGATGATGTTAAACGGTGAATACGTCGGCCTGGGAACTTCAACTCTAGAAGCTATGCTTATGGGAATACCTGTGGTTTCAAATGTGCCTGAAAACCTATTTGGTTTTGGTGAGTTGAAAGACATGTTAAGCTATATCCGGACCGATGGCTTATCCATAGAGAC
>CAZOCS010000195.1:0-3445 GCA_964578365.1 uncultured Candidatus Cloacimonadota bacterium
CTGATATATGAAAAATATAATCGGATTCCTAATAGTCACAGTTATCTTAACTGCAAACATTTTTGCTGAGAAACCGGTAGATGATAAAGTAAATTTCTTACCGGAAAAAGATAAGGCAGAGTATTATTTTGATCGTGGACTGGGCTACTATAATTTAAATCAATATTCGAATGCTCTTCAGTTTTTAAATCAAGCCTTGGAAATTTACATTATTAATGAAGATAAACCTAATATGGGCAGATGTTATAACAATATTGGTAACATATACAACAAATTGAGTATCTTTAATAAAGCAATGGAATATCATCTACTCTCTTTAGAGTTAGAAGAAGGATTAGAAAATAAAGAGGGAATAATTAGTTCTTTAAATAATATCGGAAATGTTTTAAGAAATATAGATAAATTTGATCAAGCTTTAGATTATTATCAAAAAGCACTAGATATCAGTTATGAGATCAATGATAAAAAAAGCCTTTCTATAACTCTGAATAATATTGGAAACATCTATCTATCGAAAGAAAATTTTGAAAATGCATTAAAATTCTATAATAGATCATTAATCTTAAAAAAAGAGTTAAATGATAATTTTGGGGCAGCCACAACTTATAACAATATTGGAATTGCATATCAAGGACTTAGATCAACTGTAAAAGCTTTAGAGAACTACAACATATCTTTGGATATGATGAAAAAGTTGAATGACGGAAATGGAATTGCATCTGCATATTTCCATATTGGAATTACATATTATGAAAAAAATGCAGAAACCAAGGCTTCCTTTAATTTAGAAAAAGCTCTGGCCTATGCACAGAATTATGATAATAAACAGATCATGATATCCTGTTATAAAATTCTTGCAGAGATCTATAAAAATCAAAGAAATTATTTAAAAGCTTATACAGCGATGAAACTTTATGCTCAGATAAAAGATGATCTATTAACTGTACAAACACAAAAAGCTGTAGCAGAATTGCAAATAAGCTATGAAACAGAAAAAAAAGAGAAAGAGATCGAACTTCTTAAAACAAACGCATCCATAATAAAATATCAATCCAAAGAAAATGAAATGTTCATGGTCATTCTTGTTATTGTTCTTATAGCAGTGGCTGTATTAGGATTTTTCTTCTATTTTCAATTTAGACAAAAAGCAAATTCTAATGAAACAATAGAAGAGCAGAATATAAAGCTCACTGAAGCTTATAATAAAATGGAAGAACTAGCAAAAACGGACATGCTTACAGGTTTATCTAACCGTCGTGATATGTATCAGAAGATCAAACATGAAACTGACCGTTTTGAAAGAAATGAGAAACCTTTCATTATTTTAATGGGAGATATCGATAACTTTAAGAAAATTAATGATACATATGGTCATGATGCAGGTGATCATGTTTTAACCACTATTTCTTCACTTATGCTCTCATTTATGAGAAAGCAGGATATTGTGGGCCGCTGGGGAGGTGAGGAATTTCTATTGCTTCTTCCTGAAACAGAAATGTCTGGCGGCAAAAAGATCGCAGAAAAATTAAGATTGAGGATCAAAAATGAATCAATTGAATATAAAGATCATATTTTAAACGTTACAATAACAATTGGTGTAAGTGTTTATGATAGAGTTCGTGATGTTAATGAAAGTATTAAAGAAGCTGATAAGGCAATGTATTTTGGAAAGATCAGAAATAAAAATTGCGTTGTAACAGCAGATAAAATTTAATGGTACCTATGGAAAATAATATAATTAAATTAATTAAAGAGATTCCTAAAGCGGAGTTACATTTGCACATTGAAGGTACTTTTGAACCTGAATTGATGTTTAAGATAGCCAAAAGAAATGGCATTGAACTTGATTATAACGATATTGAAGAATTAAAGAGAGCATACAACTTTTCAAATCTCCAGGAATTCTTAAATATCTATTATGCCGGTTGCAATGTTCTTATTCATGAAGTTGATTTTTATGATATGACCTGGGCATATCTTAAAAAAGCAAAAGAACAGAATATCCTGCATACGGAAATCATGTTCGATCCTCAAACACACACAGATCGCGGTATCTTGTTTGCTACAGTTATAAATGGGATTCATAAAGCTTTAGCAGATGCAAAAATTAAGCTTGGTATCACTTCAAAACTTATTATGTCATTCCTCAGACATCTTCCGGAAGAAGCGGCCTTTGAGACATTGGCACAAGCAGAACCCTTCAAAGATTGGATCGATGCAGTAGGGTTGGATTCCTCAGAAGTTGGAAATCCACCATCCAAATTTGAAAGAGTGTTCCAAAAAGCAAAAGAAGAAGGATATTTAATTGTTGCTCATGCCGGTGAAGAAGGTCCTGCTGAATATGTAACAGAAGCATTAGAATTGCTGCAGACTGATAGGATCGATCATGGCAATAGAAGTTTGGATGATATGGATGTTGTAAATGATCTCATCGAGAGGAACATAGCGTTAACAGTATGTCCACTTTCTAATCTTAAATTGCAAGTAGTAAAAGATCTTATAAAGCATCCTTTAAAAAAGATGCTGGATAAAGGACTCTTTGTTACAATTAATTCGGATGATCCCGCCTATTTTGGTGGTTACTTAAATGAGAATTATGTTGAAATTCAAAAAGCTCTTGATCTTTCAAAGGAAGATATAATACAGCTTGCAGGCAATTCATTTAAAGCTTCATTCTTAAATGAGATAGAAAAAAGCCAGATGTTGCATAAGCTTAAAGAATTTACAGATTGAATTTATTTTGTTAACCTGTTGGGAATTTTTTATTTGACACAAAAACCCGATTTTTTGTTGAGTCCACTTTGCGTGGCGGGATAGCTCAGTTGGTAGAGCAGAGGCCTGAAAAGCCTTGTGTCCCCAGTTCAAGTCTGGGTCCTGCCACCATTTTTTTATTCATTTTTTGGTGTCTTTTTTTTAACAACTATTACAATATCTTCTGCACAACTTCTGCAAATCCATTATTCTCATTTGATGCAACAACCTTATATTTCTTTTTTAATTCATTCGGAGCGTTTTCTACAACATAACTTTTATGCGTCATTTTCAGCAGATCAATATCATTAAAGTCATCACCGATCCCAACTGTATTATTTTGCTCTATTCCAAGTTCATTGCATAACCACTTAGCAGATTGTCCTTTAGAAATATTCTGCGGAAAGATCTCTAACCAGATCGATCTTCTATCTAAGGGAGATGTAGCTCGAATAACTTTTACAAACCCAAGTTCACTTTTTATCCTTTCAAACTTTTCATCCTCATTCTGCTTAAGAACTGCCAGCAATTGAGTTGATTTAGATGGTGAATGATCTAATTCCAATGGTTTTGCAAATTCTTCATAAATTTTTATTCTTCGCTTGAAATCCGGTAATGAGTGATGCATCCAATAATAAAATTTATGATTTTCTGGGATAACATCATGCACCATAAAATCAACATCATTCTTTAA
>CAZOCS010000196.1:0-3370 GCA_964578365.1 uncultured Candidatus Cloacimonadota bacterium
ATAGTAGCGTTGTACACCTACTTTTAATAACAGATTTGTTTGATCTACAAAATATTTTGCTTGTGTGTTATTACAGAATTCAATTCATTACTTTGTTGAAATGGAATTGAGATTTGGATAAAAAAGTAATATGAAATTAGAAAAGATCAAAGAGATATTAGAAAATTATAAGATCGATGATGTTATCAAAATTCAAAGGATGCCACATGGATTTGCTAATAGAAATTATAAATTAGCAACATCAAAAAGTAACTTTCTCTTCAGGATTAATGTTCAACAGGATTTGAGTTCAATAAAATATGAACTTAAAGTTTTGAATGAACTAAAAACAATAGATTTCCCAACCGCCTACCCAATTTTAAGAAAGGATGGCAAATATATAACAGAATTAGGCGTAGAAAATGTAATCATTTATGATTTTGTGGAAGGTGAAATTCCAAGGATCAATGAGAAAACTGTGAAAGAAATTGCTGTTGCCTCCGCAAAACTCAATTCTCTTTCAAATTGGCAACAATTTGAAAGAAAAAATACTATTAATATAGATAATTGTTTTGATCTTATAGGAAAATTCGATAGTGCAAAATACAAATATCCAAAAATATTTGAATACTTCACAGAACAAACAGAATTTCTTGAAAAATATGTACGTAGTACTGTCCCACGCGGACTTATTCACGCAGACATTTTCCCTGATAATACAATCTTCAATGGTGATAAATTAGCAGCGATCATTGATTTTGAAGATGTTTGTACTGATGATCTGATCTTTGAAATTGGAATGGCAATAAATGGATTTTGTTTTATAAATAATGAATTAAATGATCTCTTCCTGGAAATATTTATTTCAAATTATAATAAAGTTCGACCACTATCACAAATTGAATTGGATCTATTACCGATTTATATCCAATGGACAGCACATGGTATGGTGTCCTGGCATTTACAGCGTTTAATAGAACGCAATAATGATAGACAACTTGCAAGAGCCATCGAACTAGTAGAGCGTGTAAAGAGGATTAGAAAAAATAGTAACTAAAAATTAAAAAAGCCCCTAAGAATAGGGGCTTTTCTTATTTCTTATTTACTTAGAATGTTGTTCCAAATTGGAAATGAGGTTCCCATAAGTTATCTTCAAAATTGTGAGCATAATCAAATCCGATAAGACCAAACGGACTTTGTATACGGATACCAACACCAGCACCACTCTTCATATCCCAGAAATTAAATTCTTCCAATCTGTTATAGCAATTTCCAGTATCAAAAAATAACAAACCTACTATTTGGTCACTTCCAATTGGTGCACTATATTCAGTTGAAAAGATTATCTCTCTCAAACCTCCCTCAGATGGACCAATTGAACGATCTGCATATCCTCGAATTCCATCAGCTCCTGTTCCTCCAAGATAGAATCTTTCATCAGGTGGAGCTTCTTTGCCACCATATCCTGTAACGTATCCAAAACGCCATTTTGTTCTTAGAGCAAGTTTCCAGATAGTTTTTGTGTACCAGCTAACTTGAGCAATTTGTTTGAAAAAGTTAAAATCACCCTGCAAAGGGCCACCGGCTATTTCGTTATAAAGTGTAAAATTGGAACCGGAAGTAGGGAAGAAAATGTTGTCTCGATGATCCCTTGAAAAACTCAAAGAGATCGAACTTGTATTTTGCCAACCGCTTTCATCAAGTTCTATAAGGATATCAGATGCATCATCTTCTCTACCATCTAATATAGAGTATTCTTTTGAATAGAAAGAATAACTTGCCACAAATTTAGAATAATTTAAAAATCCGAGTGGATGTCCAAGTCTAACAGAACCACCATTGGTCTTTACTTCATAAGTATCCCATTCTTTAGTTGTAAGATAAATATCGAAACCAACGAGTGTAGATGAATCTAGAAAATATGGATTTGTAAAATTGAAACTGAAATTTGAGGTTGTGCTGCCAAACTCCCATTTTACACCACTTTGCCAGGAATTACCAAGCAGGTTATTATGAGAAACAGAAAGCTGTCCCACAAGACCATCCTGACTATTCAACGCTATGCCGCCATTGGCACTTCCCGATACTTTATCGCTAACATTTATCACAAGATCAACATCACCTTTCTGATTAATAACATCGGGGTTGCTCAAATGAAGATCTGGCTCAAAAAATCCCATATTATAAATATTCTGCTGACTTTTCATAATCTTAGATTGTTGGAAATAATCTCCGGGAGAAATTACAAGTTGCCTACGAATAACTTTCTCTTTTGTTTTGCGATTACCAACAATCGAGATCTTTCTAACTTTTGCTCGATTATTTTCGTTAATATTTAACTGTATATTGATGATCTTTTCAGATTTTTTTAACTCGTGATCAAAGCTGGCATAAATATAACCTTCTTCATAATACATATTAGTAACTGAACCAAGCTGCATGTTGAATTTTTCAAGATTAAATACTTCATCATCTTTAAATTTAAATTGAGATATGATCAGTTCATCTGTAAACCTATCGTTACCTTCAACAAATACATCACCGAAGAAGAATTGATTTCCCTCTACAAGATAGATATCAATAACAAAAGTATCTTCTACTAGTTTCTTCTCCCATGAAATAATTCGAGCATCGATAAATCCTTTCTTATTATAATAACTTATTAAGATGTCTAAGTCTTCATCAAATTTTTCTTTTTCGAATTTACCAGATCTAAAAAGACTCGCTTTTTTTGTTTTCATTTTTCCAAGAAGTTTTTTGGTGCGCACCTCTTTATTCCCATGGATCTTTATGCTTTTAATTGCTACCTTAGAACCTTCGTTAATATCCAAAAGAACAGAAACGTGATTTCCATCTAATTCCTCTACCTCATATTCAACTTTAGCTAAATGATATCCTTTTGTTTTGTATTCATCAGTAATTGTCTTGCTTACTTCAGAAGCCAAAAATGGAGACCAGTAACTTCCCTTTTTTAAATTGATCTTATCTCGGATATTCTTATCCGATAATTTTTTGTTTCCAGAGAGTTCAATTTGCTCTATAATGGGATATTCCTCTACAAATATTGAAACCGAAAGACCTTGTGGGAGTTCTTCTTTTTCTATTCGAATATCTTTAAAAACACCAAGCTGGTATAGATTATTGATAGATTCAGAGATGTCATCAGAATTATAATTCCCGCCAACTTCAAATAAAATAAGCGAACGTATCAATTCTGTTTCAATGTTTTCATTGCTCGAAGTTTTGATGTCCAAAATCAAACTGTTCTCTGCAGTCAGCAGAATTCCTATAACTAAAATCACTATTATAAAAAGAATTTTTTTCATTTATCCTCCGTCCTTTCAGAACGGCACCAATTATATTTTTTTGTTCTTCGAGTAAAGTTTTTTTC
>CAZOCS010000197.1:0-3347 GCA_964578365.1 uncultured Candidatus Cloacimonadota bacterium
GCTTAACCAAAGAAGAGTAAAACTTAAATCTCTGCTGCAACATAACTGATACACATGTAACCAAGTTGTTTTATTTTGTAATTATATTAACAAAGACGCTCTTTCAAAGTATCTATAAGATAATTTCCATTTTATCAATGCAACATTCATGTTTCATATTATTTTTTACTAGATAACTTTCTTATGTACCGATAATCATTTAATAAAATATTAATTCAACATAACGTACTAAATTACTAAGGATTACGAAACTCTTTTCAAATAATAAGCACTACATCACTACCTTTGGCACCGAAATTGCTAATTGTCGATGTTAATATGAATAATAAAATTAGGATGTTAAAGTGGGAAAAATGAATATTAATATCGAAAACCAAATTGATCAACTACTATCGAATTTTAAGAATACACCTTTCAAATCGTTACTATCGCAATTTTATTTTTTATTAATAGTTAACAAAATGTAATTCTAGGAGAATTTAAATGAAGAAGACATTAATCTTTTTATTAGTTATTCTTTTTTCAGTAAGCGCGTATGCAAATATCTCGCTTAACTCTGTATCTATCAGGTCAGCAAAAGAGAATGATACTATCGTCCCACGCGATTCACGCGATATACTTTACGATCAAACCTCCAGCCCATCTGCAGACGGATTCAGTGCAGCTCAGGATTTTGAAGAAGCTTATGATGGTTACGACTGCTGGGGTGCTGATGACTTTGAAATTCCTGCCGGTGAAACATGGACTATCAATTCTGCATATTTTGCTGGAGGATTTTGGAATGGTGCAGGACCTGGCACAGGTTTTGGTAACATGAAGATCTATTCTGATGCTCCCGGTATGCCTGGAACAGAATTGTTTGATATTCCTGCCTGTCCTGTTGCGGATGATGGATTGGGAAATCTGGAGATTACTCTTTCTACACCTGTAGTTCTTAGTGAAGGTATCTATTGGATCGCCTGGCAGCATTCAGTAGATTACGGTGTTGGTGGTCAATGGGGAGTTCAACCTCATGATGCAACTTACGGCTCAGTGTGGTACTGGATAAATCCGTTAGGTGGATTCGGTGGTACAACGGATTGGGTAGCATGTAATGTTCAGTGGCCGTCAATTGTTGGAACTGACTTAACATATTCACTTTCTGGGACTATTGGTGCAGGTGAAACTCCACTCATATCTGAGGACTTTGAAGGTGGAGCACTTCCAGATGGTTGGACAATTGTAGATGGTGGTGATACTGCTGATACATGGTTCTTAGCTGATGATTCAAATTACGACCTTAATGGTACAAGTTACATGTTTGTAGATAGTGATGCTGTTAGTGGAGTTTATCTTCATGAAGAACTTGTTTCTCCTGTTGCAAACGGTTTGAGCTATACGACTTTAGAATTTGATCATTATTTCAACCATTGTGGTGGTGATGACTATGCAGACGTAGATATCTGGGATGGAACAGCTTGGGTTAATGTAGCTCATTGGCAAGAAGATATTGGCGGATGGGGTGCTCCTGATGCACAAGTTATTGATATCAGCTCATTTACAAATCCTGATCTGCAAGTTCGTTTTGTTTATGACGATGCTGGAAGCTGGATGTGGTACTGGGCTGTAGATAATGTTGTTATTAATGGTGAGCCACTGCCTCTTACTGGTGACCTTGATGGTTATGTTTACGATTCCGGAACAACAATTGGAATTGAAAATGCAGAAGTAACATGTGATGAAATCACTGTATTAACAGATGATACAGGATATTACCTTATTGAAGGTTTAGATGCAGGTACATATGATCTTGAAGCAATTCATGCTGATTACATTGCTCAAATAGTTCCAGTAACTATTACCGAAGGTGGACTAACTTCTCAAGATTTCTATCTTGATCCGGTTCCTGTATATCCAATTCTTTATTCACAAGACTTTGAAGGTGGAGCAATCCCAGATGACTGGACACTTGTAAATGGTGGTGATTCTGATGACACATGGTTCTTAGCTGATGGTACAAATTACGACCTTAATGGTACAAGCTACATGTTTGTGGATAGTGATGCTGTTAGTGGAGTTTATTTTCATGAAGAACTTGTCTCTCCTGTTATTGCCGGATCACAGTACTATACATTAGAATTTGATCATTATTTCAACTATTGTGGTGGTGATGACTATGCAGATGTAGATATCTGGGATGGAACTGCTTGGATTAATGTTGCTCATTGGCAAGAAGATATTGGTTCTTGGGGTGCTCCTGATACGCAAGTTATTGATATCAGCTCATTTACAAATCCTGATCTGCAAGTTCGTTTTGTTTATGACGATGGTGGAGATTGGATGTGGTACTGGGCTGTAGATAATGTTGTTATTCGCGGTGAAGAGATTGTTACTGTTTTAGATCCTCCTGCAAACCTTTTTGTTGATGAGTTGGGTTATGCTACCTGGGAAGCTCCAGGTGGTGGTGGAGGCGGAGAATCATTTTCAGATGACTTCGAAGCTGGTGTATTTGCAGATGGTTGGGAACTTATTGAAGGTTCTGGAACTGCAGGTAGTGGAGGTACACCATATTGGCATATTAATACCGATTATGCCTACGAAGGAACATATGGAACTGCTGTGAATTGGGGATATACAATCGATACTTGGTTGATTACTCCTGAAATAGCAGTTGAAGCCGACCATGTCGTTTCATTTGCATGGGAAGGTAGTTATCATTGGAGTGTAGACCCGAATGATAATTGTGATTTATTTATCCAGGTTTCAACCGATGGCGGTACGAATTGGTATCCAATTTGGACATTTGGTGATATTGGTGTTTGGGAAAATTGGATTTGGTATGAAACTTCTCTCGATCTTTCAGCTTATGCCGGTGAAACAGTATTGATTGGATTTAACTTAGTAGGAGATGACAACGCCGATACAGGTCTTGATAATGTATATGTTGGTCCTGCTTTAGATCGCATAATAGGAACATATCCCATTTCTGAACCTGCTATTGCTGCTATCGATGCAAAAGAAGCACATCGATCAGCTATACGAGAGACAAGAGACCTTCTTGGTTACAACGTTTATCTTGATGGTGTAGATCCTTTCTTTACAGAAGATCTTTTCTATCAATATACTGGTTTGGTCGAGGGTCAGGAATATCTGGCAGAAGTTACTAGTCTATATGATGAAGGTGAATCTGTTCCTATAGAATACACATTTACCTATAGTCCTATTCCTGTCTATGATCCACCAACAAATGTAGAAGTAGATGATGCTCTGGGTACAGTAACCTGGGATCCACCAGCAGTAAGTGGTGTAATTACCGAAGATAACTTTGATAGTTATACAGTAGGTGATTACATAGGAGTAGTTGGTGA
>CAZOCS010000198.1:0-3296 GCA_964578365.1 uncultured Candidatus Cloacimonadota bacterium
CAGAAATCTAATTCCAAATTCTAATGTGCTAATAATTCTAAAGGCTTTTGCTAAATTCATTCAGGAGGTTAATTCAAAATCCTGCCTATATGTAATTGGAGACGGACCTCTATATGGTGATTTATTGAAATTTGCATCAAAGAATAAATTATTAGAAAATGTGAAATTTACTGGTAATATAGCAAATGAAGACTTGGTTAAATTGTTAGGGAAGAGTAAGTATTATATTTCTCTAACTTCGTCAGATGGGCTATCCTTATCATTATTAGAGGCTATGGCTTCTAAGACGATCCCTATAGTTTCTGATATTGTTGCAAATACGGAGTGGGTTGTGGATGGACAAAATGGTTACGTTAGTAAAATAGATGCAGAAAAATTATTTCTTGTACTTAAGAATCTAAAGTATGATATAAAATTTGGTGAAAAGAATTTGATCACAGTAATGAAATTTGGGAATTTCAGTACAAATAAGGCAATAATATTAAAGGCAATATCATGAAAATCTTATACATATCTCAATATTTTTATCCGGAGGTTTGTGCCCCTTCTAACAGGGCAATGGCAAATGTTAAGTATCTCGCGGATAAAGGACATGAGGTCAATGTTTTAACTGAAATGCCCAATCACCCTAGAGGAGTAATTTTTGAAGGTTATAAGCATAAGTTATTTCTAAAAGAAAGTATTGATAATTTTTTAATAAACCGAGTCTGGGTCTTTACAAGTAAAAAGAAAAATTTTATTACCCGTATGTTATTTTATGTTAGCTTTATGATCTTTGGAACTATACATACACTGATCAATTGGAAAAAGTATGATATTGTCTATACTTCTTCACCACCACTTTTCGTTGCTGGAATCGCCACAATATTGAAGAAATTTTTTCCAAAAATAAAATCTGTTTTTGAAGTTAGAGATCTTTGGCCGGATAGTGCTATTGATCTTGGTGAGTTAAATAATAGATTTGCAATCAAACTAAGTATGAGATTGGAAAAGAAGATATATTCCATTTCAGAAAGAATAATTGTTATCTCAAAATATATAAAAAACAAAATAATAGATAAAGGAATTGCGGAAGATAAAATTACTATAATTCACAATGGTACAGACGAAGAATTTATTACTAAAACAAAAAAAGTACCACAAAACCTGTTAGAAAAATATAAAACAAAGAAAAATTTTATTGTAGTATATGCAGGCAATATTGGTATAGCTCAAAATTTGAATATTGTAATTAATTCAGCTGAAATGCTACAGAATGAAAATATATTATTTTTGTTCGTTGGTGATGGACCTAATAAGAATAAATTAGAACAACTTGTTATAAGAAAAAAGATAGCGAATGTTATATTTGTTGGAGAGATAGATCGTGAGAAGATTCATGAATATCTTTGCCTTGCAGATTGTGGGGTAGTAATTTTAAAGCGAATTCCGCTCTTTACAGGAGCATTACCTTCTAAGATCTTTGATTATATGGCTTGTGATCTACCGATACTTCTAGGAGTTGAAGGTGAAGCAAAAACTCTTATTGAAGATTCGGGGACAGGATTAGGGTTTGAATCTGACAATAGTGAAGATCTCGCTAAACAAATCATATATTTAAAAAATCATCCTGAAGAACTTCATTCCATTACATCAAAAGGGAATAATTATGTTTACAACAGTTTTAATAGAACAAAACAAGCATCCAAGATCGAAGATATCCTAAAAAAACTACTGGAGAATAAATGAACATACTGATCACAGGATCAAATGGTTTTGTTGGTTCGCGATTGATGTACTATTTAGAGGAAAAGGGACATCAGATCTGGGGAATTGATAATAGCGAAGAATGCAATATAGAGAATCATCCTCAAACGAGAATTGGTGATATAAGGAATATTGAGGATCTACACAAATTCGATGATGTGAAATTTGAGCTGATTATCCATTGCGCTGCTGATAAACACGATTTTGGTATTTCAAAAGAGAGTTATTTCAGTAACAATGAATATGGAACACAGATCGTTGCTCAGTATGCGGAAGAGAAGGGAATAAATAAGATCATTTATTACAGTACAGTTTCAGTTTACGGTCATCAATCACATCCTTGTGATGAAACAGCTGAGTATCTCTCCAATACGGTTTACGGTGACTCCAAATTTGCAGGTGAAAAGGTATTATGGAAATGGCAGGAAGCGGATACAAAACGAGCTTTGATAACTTTGCGTCCATCTGTGATCTATGGTCCACATAATTTTGCAAATATGTACAATCTGATCAAGCAGATGCATAAATATCCCTGGTTTATGATTGGAGATGGGAAGCATATAAAATCTATGATAGCTTTAGAAAATATGGTTGATATGACATTTTTTATGATAAACAAATTCAAACCGGGTGCGCAGAATTTCAATTGTATTGATAAGCCATATTTAACAGTAAAACAATTAATGAAGACCATCTCTAAAAATAATGGATTTTCAATGCCAATAATTTATATACCCTTTTGGTTTTCTATAGCAGTTGGAAAGGTTTTCGACGTTATTGGAAAGATCATACATAAAGATCTCCCGATCAATAGTGATAGAATGAAAAAATTTGGAACTTCCACGGATTACAGGGCAGAAAAGATACGGGAAATTGGATATGTACAGCAGCATACTATTGAGGAAGTATTTCAAAAAACCTGTGAATGGTATCTAAGGGTGAACAACAAATGAAACTAATAACTATAATCGGTGCTAGACCTCAATTTATTAAAGCAGCAGCAGTAAGCAGAGAAATAGCTAAGCATAAAGATATTCATGAAATTATTGTTCATACTGGTCAGCATTTCGATGCAAATATGAGTGAGATCTTCTTTGAGCAGATGCAAATTCCAAAACCGAATTACAATCTTGAGATCAATAGTCTCAATCACGGCGCAATGACTGGTAGGATGATCGAGAAGATAGAAGAAGTTCTATTGAAAGAACAACCGGATTGGGTACTGATTTATGGTGACACTAATTCTACTATTGCCGGTTCTCTGGCTGCAAAGAAATTACATATCAAAGTTGCACATGTAGAGGCTGGATTGCGCTCATTCAACCGCAACATGCCCGAAGAAATTAACAGAATACTTACAGATAAGATCAGTGATATATTATTCTGCCCAACAGATACTGCAGTACAAAATCTACAGAACGAAGGGATTGGAAAAAACTCGCTTGCCAGTATTGTGAAATGCGGAGATGTTATGCAGGATGCGGCAATATTTTATTCTGATCTGGCACAAAAACCAGGATTGCAGTTAACTGATAGATTCATTTTAGCAA
>CAZOCS010000199.1:0-1604 GCA_964578365.1 uncultured Candidatus Cloacimonadota bacterium
GTTGGCAGGATGACGCTTCCCGCGAAATGAAAAACTGGGATTTTGCCGGTGGGCAATACTGGCAGGAAACTTATAATCCATATGATCCATTTACATTGGAAGACAGCCATGCTGCGATTCCAGAAGATCTGCAAAAGATGATAGTAGAAGGAGAAGCAATTTCAATTCTATTTTCTCCTGCTACAATATATCCTGAAGGAAGAATGCGAAATATTGTTCTTAAGGGTATTGATCCTGATCAAGATTTGATCGAGCTTCCAACAAAATACCTTACAGATACCGATGATGAGATCAATTGTATATTAGGCTCAGGTTTTGCTGATAACTTGAAGATAAAAGAAGGAGATTATATTGTATTACGCTGGCGTGACAAAAATGGAACCTATGATGCTCTTGATATCAAGGTTGCATACATTTTTCATACGACCGTACTCACTGTGGAGAGCAATCAGATATGGATATCTCTGCCAATTCTTCAAGAAATGCTGGGTCTTCCAAATGAAGCAACAATCATCACAGTAAAAGATGAAATGTACAACAAGGAAATTTCTGGCTGGAACTATAAAGATCTGGATATTCTGTTGATAGATCTTACAAATATGATCCAGGCAAAAACTGTAGGATCATCGATCATGTATGCAATTCTACTTTTTTTGGCGATGATAGCAATTTTCGATACACAGATACTTGCGATCTTCCGACGTAGAAAAGAGATGGGAACAATGATGGCTATGGGAATGACACGTCCTAAAATAATTCAGTTATTCACCCTGGAAGGTGTTCTGCATGCAGTTTTGGCAATATTTATGGGTGCCATTTATGGTATTCCGCTATTAAGACATTTTGAAAAAGTAGGAATGCAATTGGGAGCTGATGCTAAAGACTGGGGTTTGAGTGGTTTGGATGATGCACTCTATCCTGTTTATGGCTGGAAACTGGTTGTGGGAACGATTATTCTGGTTCTGATAACTACAACCATAGTTAGTTTTCTTCCCACACGAAAGATAGCAAAACTCAAACCAACCGATGCTTTGCGCGGAAAAATGACAAAGTGAGGAATGAGATATGACACAAAATAAATATTCTTTCAATATTCTATCACTTCAAACCCCCGTCATCCTGAGTTTATCGAAGGATGGAGTTCTCATTGAAGATAACTTACGAAGAGTTCCTCGACACTTCGACAAGCTCAGTGTGACATAAGAAGAGGAAAGATTATGAGTAAAACTTATTGGGTATATATTGTTAAATGCTATGATGGAAGCTTTTATACTGGTTCAACTTCGAACATTGAGAAGAGGCTTTCTGAACATCAAAATGGTGCAATAAAAGGTTATACTTCATCCCGAAGACCAGTTAAACTTGTTTTTTCAGATTTCTTCGACAGAGCTTATGACGCAATTTCTGCTGAACGACAAATAAAGGGTTGGACCAGAGCTAAGAAAAAAGCACTCATTAAAGGAGATTTTGATTTGTTAGTAAAATTATCAAATATAAAAAATGCAAATATTGAATAAACTAATGAGGATAGAATTATGATAAAATTTCTTTCAAAAGGACTCTTGCGAGATCGCTCGAGAAGCCTCTTCCCTATTATGATCATC
>CAZOCS010000199.1:1614-3292 GCA_964578365.1 uncultured Candidatus Cloacimonadota bacterium
AGGAGTAATTTTTACCGTTCTTATGTACAGTTGGATGATGGGATTCGTAACCATGTTCATCCGGGAAAATGCCAGATTTGATACAGGACACGTTAAAATCGTAACCCGAGCATACAATGATCTGATCGATCAAAAACCGTATGATCTAGGATTGATGAATGTGACTGAGAAGATAGAAAAGCTAAATGATGAATATCCCCAGATGCATTGGCAACCACGAATATATTTTGGTGGCTTACTGGACCTACCTGATGAATATGGAGAAACATTGAGCCAGGGAGAAGTTATCGGCTTTGGTGTTGATCTATTTTCCACTTCTTTTGAACAGGAACTTCTAAATCTGAATGAAGCTCTTTCAAATGGAAAACTTCCAACCAGACAGGGAGAGATATTGATCAGCCAGGATGTTTCAGATAAACTTGGAATTCAAATTAATGATAAAGTAACGATTATCGGAAGTACAATGTACGGTTCGATGGTAATGAATAATTTCACAGTGAGCGGCATGGTGCGATTTGGTGTTCTGGCAATGGATCGTGGAGCTGTGATAGTGGATATTTCGGATGTTCGATATTTCTTGGATATGGAAGATTCTGCCAGTGAAATTCTTGGTTTCCTACCCAAGTATAAAGAACGTCCTACATTTGAGATCGCAGATGTTTTTAACGCAAAATATAGTGATGAAAATGATGAATTTTCCGATATCATGCTGCCTTTGAGAATGCAATCTAATATGGAATTCATGCTCAATTCGATGGATCAAAGATTGGGTATGTTCGTTTTCATATTTATTTTTATTATGTCACTGGTTTTATGGAATTCCGGTTTGATGAACGGGATAAGGCGCTATGGAGAGATTGGAGTGCGATTGGCAATTGGAGAGAGCAAAGGACACATCTACCGTTCACTGATATTGGAATCTATTTTAATAGGAATTGCAGCTACGATCATCGGTACAGCTATTGGGCTAGGTTTTTCGTATCTTCTGCAGTATAAAGGAATCGATGTGGGTTCACTTATGAGAGATGCAAAAATAATTATGGGTGCTACAATGAGAGCTCAGGTAACTCCTGCAAGTTATTACGTTGGTTTTATCCCGGGAGTTATTGCTTCAGTTATTGGGTCGATCTTTTCCGGTATAGGGATCTATAAAAGAAATACAGCACAATTATTCAAGGAGTTGGAAACATGAGAAAGATACTGATATTCACACTAATTATATTATGCACTTTAGCTTTTGCTGAATACCCGGATGGTAATGAGATACTAAAACAGATCGATGAGAATATGTATGCAAGGAACTTGATCTCTACTTCACAGATGATTGTGCATGGCAGGCGCGGCAGCAGAACCATGAAATTGAGGTCATGGACAGAAGGAGATGATAGATCATTCTCAGAATACCTGGCTCCTCCCAAAGATGCAGGAACGAAAATGCTTAAGCTCGATGATAAACTGTGGATCTACAATCCATCTGCTGACCGTACGATCCAAATATCCGGACACATGCTGCGCCAATCTATGATGGGCTCTGATATATCCTATGAAGATATGATGGAAGAAAATGAACTCACAGAAGTTTATACTGCCCAAACAGTTGGAGAAGAGCAGTTCAATGATGTAAGTTGCTGGAAATTAGAATTAACGGCCATTACCTATGATGCAGCATATCAAACCA
>CAZOCS010000200.1:0-3252 GCA_964578365.1 uncultured Candidatus Cloacimonadota bacterium
TGTATTTTTCTGGTTTGAATGAATTCAAATTTATCCATTCCAACAGAATTATTGAGAATCGAAATTATTTTTCAAACAAATACCAATTACAAGCTCAATTCTACGATTTCAGAGCTGGTATCAAATATGATGTCCATTATCCTAAATTTGACAAATTTATTCTGATCAATGAAGATTTGAGCAACGAATTTATTGAAGATCAGTTGAATGATGAAGAAAATGAATACTATTTCGATGAGTACTATCTGCAATATGAATCTGATTATTGGTTTGCCCAGGTTGGAACTTATGAAGCTGTAATTGGCTCCGGTATTATTTTACACAATTTTTATGATGTTGATTTTGAATCGGATTCCAGACTTATTGGTGGTTATGTGAATCCCATTTATGATAGATGGCAATTGCAATTATTTGGTGGTTTTATGGAAAGTATCGATCCCGCTTTGGAAGATGAATACGATCAGGTGGGCGCAATTGATGCAGATGTGAACTTTACAGATCAAATTACTATCGGTGGCAGCTATGTATTGCATAAAGAACTTCTCGATGATGATGAATATAATAACAGATCTGTTTATGCGGGAAAATTAAACTATTCCTCTTCCCTATTAGATCTCCGGGCTGAATATGTAAGCAGTAATGATGAAGAAGATTTAGCTGGAACTGCTATCTATTCCAACATAACATCTTATATCGGTAAATTCACTCTGATGGGTGCATATAAAAATTATGAGAATTTTAATGTAAGAATTTCCGATCTTCCGATGGTCAATCATGCTGGGCAAATATTGGAACATAGTTGGGAGCCGGGGATCGATGAAGAAGGAATTATGGGAGAGATACGCTTCCTTCCTAACTATGAAAATGAGTTTGTGATAAATTATGCTGAAGGTTGGAGTAGTAACTATATGGTTAGGCTATCTAATCTTTATTCCGAATTCAAACATGATTTTGAAGATTGGTCGTTCAAAGCTGAATTTGAAACATTGGAACAGCTTAATAAAGAAATTGCAAACAGATGGTATAAAGAGATCACACCAACCCTTACTTTCGATTTTCTATTTAAAGATAATCCGGTTTTGCTTAAAGCTGAATATCAATATAAAGAAGAAGATAAAATAACAGGCAGCCATTCGCATTTTGAACCACGTTTGCAAACGGATATCGCAATTGGGAACTATTCCTTATCTGTTGCAATAGAGAATCAGATAGGTGAGTCAGAATCTGCTGAAGACGGAGATGATGGTGAATTTTGGATAGGAGGAGAAATAGCTACTACGATATTCAATAATACCGATATCCGATTATTCTATGGTAAAGAAAAGGGTGGTATAGTATGCCGTAATGGTGTTTGCAAAAATCAAGCAGAGTTTGATGGATTACGCCTGACAGTGATAACGATCTTTTAAAATTAAGGAGATATAAAATGAAAAAGATTATTTTATTCGCATTTTTATTAATGAGTATTAGTCTTGTTTTTGCAGATTTGGAAGTAGATATTCCATTTGACCTAGACATAATAGGTGAAGATTTTTCTAGTGTAGGAGCTTACCAATATGAGTCTGACTGGATTACAATAACCAATAACAGTAGTTCATCTCAGCCTTACACTTTTATGTATAACACCGAAAATACACCTACCGGTTGGGTCTTTAGTGTTTGTAATGATATTGGAACATGTTATATGCCAAACTTTCCAGTGCCCTTTGATATTCCTGCAGGAGAATCCGTCTTGATCCATATTCTAATTGATGTTACCAGTACAGATGGTTTTGATTTCTCATTCACTTTTGATGAAGGTGATCTCACAGAACCGTTGGTTTTTGATTTCACTTTCAATACTGCTGATAATGTGAGTGCCGATGATGAATTATTAATACCGGAAAAACTATCACAAAATTACCCAAATCCATTTAATCCAAGTACAACCATTTCCTATGATTTATCATCACATGAATTGGCAGATGCACGTATCTCTATTTTTAATACAAAAGGACAACTAGTTAGAACTTTTAAAGATCTCAATTCAAGTGGAAATATCGTTTGGGATGGTAAAGATAATAATAATAATATCGTTAATTCGGGTGTTTATTTCTATAAAATGACTTGCATAAAAACTTCGATTGTGAGAAAGATGATCTTAATTAAATAAAAGGAGGAAAGAAATGAAAAAATTCTTAGTTGTGTTTTTTTTAGTGATCCTTTCTGTTAGTGCATTCGCACAATATCAAGTTGGAGATATTGTTGATGATGTTAGTTGGACTGACAGCAATGGTGAGGATCATTCAATTTATGAACTAACTGCTTCTGGGAAAGCAGTTGTATTCTTTTGGGGAGGCTATGGTTGACCTGGTTGTGTAGCGGCGGCGCCGACTTTTCAAACTTTATGGGAACAATATGAACCAGGTGGTAATGCATATTTCTTAACAGAAACTGATTGGGGAGCAACTCATACACATCCAAATTGGTCAGGTCTTGGAGCAATATATTGGGATTGGGGAAATGGATATGTTCCTTTTTTTGCAGTGGTAGGACCACTCAATGAACTTTATTATGGTGACAATGCTGTAAGTGGAATTGCTGGTCCACTTGATAATGCTATTGCAAATTTCGGACTTAGTGCTGGTATAGCTTCTAATGTACAAATTGGTCCATTAGATCTAGGTGTACAATTTACAAGTATGTCTACTTCACCCACAGGAGTAATCGATGCCTGGGAATGGGATTTTGATGGTGATGGTGAGATTGACAGTACTGAAGAAGATCCTTATCATCTCTATACGGAACAAGGAACTTATGATGTTTCACTTACAGTATATCTTGATGGTGAAAGTGATACAATTACTCTTGAAAATTATATTACTGTTAACGATGGTTCTAATATTTATGGACCTCTTTCCGGTATCTGGCATGCAGAAAACACTTATAACATAACTGGTGATGTTAATATTCAAGAAGGTGATGAACTAATTATAAATCCTAGCGTTGAATTACAATTTGCTGCGGACATGCAATTTGTGGTTAATGGGCTTCTGGTAGCAGATGGTTCATCTACAAGAAGTGAACCTATAGTTTTCAGTTCAGATACTTCATGGAATGGTATAAGATTCTTCAATACCCAAGAAGATAATCTTCTTGCTAATTGTGAGATATCTAATGCTTCTGTTTCTGCTATCAAGGTTGAGGGTGACTCTAAGGTTGATATTATTGGTTGTAAGATATTCGAAAACAATAGTTCTGCTATTGAGATAG
>CAZOCS010000201.1:0-3208 GCA_964578365.1 uncultured Candidatus Cloacimonadota bacterium
TTTTAGGTTTTGATATTTTGTAATCCATGAGAATATTTTAACAAACAAACATATTCCAATAAAAATTGGCAAGGATGGTTTGAAAAGGGTATGTTTTTTAAAGAAACTCTCCTAGGACTCTCTGCAGCAAGTAAAAATAACCGAAATAAGTGGAGCCTAGCAAAAAGACAATGCCTGTCACGGTGGGTGTGAAAACTGATTTTTTTAACCGCTAAACCTAACACAACTCGAGGAAACTATGAAAAAAATAACAAAATTAAATAACAAAACATATGAAGGATTTAACATTAAGTAGCATTATTGATAATGCTCAAAAACTTGGTAGTTATTTTATTACTATTACAACCAAGGATAAAAACAAAGACGAGGGTGATTTGACACATTATGCTTTTCAGAGAGAATTCCCCCGTGATGATATAATACCATCTGTTGATGCATCGATTAGATCAATGGGTGTCAAACAAGAACGACCAGTGCCAGTAACAGAGGCCCCAAGGTTGATTCACAAACAAAGAAAACCACTTAAAATAGCTATTGTGACTCATTTTAATAGATGTCCAGATAGTTATTCACCTGGGAAAGCTGTTAAGAATCAAATTAAACTGTTGCAAAGATTCGGGCACGAGGTTGTTTTTTTTGTGACAGAAGGTAGTACACTTGATGTTGGTTGTGAGATGAGACCAGTTATGCCCAGGTTCAAAAGACAAAAGAATGTTGTCAATGATGATGCTAAAGATAAAATTATAGATGTTTTACGTGAAAACCTAACCGATGATTTTGATTTAGCTATAACTCATGATTTTTACATAGATGATTGCATTACATATAGGGAAGCAATAAAGGCTTGTGGGGTTGATATTAAATGGCTTCATTGGGCTAGATCGGGTGTTGGGAGAAAAATAGATTTTTGGATGCCAAATGCAAAATATGTTTATATGAATAAGTCTGATGTTGGAAATTTTGCAAGAAATATTAGCGTTGATACAGATAAAGTTAGGGTTGTTTATAACGAAAAAGATCCATCATTATTCTTTGGATGGAACCCAGTTACAACACTTATTTCAAATAAGATGAGATTATGGGAAAAAGATATAATACAAACATATCCAATGTGTACAACAAGAATGGATGCTAAGGGGATTAATTCTGTTATTAAAACTTTTGGTAAATTAAAAGAACATGGTCAGAAAGTTGCCCTAATTATAGCTAATTCAAATGGAAGAAGAAGAGTAGATGAAATAAAATCAAAAATAGAATTTGCTAAAGAGTGCGGTCTTAGTGAAGATGATTTCTTATTTACAAGTACATTGTCAGATGATGAATATGTTATTCATTCAGAGGTACCAAATGAAGTTGTTGCAGAATTAATGCAAATATCTAATTTGTTTATATTTCCAACAATAGCAGAGGTTTGCAGTAATGTTTTACTTGAAGCATCAATGACAAAGAATTTATTGGTCTTAAATAAAGATTTACAATCATTGTTTGATTTTGCTGATGAAACTGCTGTTTTAAGTCATCCGTTTACATCGCTTAGGAGTTTACACTACAGTGGTAGGGATGATGAGTCATTAGGGTCATTATCTAAGAATATAATTGGTCAACTTAAATCAAATAAAGCCGATAGACAATTCAGAAGAGTTTGGAATACCCACAGTATGGAATCAATATATAGAAATAAACTAGAACAATTATTATATGAGTAAAGAGGAACTACAAAAATTAGACCCGATAACAATTATCGTTACTTCATTTAACAGAATAAAATTGTTAGAGAAAACAATTAATTTTATAAATGAAAGAACATTTTATCCATATAGGATAATTGTTGTTGATAATGCTAGTACCGATGGTAGTGTTGGGTTATTAAAAACAATGAAAGTTCATGGAAAAATATTTGATCATGTTTTATTAACTGAGAATATTGGTCAATCTAGGGCATTGAATGAAGCATTCAAGGTTATGGAGGACTGGGAAAATAACAGAAGAAGACCAAGTAGTGATTATTTTATAACAACAAATGAGGATATTTTTCCACCAATGCTTGGACAAGAAAATTGTTGGTTGAGACAAATGATTACAATATTAGAAAAAAATAGTCCAGAATACGGTGGAATTTGTATGAGAATACAAAGGACGCCAAGAAATGAAATAGATGAAAGTAAAGAAATTATTCCATGTTATAAGGGCTTTCCATCGGTTTTTCGTTTAATGAAGCGTAGCGATTTAAGACAATTAGGTGATAGACCATTCGGAAGATTAATGAAATGGGACAGTAATACGTCTGGTGATAAATTTAAAACTCAAATTTGTAAAAAATACGGATTTACTACCCATATTTATGCTGATCATGCTGGCTTTATGACAGAGAACAGGGGATACGAAAAGGACTTTAAAGAATATTATACCTATGCGGATAATAAAGTTAATTTACCAAATGAAAAGCCATATCCTGGCATGGATCCAGAAACAAATATCCCAATAAAGATAAATCATCCAGTTGATTCACTGGAACATAAATTAAGAGAAAATCATCAGGCTTGGTTAAGGGGTGAAAAAACTGGCCCAGAGGTTACTATTATAATACCAACACTTAACAGATATGATGGACTAGATAGGCTCATCAAAAGTATTAAAGAAAGTTCTAATGAGGATAATTATAGAATACTTGTTTTAGCTGATTATGATGATACTGAGTCTTATAATTATTGCCAAGAAAATGGTATTGATTGTATATTATCTAGTTATCATAGGGATTTTGTTGCCCAGGTTAATATGGGTGTTTATCTTTGTGATACTCCGTATTTCATTATCTTAGGTGATGACATGATTATAGAAAGTGAAAATTTTGTTGAAAAATCATTGGAAATATTTAAAAGCAAGTTTACAGATGATATTGGACTTATGGCATATAACGAGAAAATTCAAATGGGTAGGATATTTACTACAGGAATGAGTTCTAAAAAATTTGTTGAGGCTGTACGCGGTCATATGTATTACCCAGGATATCGTCACTACAAGGGTGATAGAGAGGTTTCTATTTTAGCAAAAGGGATGGGTGTTTTTCATTATGCAGAAGAAATAGTAACACCACATTTTCATTTCTCTAAAGGCCATGATATGGACGAGACATATAGTTTATCTAAAAGATTATTTGAAGTAAGCGATAGACATCTCTTTGGCGAGCGTAGAGATAAGATAGATTTAT
>CAZOCS010000202.1:0-3185 GCA_964578365.1 uncultured Candidatus Cloacimonadota bacterium
AAAACAGTTCGTTCTGCAGTTGATAGCGGATTCAGTCGTGCATTAGTTACAATTCTGGATGCTAACATCACAACACTTATTACAGCACTTGTTCTATATCAGTTTGGAACAGGACCGATTAAAGGGTTTGCTGTAACACTTTCTATCGGTATTGTTGGTTCCATGTTTGCATCAATCGTATTAGTTAAAGCAATATTTGATGGTTTAATTACAAATAGTGCTAAAGATAAATTGAGTATTTAGGGGGAACGATGAGATTTTTTGGAAAAACAAAAATTGACTTCATTGGAAAAAGAAGAATTGCTTTTGCACTTTCTTTAGTTATCATACTTGCAGGGATCGTTTCGCTTGTAGTTAATAAAGGTCCAAAATACAGTATCGATTTTACAGGTGGAGTAGCTATGGAACTTGAGCTTACTCCTGTAAAAGAAGGTGCTGCAATAGTTAAGGTTCAAGAAATTCGAGATGCTCTTAAGAATGCCGGTATTGAAGATGCTGAGATCCAGGAGATAAAGGGAACCGAAGGAAAGCACCTGGTTCTTATCAAAACCCAAGCTGTGGGTGAAATGAAAGATAAAACAAGTACGAAAGTAATTGATGTTATCAAAAAGCAATTTCCAGATAATGTAGATCCTGCAACACTTATCCGTCTTCAGGAAGAAGTAGGACCAAAGATCGGTGAAGAACTCAAAGGTAAAGCTATTCTGGCTATCTTCTGGGCATTGCTTGGAATTATCCTCTACATCTGGTGGAGATTCGAATTTACATTTGGTTTGACCGCAGTTGCTGCTCTTTTTCATGATGTTCTTATTACTATTGGAATTTTCTCACTCCTGGGTAAAGAGATCAGTCTTTCTATTGTGGCAGCATTACTAACAATTGTGGGTTATTCTCTTAATGATACAATCGTTGTTTTCGATAGAATTCGTGAAGATCTTAAACTTTATAGAAAAGAATCTTATGGCAGTGTCATCAATCACAGTATTAATGAAACGCTAAGTAGAACGATTATCACTTCACTTACTACTTTTGTTGTAGTTCTAAGTTTATACATCTTTGGTGGTTCTGTAATTCATGATTTTGCATTTGCTTTATTGGTTGGTGTAGTTGTTGGTACCTATTCTTCGATCTTTGTAGCAAGTCCACTTATGGTAGAACATTTCAACAAAAAAGAAAAGAAAATGGGAACACGCAGTAAGAAGAAATAATTAGGAAAAATAAAATATTGAGCTCTTCAGTGAAAACTGAGGGGCTTTTTTTTGCAGCACGAATTCCTTTCACCGAATTGAATGCATTACAAAAATTAAAAAAACAAATTAATTTGACATTAACACATGTAATTGCTTGTTTGCAGATGACAGGTTCGAGAGGCGAATTTACTGGTGAGATGAATGTAAAATATATTGAACATTACAGGAGCCAAAAGTGAAAAAGAAAATTCTAATAACCACTATTGCATTAATCCTTGTAGGAAATTTATTTGCAGAGATATCAAGTAGAAAAATTAAATTTTCTCCATTCCTCCATTTTGAGAAAAATTTATACAGTACATTAGAAATAGAGCACAAGTTAGTAGATGGATTCGTTAGAGAAGAAATTGAAATCTATATGGTGGATCACTTATCAATTGGATGTAAAATTCAAAGATCGCTATTTTTTGCAGTTTTCAATAATATGTTATCATTTAATAAAGGTAATACCAATCCAATGTATTTTGATGTAAATGCCGGTATTAATTATCGAAATTTCTCCACTTATCTAGGCCGGGTTTTTAATATGAGACATCATGATACAGAGATGCTGGAAACATATTACTTTGGAATAAATTCAAACTGGGTACATAAAAGATCAGAGATTATGTACAATATCCAGTTCATAGATGGAAATTATAAAAACTGCTTAGATCAGAATGAATCATTTAGTGCAGTAGCGTTGAATCTACAATTAAGCTATGCATTTAATAAGTTCTATCCTTATGGATCATTTTCGGTATCTAATCTTCATTATCAATTAGCAATGGGAATATCATTGCTAAATCCACCGATGATAAAGAACAATACTGTACCGATCATGATTTATGAGAACCCAGGTTCATATTACAGCGAGAAGCCAAATATCTACCTTTATCCTGAAGTGCAGTGTGATGTGGAAGTTCTTTTGGATCCAAACGGGAAAATGACAAAATCAATCCCTGAATATAATAATGGATGGAAAGTTAACATCAAACCTACAGGGATTATCAACAATGAATATTCATTTCTCTTCTATGAAGCAGAAGTCGATGTAGAGATACCGGTGTTTGGTTGGTGTGTAGAAATAAGTGAACTTAATAATTTCTTTGAGTCTTCATTATTGGATTATGGTTTGAATGAAACTGAAATTAAAGATTTTATCGAGTATTGGTCAAAGAGATTAGATGAATCTTCTTTTTATTGCATTTATCCTCTAGTAAATGATGATCTATCAAATATATGTCCCTTATCTATTGATCCAAAACCTGATAATATTTTACGTTTGTGGTTTATCTTTGTTCCTGTCGATCAATACAAAACGCTAAATCAGCCAGAAATTCCTATATTCTCCCGTCAAGGATTTGAGGTTGTTGAATGGGGCGGTATTTTACAAGAATAATTTTATCGTTTTCAACTTGGATGATTGAGAGTAATCAATCCTTTAATCTGTCATTCCCGTGAAAACGGGAATCTAAGATCCCCACTTTCGTGAGGATGACAACATAGACTTTCTACGGATGATTAACGGTAAACGTCCCTACAAGAATAAAAAAAACGGTGAGAATGGATCTCACCGTTTTTTCATATTATTTACTTAATATCTATTTTGTTATTCCTCTATCTGAGTTTTTAACAAAATCAAGGAATACTTTTTGCTCTTTTGTAAGATTTGGAATTGCTAGTGCCTTTTCCATTGCCTGGCTTGTATTTAATCCGGATTTATAAAATAATTTATAAACATCTTTTATAGACTTGATAGATTCATTGGAAAATCCACGTCTTTGAAGTCCAACACTATTCAAACCTCTTACGATATAAGGAGATCCTTCTCCACGAGTGTAAGGCGGGATATCTTTTTTAATGCCCGATTTTCCACCGATGAAGGCATAAGCCCCCACTTTTACAAATTGATGAAGAGCAACCATTCCACCAATTATCACGTTATCATGAACA
>CAZOCS010000203.1:0-3162 GCA_964578365.1 uncultured Candidatus Cloacimonadota bacterium
TTTTTTCAATACACTAATCAATAATTTGACAAAAGGTTTAAGATTTCCCCTGTGTGCTTCCTGTAATACTTCATAATATCTAAATCTTCTTGTCTTTGGAATATTTATCATAGGATATTTGTATTTATGCAATATGAAATTCATAAGTAACCTTCCGACTCTTCCATTTCCATCAACAAAAGGATGAATGCGCTCAAATTCTATATGAAAATAAGATGCTAGGACAAGAGGGTGAAGTTTTGATTTATTAATCGAGTACCATCTTAATAATTTTGCCATTAGTTTTGAAACTTCAGATGGAGGCGGCGGAATAGATCTTCCTACATATACTTGCACAGTCCTGTATTTTCCAATTTGAGATGCCAAATACTCTTTTAAGGTATTTAAGACAACAAGCTCATGCAATTTCAGTATAAAATCTTTCGATATATCTTTTTTATAAGTTAAAATGTAATCAAAGGCTTTTTTATGGTTTAGGGTTTCATGAATCTCTCTTAATGATTTTTCTTTTGGGGCTATTCCTTCAAATAATAAAAATGATGTCTGGGATAATGTTAGAGTGTTTCCTTCTATTCCTGTAGAATCATGTGTGAATAAAGAGCAAAAAGCTTCATATCTATTTTCATAATTCTCTTTTGGCTCCTTTAAAAAATCTCTTTTTATCTTTTCCAAAAATTTTAACTCATCATCTGTTAGGATAGAATTAAAAACATTTAGTTTAATGTCAGCTTGTTTTTCTTTTTTCTTTAATTCATCTTTTTTCAGATTCACTCCAAGATATATTCTTTCTTTTCTTATCTTTTTTCCGTCTCTAATATTTTTGACACGGTAATAATATTTCCTGTTATTTTTTTTCTGGATTTCTGTATGAACCATATAATAATTATGGCTACATTATTTATAAATTTTGCGTTTATGTAGTCATAAAGAAAAAAGAATAGGAGTTTAATTCAAGAATAATTGAGGAGAAATTATAACACAACAATACTTAAAAACTACTACTTTTTGCAGATAACATGAGTAAGGCAATTCGAAACACATTTATTATTGTAGGGGTTTTAGCTGTATTAATTCTATTAATGTTTAGTCTTGACAAAGAAGACACACCAACTCCAAGCATTACAGGAAATGTAGTAAAGGATGTAGAAGAATCAAGTGATTCAAGTGATTCAATTGAAGATGCAGTTAAAGAATTAGAACTATTAAATGATGCATATGAGAATAATATAAATAGTGAATATTTACATTTTCCTAGTAGAGAGATTACTTATTCTATGAAAGGAATTGATAGACCTGGAAAAAGAGACAGAATGATTGCTTCAATTAATGAACTTGAAGAAGCGGTTGGAGAATTTAGTTTTGTTGAAATAGATGATTATGATAAAGCAGAAATAAAGATTGATTTTCAAAGAGCAAATAATTTAGGGAAAGCTAGTGAGGTTATTCCTGAAATAGATAAAGATGGAAAGCTACTAGGAGGAACAATAAATATAATTAAGATTGAAGACGATTGCTTGTATCATGTTGCAGAAATGCGTGACTTATTAATTTTATTTGGATTTAATTATAAAGATAAAACAATCATGCAGGAATCTATTATTGCATGCCACCACCTAACGAGCGGGAATTCCATTGAATATGTTGAGCATTTGAAATTTATTTATTCTAACGGGCAGAGGGGTGTTGAGCATTCTGATTTACCTATGTTTGGACTTAGCGAAGAAACACAATTTGAATGTACTGATGGCTGGGTGGCTTCATTAAAACCCGATGAGAATTGTTGCAGGGAATCTAATATAATTATCGGTGGGAAAGGGTATTGTTATTAGGGAAAAGTTTAAACCAATTTTTTCAATTTGTTAATATCTGTTAGAACTTCTTTTTCATTATTTCTTATTTTTTATAGCATTAGCAACCTTTTCAAGTCCACTATAAATTATTCCTGCTCCAACTATGAATCCAACAAAAACCATTGTTCCTGCAACTATATATGCAATTTCAGTTTCCATTTTTATTTACCTCCTTTTCCAGTTTTCCATCTACAGGCAATTATTACAATTGCAATAGTTGTGGCTATTTCTATTGATACAAAAAATGAATAATATAGAGTAAGTGTTCCTACAAACAATGATCCTATGACTGCAAGGGTTTTGATTGTTCCTGCAATAACATTTGCCCATCTGTTAATATTCTTTTTTAATATTAATGAAAGAAAAACCATTGCAATAGGAATCTCCATTAATATTGCTCCAAGAAATAATAAACCAGGCGTCATGCCTAGGCTCCCTGATAAGATGTCATTTAATACAGAAGCATCCATTAATGTTAAAATATCTGCATAGATATAATTTAGTAGTGCAAATAACCATAATAACGAAAGTTTTATCTTAATATAATCAGCACCAAAGATTTTTTTAAATGAACTCATTTTTGCAATAATATATGGTTTAGAAGATAATATAAAAATGTTTTCTTCTTTTGTAACTACATGTTGCAAACCGAAACAATTAAATATATCCCAATCTTAGTACTTTAAAGCAGTAATGCGCTTTGGCGCTTCGTAGAATTTTCTGCGTGGCAAAAAAGGACTTCGGCTCTTTGAGCCCTGGTTACTGCTTATTTTTTTATTATCTTAATGAGTTCTTCAAGGTTTAACTCAACTTTATTATAGTCTTTTAATTCTTCTTTATCATTATTTCTAAATGCTTTTGCTGCCCTATCTACAAGAGAAGATTTTGAGAACTTTGTTTGCAAGAGATCATCTGGGTTTAAACTAGGTATCAAATTGAATAGATTTTTGAATATCATGTCTTTTATCTCATGAAAATGCCCGTCAAAATCATTACATATCTCTACATTAATCTCATCAATATATCCTAATTCCTTTATTGCTTTTTCCATTAATTTAATTATGACAGCTGTATGAAATCTAATCATGAACCTTATTTTTCTTCTCTTTTCAGAATGCGAGTTAATTCTTAAATGACCTTGTTTGTATTGGTAAATCAAACTATCTTTGATTCCCTTAGGTATGTTAACCGCATAAACAAATTTCTTATTCACAACAAGTGCGATTGAATAATCTTTTTCAAATATGTCACCTCCTGATTTATCCACCTGGAATAAAGTTATCATTAATATAAATCTAAAATAATCTTTATA
>CAZOCS010000204.1:0-3149 GCA_964578365.1 uncultured Candidatus Cloacimonadota bacterium
GTACCTCCAATAAATCATGTACCCTTGTTTCTGGAGTAACTTCAATTTTGTTTTGTGTCATTTTAATTCTCCTTTTTATTTTATATAACATTCCACTTTATTAAATCTATTACAAATTTCTTTAATATAGAATTAAAGTTGAATTTAGTTGGGTAACTTGAGTAATTATTCTATTGAATCTAAATAAAATACAACATCTTATGATCACTAATTGTATTATATTATTTACCCACTCCCTACCTTACATCCCTAATAACCATTTGTAGTGTTCCGATTAAGATCACATCTGAGTTATTCGGATCGTACACTCTTGGTGGATAATCTTTTCTATTTGCAATAAGGTACATAACTCCGTCTTTTTCGCTGTGAATTACCTGTTTTAGTGCTAACTTACCTTCAATCCTTACAACACACATTTCTCTATCTTTATCTTTCCAGTCGTTATCCTTTTTAATTAGAACTAAATCCTTGTGTTCAATACTTGGTTCCATGCTATGACCATTCACCCTGAAGCATAAATAATCAGTAACATCAGGAATTAAAGCTCGATCCAATGCATAAGTATCTAGTCTCTTACCAGTGATTTCGTCAGGCTCACCAGCTGCAATCTCACCTACTATGGGCATTATATGTACTCTGTCAGTACTTACTATCTTCCGTTCTGTTATGAACATCTCCCCTTCTCCGGTGAGAAGCCAATTAATATCTATATGGATAATTTCTCTTAGCTTATTTAAAAATTCTGTACTAGGTAAACGCTCCCCTTTTTCATACCTAAGAATAGTTAGAACTTTAGAGTCAAGTCGTTCTGCAAATTGAGCTTGCGTCTCTTGTAAATGCTTTCTGATATTCTTTAAACGACTTCCTAAACTCATACCATCCCAACCTTAATTATCCGTACGGATAGAAATAAATTGACAATTATCCGTTTAGATAATTTATTTGTCCACGTAGGTGAACGGTAAAAAAGTAAATATTGGAGGAATGATGTCAAGAGTTAAACAAAAACCTGAATCAGTAGAAATAGATAAAACAGAGATAAAGTTCATTATTAAGCGACATTTCGGAGAACAGAGAGATTTTTGTAAGATTTACAATTTAAATTACGGTACACTCAGACATTATCTGAATGGAAGAAACATGCCGACTATTGATCGTAAGATATTAAATATAATTCATGATCTGGGATACAATCCGGACGGATCACGTATAAAGGAGGTCATATGACTTATTTAATTATAGCAGCAGTATTATTATTCATCATTGCAATTCGACAAGCAGCAAAGGCACGAAACTGGAAACGTAAGAACAAAGAGATCTATCGTAAAGCAATTATAGAAAAACACTCACTTCAACACAGGATAGATCAATTAGAAGCAGGGAGAGCTTAAAATGAAAAAATGTATAGAAAGTAACAAAGGACTATTCAAAAGACTGGGTATTAAAACTGTAAAAGCTATCCCCTATAAGCCGGGAGTAGTAGAAAGGTACTTCAACAGACAAAACTCCAAAAACGAACCACAGCGACCGAAAACGGATAACCTGAGTGATTAGACCATTTTATAATTTAGAGCAGTTACCGGGCAGATTTGAACTGTTCGGAAAACTCATTACTTTGTGGGTTTTCCCAAGAGTTTAATAAAGGAGATCTTATGTGGTTAACTGTTAAGGAAATTAGTAAACGAACTGGCGTCCATGAGAAGACGATCAAACGCCGAGCAAAGAAATTCGGATGGCCAACACAATACATTCACAATCCGCAAGGTGGTCCAATATTAACAATCGATTTCAGTCTGGACACAGTGAAGGAGAATCTACAAAAAAATTTTAATCCAGTCCGGACAGTCCGGACAAAATCAGATTCCAGTCTGGACAGTCTGGACAGTCAAAATATATCCAGTCTGGACACTTTTGAAAATAAAAAATCCAGTCTGGACAGTCTGGACACTTTTGACGATAAAAACAAAGAACTATGTCTAACCTGTAAATCCTCTCATCCTGAATGTGACGGATGCTGTAAAACGTGCGAAGATAAATGCAATAGTGAACAGGAATGTAGAATAGACCTGACCGGACAGGAAAAGAAACCGGAACTTAACCACAAGGGGGCGGACTCGTCACCCGTCCCCACTCCTGTTTCAGACATTCAGCTGCAGACTCAATCTCAGGATAATCTCTTTCATACCAACTACCGGACAAGACCGGAGCCTGAGGTCCCGGACTCATACAAAAGGGTAGGTCAATTAAGAGCTCAACTGTGTAATTATATGCTTGATCTTGTTTCAAAGAACGGAATCTCTAAATCAGAAGCATATGAGCGCACAGTATCGCTTTATAACTTTGGCAGTATTGTCAGAGAACTTCGGGACTATAAACCAAATCACACGATCACTCTCCGTACTCTTCAGCAGTGGGTGAGTGATTATAAAAAAGGAGATCTTGATTATTTTGAGCTTGTTCCCGGTTATACAGTCGGTTCAGGATCTATCACAATAACCCAGGTAGAGGAAGACTATCTGCTTCGTAATTACCTGAATCAGAATAAACCGCTGATAGGCAGTATTATTACTAATCTGAAAACCGAAGTAATGCATGGTGATATTGTCTCTCCCTCTTCCACTTCTACTCTCAGACGCTGGCTGAAACGCTATATAAAGAATAATAAAAGATTAGAAGCTCTGGCCAGAGAAGGAGTCACTTATCTCAAGAATAATCTGATCAAATATACAGAGCGGGATTCATCATTACTGATAACCGGAGATGTATTCATAGCGGATGGTAATACTCTTAATTTCCGTATAATAGATCCGCAAACCGGAAAAGCCAAACGAATGGTCTTTATTCCGGTCATGGACTGGGCCAGCAGGGCAATTATTGGTGCATCAATAGCAGCTACTGAAGATACACAAAATATTACCAATGCCTACCGCAATGCCTTTATCAATTATAAAGGAGTTCCAAGAGTTATGTACCTGGATAACGGCAGAGCTTTTAAGTCTATCTTCTTTAGGGGCAGAAAGAAGTCTGACCTTCCTGATCTGGAAAACCTGCTGGGTGGTCTTTTCAAAAGACTTGGTATCGAAGAAGTCTTTGCCAAAGCTTATAATCCCAGTTCTAAGATCATAGAACGCTGGTTCAAAACTTTCAAT
>CAZOCS010000205.1:0-3136 GCA_964578365.1 uncultured Candidatus Cloacimonadota bacterium
TGTTGAGGAGCACCAGCTTGAGCAGCAGGCTGTTCTTCAAAATTTTGGTCTTCTCTTAAAACGGGTTTCTGACCAGCCATTTTCTGAGCAATTTGCTGTTCCATCATTTGAGCAATTTGCATTTGCAATCCTGGATTTCTTGAAATCTCAACCATTAACATATCGTCTTGCAATTCTCGTTTCATTAATTTCTTTTCGTCCTTAGGAGAAGGAACTCCCAAGTTTTTCATTGTAGTTTCCTGTGATTGCAATTTAGCATTGAACTTATTAATTTCATCTGTAATATTTCGAAGCAACGTTCCAGGGAAGAATATATCTGTTTTATAATATTCTCCGACTAATTCTTTTCCACCAGGAACAAACATCTCTGTTAATTTGAAAATATTCTCAAACATTTGCTGTAATGCAATGGTCCATCTTGCCTGTCTTCCCTTAATACGATTATTAACGGTTTGCATTAAAACTGATAATGCCCTTCCAGTAACCGCCTTAACACCAGTTCCTCCAAAAATATTTTCATTAAGTCCTGATAATTGAAATACATTGGAATTTCTCTGCCTTATCTCAGCATTCAAATCAGCAGTTCTTGCCACTCTTGGGTCTGGAACAATCTCTGCTTCATCACCAATATCAATTAAATTCATCATTCCTGATTTAGTTTCCATTGGAGCTAAGTTCTTTCCAAATATATATGGAAAAGCAGTTTGGGAAATTATCTCAGAAATCTCAGAAGTCTTTTCATTGAAGTCAACTTGAGCATCAATAATATCCTCAATATCAGAAGTTCCAAATGGTTCTTCTGGGTGAACAATATTTGGAATATGAATAATAGGAACAAAGTCAGGTGCATTGTCTTCGTGTATTAAAACCTTGTTTCCCACTTTTAATTGATGAACTTTTTTCGTCCAACAGTCCATAACCATAACCATTTTTCTTGCTGTCTGGTCATAGGAACTATCTTCTGTTGTTTTTTGAACATCTACTGTTTCAAATAAAACTCCTTTTTCTTTTGCCAAATCTCCCCACTGCTCATAAGCACTTTCTGGGGAAACGTAATAATGATGAATAAAACCAAATATTTCCTGATAAGTTCCATCGGTCCAAATTATCCTTACATTTTCTGGACGCTTAACATTCTGAATCAATATTCTATCTTCCTCATCATCATAAAAAGGACCCAATATAATTGAATCCCCAAGCAATGAACCGTTTTGAACGGCCGTTTCATATAAAATATTAAACTTATTGTCATCTAAAGTTTCTTTTAAATACTTTTCTTTTTGCTCAGCCCTTGCTACTTCTATCTCATCTGTAATATCCAATGCTGGAACATCAATATCAATCGGCTCATTTGTCATAAATGCTGTATAATTTAGCACAATTGAACGGCAAAAATTATATACATTCATCTTTGAACCACCCTCTGGCACATATTGCCATTGGTCGCCATCGTAAAAATCTCTTAATGTTTTATATCCTACTTTACGAAATCCTCTTCCCAAATTATCTTTTGCTCCATCTAATAAATTTCTATATTCAGTTTCCAGTTCTGTATTTTTATTATCAAAATATTCCCTCCACTCCCTTTCCTTGTTTTTTTCTGGGACTTCATTTAAAATAAGTTTTTTAATTTTTTCAGACATATATTATCTTTTATTTATAGGTAATTGTTTTTTTACCAAAAATACTTTTGGTTGACCCAGGCCAGTCTTTTTTCCCAAAAACCACATAGCCTGATAAAGTGTAGCAACAAAATCCTGTTCCAATCTATCATCTTTAACTTCGTATCCTGCTAATTGTTCTTCTAATTCGGGAATATAGTATGAACGAATTTTACCAAACTCAGGATTTCGTTCAACAATCTTTCCTTCATTCATATAGAAATCTCTATTCCAAGTAAGGGCTAATTTTAATTGAGTTATTGCATCTCCCTTTTCTCCGCCGTGAGCGGAAAAGTCGTATGTCTTAACTTTCATTTCATTCAACATCTTCTTTATTATAACTCCTCCTAATGAATTGGTATCCATTATAATCTTAGCATCATTGTAGGTTTGTTGCAAAGTTTTTAATAATGCGAATTGAACATTTGGAGAGCCACCCTTAATCATTTCGTGATGAACTATCTTAAACGGCAAATTTGTGTAATCTATAATTAGAAATACTGTTGGGTCACCTTGGTCAGAACCTCCCCAATCTGCTGAAATCAAATATGAATGATTTGGGAAAGGTTGTTCTTGTTTCATTCCTTCTATAAAAATCTTATTCACAACTTCTGGCTCAAATATTTTAGTGGATGCCGGAACTGCTTCTCCTAAAAATACCTGCCTATATTTATTATAATCCTCTGCCATAATCTTTTTCTTGGCTGCTTCCTTGGTTTCCATTGGAATAAAGTGATTATCATAATATGTTCCGGTTTTCACATACCATTCATTTTTTCCCGATAAACCTTGTTTGGCAAGACGATAAAAATATTGTTGACTTCTAGCTTCGGCATCAAATGTGGCAATTAAATCAATCGGTGCATTAAGGTCAACTGTTCTACTCATAATACGACCTGGTAATTCAGTCCGTAGATGATGGGAAAATACACATTCATCGTAAGTAATCAGTCCGAACTGACGGCCGGCTAAAGATGCACCTTGGTCCTCACCAGTAGAAGCACCAAAAAAGGATGAATGATTAGAAAATTCTATTCTATTCTTCGCATCATTTTTACTTTTAAAGAACGATTGTATTTTACATTTATTGGTAGTCTTTTTACCATCAATCATTGTTACAAATCTACCGTGTAAAATATCAAATATATAATTGTAACAAGCTATTACCTGGTTTGAATGAGGTGAAAGGTCTAGTGTGGCATATCGTGTTTCAATTAAAGCATTAATATCCATATCTCGCTCAACGCCAATCTTATAAAAACAGTATCTAATATGCTTAGTGGCCATCGCAAGTGTTTTACCCCACCTGTTGCAGGGAACTAAGATAGTCTTTCTTGAATGGTCTGGATTATATACAACATCTGAATTTCTTAAATATTCCTTCTGCCCTTCATGCATAGGGAGTCCGAGAAAATATTCATTAAAAAATATTGGGTCTTTATATCCTTTCTCCAATGCATCTGCAATTTCTGAAA
>CAZOCS010000206.1:0-3127 GCA_964578365.1 uncultured Candidatus Cloacimonadota bacterium
CTCATCTACAAACCAGTTTAAAAAACTTTTTGCAGAATGATCTTTTACTTCAATTGCAACATCCATAAGTTCATTTATGCATTTTGAAACAAATTTCTCATGCTTATGTGCCAATTTAAAAACTTCCAAAGCAGATTTAAATTCTGTTGCAGGTTCATCTATAGCCTTAAGTATAACTTTTCCACCTTTTTCATTAAGAAAGTTATACATTTTCATAGAGTGAAAACGTTCCTCTTCTACTTGAACCAGAAAAAAGTTCTCAAAACCATTCAAGCCGATTGAATTGAAATACGATGCCATTGAGAGATAATAATATTCGGAATACATCTCTTTATTTATTTGATCATTTATTGCATCTTGTAATTTTTGTGAAATCATCTTTTCCTCCTTAATTATTTAATATTTGCCCAAGGCATCAACAGACATTCTTCTTGATTATAAAAACTATAATCTCCCTCACCGTTGATCGTGAATGTTTTAATTGTATTTCCTTTTAAATATTCTTTTGCTTTTTTTAGTGTTTTACCAGTTCGGGAAACATCATCCACTATAAGAATTTTTTTATCTTTTATTGGGAATTCATTCCTTTCTAAAAGGACAGCATCATCATATTTTGGTTTATGGCTCGGATCTCGGTAGTTTATATTAATGATCCTCATTGGAATATTCAACTTCCTTTGGATAAAAGCAGCTGGTATGATCCCTCCATTGCCAATAGCAACGATAAGATCAAAACTCTCAAATTGGATATCATTTAACAGATTAATATAACTATCCCAGATCACAGATTTCATTCTACCCACTCTTTAATCTTTGGATAAGAAAGTTTTGCTATAACTGCCCAAAAGAGATTGCTAATAAGCAGAGCGACAACTATTTTAGAAACCAAAGTACTTGGCATTCCAATAAGATAAACATCAGTAATCCACAAAAAAGGTAATTGAATTAAGTAAGCTAAAATTACAGACAGGACAAGATTAAATCCCTTTCTAAACAGTATTCCTGTAAATGTTCCAAGAATGATATTACCAATAATAATATATGGATTTCCTAACATTAATGCTGTGTAGGTACTTCCAAGACCACCAGAGATCATACCTCCAACTGGTCCATAAATGGCAGCTGAAACAAAAATAGCTATTTGGAAAAGATGTATCTTGAAGCCCCAGATAGTTGGAAGATTAATTGCCCCTATTAAGTTTGGTAAGATCCCAAGCACAAGCAGCATTATTAATGATTTTTTGTTTATGTCTATTTCAAAAGTTTTTGCTAAAGTCATTTTTTTCTCCTATTTTATTTGATTTATTAAGTGTGTTTCTTTTTCAATTAAACTTTCTTGTGTTGGAACATATTGTATTTTGATCTGATCCAACATCTCAAACCCACAAGATTCCAGCTCTTTTTCTATAATGCCTATGCTTTGTCCACCCCAACCGTAAGAACCAAAAGCTAATCCAATTCTTCCTTTAGGTGCAAGCCCTTTTAAGTATGTTAAGAAAGAGGCAGCAGTTGGCAGAATATTGTTATTCAAAGTTGGAGAACCTATACAAATATATTTTGCAGTTAGGATCTCGGTCATAATATCAGAAATATGTGTATATTGCAGGTTGAACATTCTGGTTTTATATTCCTTTGTTTCAAATGCTTCCTGTACAGAATGTGCTATTTTTTCAGTAGATTTCCACATTGTATCATAAATAATAAGCGCTTTTTTTTCTACCTTGTTAGCTGACCACTCATTGTATTTTTCTAAAATCTGAGGAATGTATTTACGAATAATAAGGCCATGGCTAGGACAGATCGTATCAATTTCCAAGTTAGCAACTACTTCAAGAGCTTTTTGTACCTGACGGCCATAAGGAAGGACAATGTTTGCATAATATTTTGCTGCTTCATGCATCATAATATGAAATGGAAATTCATCATCATAGCGTTCAGATGAGGCTAGGTGCTGTCCGAAAGCATCATTAGAAAACAGCATTTTTTCTTCGGGGCAATATGTAACCATATTATCCGGCCAATGCACCATTGGTGTTTGTACAAAATGTAGTTTTCTCTTTCCCAGATCAAGTACCTCGCCTGATTTTACTATTTGGAAATTCCAACTTTGCCTGAAATGTTTTTGTAATCCTTCCACACCTTTTGGAGATGCTATTATTTTTGCATTAGGGCATTTCTCCATAATAGCAGGAAGCGAACCCGTATGATCCATCTCGATATGATTCTGAATTATATAATCGATTTTTACCGGGTCAATGATCTGCAAAATTCTATTGATCATTTCATCAGTTAGATGATATTTCACATTATCTATCAAAGTTACTTTCTCATCGATGATCAAATAAGAATTGTAGGTTGATCCCCGCTGAGTTAGATATCCATGAAAATTTCTCAGATCCCAGTCGATTCCTCCAACCCAGTAAATTCCCTTTTTAATTTCCTTTGGCAGCATTTGCTTACTCCTTATATATATTAATAAATTTTAATTTCGATTTGGAAGTTCCGGCATACCATCATATTTAACAATATTTTCTGGTTTTCCATAGAAATAAAAACTTAAGTTCATATGATCTCTTTCATCCAGACCTATACGTCTAAAAAAATCTCCCCAGGTTTTGTATTCTCCGTATTCTTTCAGCAGTTTAGTTTTTACTTCTTGCTCATCCCATTCAGGATGATCTTGCACAAATTTTGCATAAACATGTTCGGCATGATCTTCAAATTCGGCATTAAATAAAAACGCTCTTGAAATGTTGAAAAAAGCTAAAGTTCGTGAGAAGAATATATACGAACAAACTAATAAAGATGGAATCGGTTGCTTTAAATACCAGCTATCCTTCATCTTATCTTCTTTCATTTTTTCGTTGATAATAATTAAATGCCAGTACTCATTATCTTGTGCTTCCCTACCCCATTCCATTATTTTTTCTGCTCTATTTACAATTTTCTTTTTATTGTAAAACCGTGTCAAACGAGAATATTGTCTAATTTCCCAAGCTCTATACGGAATACTTGCCAGCGTTTCAATTAGTTTAACTTTTGATAATGTTATTTTTTTTCCTGTTAGAATATCCATCAGACTAAAGAATACTTTAGCAGCCAAAGAGTACTTATATCGTGGTCTCTC
>CAZOCS010000207.1:0-3090 GCA_964578365.1 uncultured Candidatus Cloacimonadota bacterium
GGCTCAGTGAGACCAAATCCCCATAGTCCGTCACCTGTACAAAGTTGAGGAAGATATTTCTTCTTTTGCTCTTCGCTGCCAAATTGCAATATTGGACCAATTCCCAATGAATTGTGAGCGGCAACCGTAGCAGCTTGAGAACCATCTATTCGAGCTATTTCTTCCACTGCAATTATGTAGGAAAGATAATCCATTTCCTGCCCGCCATATTCTTCCGGTACGAAAACACCAAACAATCCGAGTTCTCCCATTTTTTTGGTCAATTCTATAGAAAATTCACCTTTTTCATCCAATTCAGGGGCAATTGGTTTTATTTCCTTCTCAGCAAATTCACGCACACCTTTTCTCAAGAGATCATGCTCTTTTTCACAGAAAATGTAACTCATTTCACTCTTCTCCTATATATTATTTTTATTCATAATTTCTTATTCTTCTTCTAAAAGGATCAATGACGTCGAACTGTCAACCTGATCACCTGATTTCACATTAATGGTTTCGATCACTCCATCTCTGGGTGCGATCAAGTTATTCTCCATCTTCATGGCTTCAACTACAATGAGCACGTCTCCTTTTTTTACTTCCTTACCTACTTCCGCAACAATCTTTATAACTACACCAGGCATCGGTGATTTTACACTATTCCCGCTTCCAGCTGAAGATGACTCTTCTATATCTTTAAGAGACAAGCTATCATCTAAAATGTCGTGTCTGACAATTTCGAAAATCGAATTCTGAATTTCTACAAATCCCCTGCCTGCACTTTTCTCGGAAACGTGAGCTGAGATCAGGTTTTCAGTATTCAAGTAGAATTCCAACATATTAGTTTCGTAATCGAAAGATTTGAAAGAAACGTTATATTTTTTGTCTTCGATAAGGAATTCAAACAAACCCTTTTCATTTTGAATATTTACCCAAATTTCAAATTCTTTGGAAGTTTCGTTTATTCTATCGATCAGTTCAAATATTATGGAAGTACAATTTCTCCAATAGCCGATATAATCCCATATTTTAGAATTTTCTCCATTTCTATTACAAGTATCTTTAAATAAATACAAAAAGAATGAGATGATAGGCAGCATAGCAGGAATACTGGCTTTTTCATTTTCAATGCTTTTAATGATGTCTTCAGTATGATCGTCGCAGAAATGAGTGGAGATTTTATTTGTTTTATACTCTTCAAAATCCATTATCTTTTTCAAGTAGGAAATGTTTGTGGCAATTCCATGGATTTTATATTCGGAGAGTGCATTTTCCATTTTTTGGATAGCTTTCTCTCTATTTTCGGCATGAACGATCAACTTGGAAATCATCGGATCGTAAAAGCTTTTGATCTCAGTATCTTTGTTGATGCCAGTATCGATCCGTGTTTCCACATCCTGCGGCTCTACATATAGCGACATTTTACCGGGAGATGGCAGGAAATTATTGGTCGGATCTTCCGCATATATTCTACATTCAATGGCGTGACCGGTTTGTGTTTGATCTTCCTGTTTTAATCTCAATTTATTTCCGGCAGCTACCAATATCTGTTCAGTAACTAAATCAACATTTGTCGTAAATTCAGTAATTGGATGCTCTACCTGGATGCGGGTATTCATTTCCAGAAAATAAAAATTTTTATCTTCATCTAATAGGAATTCAATCGTTCCGGCACTATTATAATTGGTTTCTTTACCAATTCTTACAGCAGCTTCACCCATCCTTTTTCTTAGCTCTGGATCAACCGTGGGAGAGGGTGCTTCTTCTATGATCTTCTGGTGTCTTCTTTGAATGGAACACTCTCTATCGAACAAATGAATAACATTTCCAAAGTTATCTCCCAGAACTTGGAACTCGATGTGTCTGGGATTCTCGATGTATTTTTCGATGAAGATATCACCATCACCAAAATAGGATTTTGCTTCTCTGGCTGTTGCTTCCAAAGCATCTTTCAATTCTGCTTCGCTGCGTACAATTCTCATGCCCTTTCCACCACCACCGGCAGCAGCTTTGATTAGAATTGGGAACGGTATTTTTTTACTTGCTGCTAACAAACTTTTAGTATCACCTACCACGGCATCAACTTGCGGAATATCAATAGATTCAATGAATTTTCGGGCTTGGATCTTATTACCCATCAACTCCATTGAAGCTGCGTTGGGTCCGATGAAAACAATATTTTTAGCATCGCAGGCTTCCACAAATTTAGAGTTTTCGGCTAAAAATCCGTAACCGGGATGAATTGCATCGCAGCCTGTTTTCACTGCTAGATCGATTATTTTCTCTATATTCAAGTAAGTCTCGGCAAGATCAACTTCTCCGATGCAATATGCTTCATCGGCAAAATCCACATGGATAGAATCAATATCTGCTTGTGCATAGATCGCTACGGATTTAATTCCCAGAGATCTGGCACTTTTCATGATCCGTACAGCAATTTCACCACGGTTTGCTATTAGAATTTTTTTAAATAATTTCATTTAATTTCCTAAATTTATTTAATCCAGTTTGGTTTTCGCTTTTCCAGAAAAGCAGCCATGCCTTCCTGCCCTTCTTCTGATGCTCTGATGTCAGCGATCATTTTTGCAGTATATTCCAAAGCTTCATCCAAAGATAGTTTATTGCAAATATCAAACAGTAGTTCCTTGCACATGGTCATGGCTTTAGGTCCGCTGGTTTTAAGAAGTGCGATCACAGAATCTACATATTCATCAAGCTCTACAGAGCCCAGAGATTTGTTCACAAGTTTGTGTTTTTCCGCTTCCGGTCCTTTGAATCTTTTCCCGGTCAGCATAAGATCTTTAGAACCGTATTCTCCAACTCTTTTAGTAACATACGGAGAGATGCAGGCTGGAATTATACCGATCTTTACTTCGCTTAGAGAGAAGGTTGTATCATCATCACAATAAGCCAGATCGCAGGCAGCCAAAATGCCGTTTGCGCCACCGATTGCGGCTCCATGTACAATGGCAATAGTCGGTTTAGCAGAAGTGTAGATCGCATAAAAACACTTTGATAATTGCAGTGATTCTTTGTAGTTTTCTTCGTAGGAATATTTTGCCACATCCCGCATCCAGTTCAAGTCGGCTCCTGCGCAGAAAGATCTTCCTC
>CAZOCS010000208.1:0-3051 GCA_964578365.1 uncultured Candidatus Cloacimonadota bacterium
GCCTAATGCGTGGATACAATGTCAAAACCTACAATGCACTGCCGATGGGCTACACCTTATTCTATATTTCAATATGGGCAGTCTCCCCAAACATATTCCATACTATTGCAGAGAAGTTTGCTCTGGTAAATACAGCCTTATTCATCCTCTTCCTTGTTTCTGTAGCCAAAATCATCGTAGCTTTTTTCCATCACACGCGAGATCCCAACCAAGCTGCAAAGGATCTTTTCAGAAATAAAATGCATCAACGTGATGAACCACAAATTGACAAAGAAATTGAATTTGAAGAAAAGGAACGAAAGCTCATCAAGACCCGAACCCTAAAAATTACAAAACAGGAACTCTCAAGCCTTGATAAAATCAAACACTTCCTAAAAGACATTGCGCAAATCTTGGGAGATTCAGGCAATCTAACAGACCTTCAAAAGAATCACATTGCAGAATCACTCCAGAGAATCGCTCACATCAGACAACAATTCATTAACGGCCTTAATATAATTGAAAAGCATATCCAAAATTATAAAGACGGTGATCAACAAAAAATCATTGAATTAAAGAAACGATACCATGCCACAAAAGATTCACAGAAACGGAAGCGTATTCAAAAAGAGCATCTGTATGAAAGGAAAAAATTAGATATATACGACTTCTGGAACAACCATAAAGGAAAGATTCATAACTTACTGACACAATTTAACAGCCACATCGATATTGCAGTCAGGTTCATGCAACAAAACCAACCCAAAGAAGCGATCAACCCAATAAAGTCAGGTTTGCAAATCCTAAACACACTACATGACGTCCTAGCTAAACTCAGAGGCTATGAAAAATACATCCTCAAGATTTCAAGAAAAGAACAGGCGGTCCAGGAAAAAGAAAAGGAAGGCAGATAATATTTTTAATGTTACTCTTGAGTTCTCGAATGAAAATTTTGATATTGGCTTTTCATAAATCACAACCTCTATTATTATTGCTCTATCTAAAACTTGAATTGGAAGCCTTTTATTTTGGGAAGGCTATATCGAACAAAAAATAGATAATGGGTGTGATTTCTTTGATCTCGACTCCGTAATGAAATCTATGAAAAATTATTGAACCAAGTAAGCTACGATTTTTCGGATTATGTAAACTCGATCGATTTGTCTGATTGTCTATATACTGTTACACAATCTAAACCTGATTGGTACCCTCAAAAATGATGAAACCTCCAAAATATGATCTAAGCATAATTTAGGCGGTTTCATTTGTAAATCATTTCTACAGTTAACAACGAACAGTGTTCAGCTTGTAAAAACTCAGTTATGTAAAGAAGTTGGAGAGATAAAAGTAATTATAAAATTATTATGACTTGAACCACCATCGTTCTGCGGCTCGAAGACCGTCACTTGGTAAATTTCCAGCAAGATTCTTGAACTCAATTTTATCGCTTGCCGCTTCAACATGATCCTTGAAATTATAAACAATCGCGCCGCCATTTCCACTTAATATACGCTGCATCTCAACGTACATCTCGCGTCGCTTTTTATCATCAAGTTCAGCACGGGCGTCTAAGAGCAACTTATTAAATTTTTCATCTTTCCATCGAGTATCATTCCACGCAGAATTGGCTCCATATTCAGTTGTAAATGCCATGTCTTCAGTTGGTCGACCATTGTAGTATGATGTACAGAAAGGCTTTTTGATCCATACATTGCTCCAGTAACCATCATCTGGTTCCCTAACTAACTCGATGGTAATTCCAGCCTTCTTAGCTTGTTCCGCAAACAAAGTGGCTGATTCGATTCCAAATTCGGCAACATGGAGTTTGAATGTATGTCCCTGTAAACCAGCCTTTTTCATATGGAACTTGGCTTTATCGGGGTCATATTTTCTCTGCGGCAACTCATCCTTGGTAGCGTGGTAACGTTGAAATGGTGCTATTGGGTGATCATTGCCAACTTGACCGTATCCTCGCAATACAAGTTTTACAATTTGTTCACGATCAACGGCATATTTAAGTGCCAATCTTGCATCATTGTTATCATAAGGTGGATTATCTACAAGCATGACAAATTCGTTTTGTCGCGAACCCGTAGCTCGAACGACCTGGATCCCAGGCATCTTGCCAAGCAGGCCGATAGTTTTCAGGTCTGCCTTATTCATGAAGTCAACTTTTTTTGATTTAAGAGCTGTAGTTCTTGCGTTGATATCTTGAATGCTAAGGGTTTCCACCTCATCAAAATGGGCTCGTCCTTGTTTCCAATAATTCGGATTACGCTTGGTGAGGGCTCGAACGCCAGGCTCCCACTCTTCTAATATGTATGCACCTGTTCCCATTCCTTTATCCCATTCATTTCCCTTGGTACCAGCTTGACAAATATTAAAATGATAGTCTGTAAGAATAAATGGAAAATCTGCATTGGCACCGTCTAAGGTAAATACTACTGTATACTTGTCTTCAGCTCGAATATCTACAACCGGCTGCAGATATGATTTAGCTCCCGACTTAGAAGCTTCCCCTCTATGATGATTCATAGAGTAAATTACATCTTCAGCATCCATTGTTTTACCATTATGAAATTCTACACCTTTCCTCAGCTTAAATATCCATTTTGCGCCACCGGACATGGCCTCAAAACTCTCAGCAAGCTCTGGGATTGCATTACCTTTATGATCCACTTCAACTAGATTGTTCCGAATCTGCCACCCCAAGCTGAAAACGTAATCATCCATATAGGTTGCCGGATCCAGGGTATCAGTAGTACTACCACTGCCTATAGCTTGCCTGAATCGTCCTCCTTTTACTGGGCTTGAAGCTATTGCTGGCTTAGTTATAAGAGTCGGAAGCATGACAGCTCCAACCCCTAGCGCTGAGGCCTGCGCCAAGAAATTCCGTCTTGTTATTTTCCCTTGTGTAAATAGTTTTTTCAATTTCTTTTAGCTTAGTCATGGCATTGTCTCCTTTCTTTTTTAGTATAATTTAGTATGTCTCCCCGATGGAGTATTTTCTCAGGGACCTTCGGACTTGTCAGAGTCTATAGTATGCTTCAAATTCAATAATTATTTATTTTC
>CAZOCS010000209.1:0-3010 GCA_964578365.1 uncultured Candidatus Cloacimonadota bacterium
ATAATGATTTTTTAATGGTTTACATGACATTCTCGACGAAAGACTTTGTCCTGATGTTTATCTCCAGTTTTGTTTGGGGGGTTGGAATGATGATGTGGGGCAAAGCCATAAACCATATTGGTTTGTCACTGGGTTTCTCCCTGTTCATCGGTACAATCATAATGGTGGGTCCGCTGCTACCCTTTTTCATAGATGGATTACCTGAAAGGAGGATCCTGATCACCATTCTGACCGGTATTGTTGTTGTACTCGTTGGTGTGATCTTCAACGGGATGGCCGGGATCGAAAGGTCTAAATCAGAATCTGCTGAATCTGGAGTAAAGAAAGGCTCCATGGCTACCGGGATTCTGATTGCCATGACAGGTGGATTACTCTGTACGGGCTTCTCACTTGCCAATACTGTAGGACGGAATGCAGTCGAGGTTGCAGATACAGGAGGAGCAGAGGTAGCAAGTACTGTTGGGACATTTTTACTTGGTCTAACCATGATGTCCTTTATCTATCTTGTTGGAGGTCTTGCCACTGTGAGTTACTCTATCTGGAGGTTGTCCAGCAAGAAGAACTGGAGCGGATTCAGAACAATGTACTTTACCCGGAATACGGGCTTAACAACACTTATGGCGCTTTTTAACTTCGGAGCCTCCATAACATTTGCTCTTTCAGCCATCAAACTTGGCCCGGCAGGGAATACTGTGGGCTATGCTATTTACAGTGCCATTTCGGTTGCGACTGCTGCAATTGGAGGTCTGGTAACAGGGGAATGGAATAATGCAACACTAAAAGCCAGGGTCTATCTGTATCTCGGGATAATCTTTATGATTCTGGGTGTGGTGGTTATCGCCTGGGCAAATAGTATGGCAATGTAGGTTCTATCCTGGTTTAAACTTAGTACAATGAAGAGATTAATATTACCCATATTGTTTTTTCTAGCAGTATCTTGTTTTGCCTCAGAAAAACCAAATGTTATCATCGTATTAACTGACGACCAGGGGTATGGCGATATTTCCCGGCATGGTAATCCATATCTGAAAACACCATCGTTGGATAAACTCCATGATGAGGGTATTCGCTTAACCGATTTTCATGTTGATCCAACCTGCTCCCCAACCAGGGCTGCATTGATGACCGGAAGATACTCCTCAAGGACCGGTGTATGGCTGACCTATTCAAGCCGTCATCATTTACGCAGGGATGAGGTCACCATTGCTGATGTCTTTAAAAAGAATGGATATAAAACTGCCATGTATGGGAAGTGGCACCTGGGAGAGAACTATCCTTACCGTCCTATGGACAGGGGATTTGATGAATGTTTGTATCATGGGGGAGGAATGGTTAGTGCAGTAACGGATGTCTGGGATAATAATTATTACGACGATATATATTTCAGAAATGGTGAACCCGAAAAAGTGAAAGGCTATTGTACCGATGTCTGGTTTGAGGAGACTATTCGATTTATTGAGGAAAACAGGGATTCTCCATTTTTTTTGTATTTGTCAACCAATGCAGCACATGCTCCCTTCCACGTACCTGAAAAATATTCAAAACCTTTTGTAGATAAAGGAATCAAAGGGCGTGCTGGATACTACGGTATGATTGTAAATATCGATGAGAATTTGGGAAAGCTTCGCAAGCATCTGAACGAGATGGAACTTGGCCGGAAGACGATTTTAATATTTTTAAATGATAATGGAACAGGCGCAGGAGTGACATTAACCGAAGATGAGAAAGGAGGAACCAGGAATGGGTGGGAGATTGACGGTTTTAATGCGGGAATGAGGGGAAAGAAAGCATCTCGTTATGAAGGTGCTCATCGTGCTGCCTGTTTTATTCATTGGCCCGAAGGAGGTTTGTCTGGAGGGAAAGATATAAGCTTGTTATCAGCACATATAGACCTATTGCCAACCTTGATTGATTTATGTAAGCTCAGGCCTGAAAAGACACTGGAATTTGATGGGGTATCTCTTGCTTCTGTTTTACAAGGAGAAAAACGTTCATTCCCGAAACGATCAATAATGGTACATGACCAGGGTCGGTTTGGAAATCCTATCGGAGAAGGACTTCTTATAAAAGATAAGGATTACACTGTGATGAATGGTAAATGGCGCCTGGTAAACGAAGAACTTTATGATATGAGCATTGATCCCCGTCAGAAAAATGATATTTCCAAACAACATCCGGACTTGGTTAAAAGCCTCAGGAAGGATTACGAATCGTGGTGGAAAAGCATATCTGATAAGTCAGATGAATACTGTCCGATTGTAGTTAATCCCTCAAAGCAAAAGATCGTGACAATTACTTCTCAAGATTTTCTGGGAGGACATGTGGCTTATAGTCAGGCACATGTTCGCAGTGCCATGCCTGTCGAAGGTTGGTTCGTGATTGATGTGGAAATTCCCGGAAACTATGAAATCTCTGTTCGCAGGTGGCCAATTGAGCTGGACGCACCAATACGTTCAAATGACATTGAGCCATATCCAATGAAGCCCTCAACCCATCGAATGAAAAGTATTCCTTGTGTAGCTGTGAACGCCATTAAAGCCCGGTTGAAAGTTGGTCAATTCGAAAAAACTGTTGTTGTCAAAGAATGTGACAGGGAAATTGTATTTGAAGTGAATCTGAAAAAAGGGGAACATAGATTGCAATCCTGGTTCATTCAGGAGAATGGGGAAACTATTGCGCCGTATTATACCTATATAGAACCTAAGTAATTACCAATATACCTGGTTAAAATTTTTCATGATGAAAAAAATCAACTCGTTCATTGTTCTGTTATTGTTTGTCCATTTGGGATTTGGCCAGGATTTAAGGCTCTGGTACGATGAACCCGGGGATGAATGGGTTGATGGACTTCCTGTTGGAAACGGAAGATTGATGGCAATGGTTCAGGGTGGATTTCAACGAGAGCTAATTCAGCTAAATGAAGAAACCATCTGGACTGGACAACCGATTTCCCGTGATAAACCAGGGGCATCTACATATATTCCCAAGATTCGTCAATTGATTTTTGACG
>CAZOCS010000210.1:0-2952 GCA_964578365.1 uncultured Candidatus Cloacimonadota bacterium
AATATTTTCAAGATAAGTTCCGGGTTGTACAAGAACAGTATCACCATCAACTGATACATTTATTCCCTCTTGTATAGTCGATTGATTTGCTGGAATATTTATTATTGTTGCTGATACTTGTAAAACAAAAACAGAAAGTAACACAATCATTAAAACTTTCATTTTCTCATCCTTTCATTTCATGAGGATTGTTGCTAATGTTTGGCGTGTGCGGTGGTATCGAAACGATCACGCCAAAAGCAAACCGACCAGCCGTTTGAATCGGAAGATTCAAACGGAGTGCGCTGACAAATCCAACTGCCGACACGCTTGTTATGTGCCTTTTCAATACATTATCCTTTTATTACGATAATGAGTTTCTACTATTCGCTCGTTAAAAACTAATTTCTGACTATCACTTGAAAAACCTATTGCAGATGAATAGGGTGTCTCAGATAGAAGTGTCGTTGTGTCTTCTACGATATCCCAAACTAATAGTCCAGAAGTACCATCACTGTAAATAAGTTTATTCCCATCAGGTGAAATGACCGGATCATGTCCGGATATTAAATGCGATACTGAATAATCTAATGTATCTATTAAGTAAATTTCATCTTCATCTTCGAATACTACTTTTGTACGATCGTCACAAATTGAGAAATTGAAAAATCTACCATCATAAATGAGTTGGTTTTCGGAACCATCTAAGTTAATTGTATAGAGTCCTGGATTCAAGCAAAACTCATCATTGATATAAATGAGTGTGTTATCATCAATCCAATTAACAGTTCTAAAAGTAGTGCCGCAGGTTTGAAATTTTGAGATCACTGTTTCATTAATAGATTCATCAAGATTGCGATATTTGATAGACCATTTAATGCTGTCTACATAAGTATAATCTTTTTCAATATAAGAAAAATAATCTTCAGATGGTGACAGTTTAACATTACCTTCCCTTTTTTCTTCAGTGTTAGTTAGGTTTTCGACATTCTCGGTTTCGATTGTATATAAATAAAGGTCCCATCTATTGGAGTCGTTACAAAATAAGATATTATCAAAATCCTGAAATATTTCAATATACCAGATACTCCATTCTTCAGTTTCAGGAGGAAAGATTATATACGATTGTAGTTCACTAAGATCAAATGAGATTATCTCATTATCTCTAGCATAAATTATCTTATGATCATTGTCATAAAAAAAGACTTTCCCACAAGTATCTTCAGAAAGATGTATCTTGTCAGAACCATCACAATTTATTAAAGTAAGATATTCATGAGCTTCTACATAATAAGGTCCTTCACCACAACTGGTAAGAACTATTCCTGTTAGTAGTACAATAAGGAAAGTTAGATTTTTCAATTTCTTTACTCCTTTTTTAAGTTGCACATAATGTTCTGCGTGTGCGGCGGGATCGGAACGATCACGCCCCGAAACAAATAAAACAAGGTTTGAATCGTAAGATTCAAGCCAAAAAGAATTATAAACCCTACTGCCGACACGCGTGTTAGCTGCATTCTATCCTCCATTATTGTCTATAACTTTTTTTCTCTGATATATATAGGCATAGCCTTTATGATGAATAATAATTTCACTTGCATCTGGAGAAACAGAGTAGATTTTGGCTTTTTGTTTATCAAATTCCATAAATAGTAATTTTTTTTTACGATAATCTATTATTTTGAAATATGTATATTCGATTAATGCAATAATACCAGATTCTTTCGAGGCTGGGAATGCATGATAGGCACTTCCTGATTTGAAGATCACCTCACCTGACGTCACATCAACAAGAGTTCTCATATTATGGTACAATTCATTGTTTTCAGAAAAGATACCACGATAACTAATCTGTAACTTTTGCAAATATCCATCATAAATATTGAATAATACAGAATGTGGATATCTAAATTCATTATTACTGTACTTTGTCTTGAGAAAAGTAGCAACTATCAACTCACCTGTTTTATTAGTTGAGTATCCATCAAAATTATCGTATTCTAAAGGTATATCTAACTCTAAAGTTTTATTACCATATTCATCAAATACTAATACTCCTCCATAACTAATAGTTGGATCAGGAATTACTTCATAATCAGCAAGCTCCGTAAATATTAACCAACTGTTTTTATTTGCAATATAATTCGCTCTGATAGCTTGATTCATTTTTAAATCATAAGTATTTATCACATTTCCTTTTTTATCTAACCATTTTATCATAGTTTTAAATTCAGGTGTATAAAGTTTTTCATAACCATTAAAAACAGTAATTCCATTTTCAGATACTGCAAAGTCTGCATATTCATCAAATTTATAGATATCTTGTTTTAAACTTAATATTTGGTTATTACTTTCATCATAGAGTGTTCTAATTTGGCCATCTCCATGATCAATGCGATATTTTCCTGCTTTATTACTTCGCTCTTCAATCGGTACTTTTTCAACGAGTTTATAGTCAGGATAGGTTTCTGATCTACGAAATGAGGGTAGATCAACTTTATCTTGTGAACTTAATTGAATAATAAATGACAACAGTATGAGAATAAAAAAACTTTTTTTCATTTTACCTCTAATTTTTTAATTGCAGCTAACATATGCACGCCACGACCACCAAAAAGGTAGACATAGCTAACCTATAGATATGGCAAAAAGGTATACAATAACTTTTATTCTTAGGTTATTGTATACCTGTCAATCATCTATTTCAATATCCAAACTATCAAGTGGACTTATAACTCGTCCCATTCCTTTTTTTGTGATATATGTATAAATTTCTGTGGTTTGCGAACTTTTGTGTCCTAATAGTTTCTGTATAAATCTCAAGTCTTCTCCCTGCTCCAATAAATGAGTTGCAAAACTATGACGTAAAGTATGAACAGAGACCTTCTTGTCAATTTTTGTCTTTCCTAAAGCTTTATAAAATATTTTTTGAACACTTTTTGTTGAATAATGACCTCCAATGTTATTCTCGAA
>CAZOCS010000211.1:0-2891 GCA_964578365.1 uncultured Candidatus Cloacimonadota bacterium
TCATAAAAAGTGGAGTTATTAGCAGAAAAAATGGTAAAATACCAGTAATAAAAAATATTAGCGAGCGGTGATATAACCAAAAAAGTTAATGTTTCTGGTTGTGCTTTTTCAAAAACAGCTCAGGAAAAAATCGAAAAAGCTGGAGGGACTATAAAATAATAAAAATGAAGTTTGTTAATAAGATAAATTTAATCATAAAGGATAAAAATTTAAGGAATAGAATCCTTTATTTGCTGGCTTTTCTTGTTTTGTTTAGGGTGCTTGCGGCAATTCCAATTCCTGGAGTTGATGCTTTGAAACTGGAAGAATTTTTCACTAATAACCAATTCTTTGGTTTGATGAACATCTTTTCAGGTGGTGGTCTGTCCAGTTTATCTATAATAATGCTTGGTGTTGGTCCTTACATTACCGCATCAATTATTATGCAGTTGATGACAATGATGTCTGAAAGGTTAAAGGCACTTTATCATGAAGAGGGAGAGGCTGGGAAAAAGAAATTTGGCCAATATTCAAGACTGCTGACTGTTCCTTTAGGAATAATTCAGGGCTACGCTTTTCTGAATCTCTTGCAAAGACAGGGTATTTTGGAAAGCATGGGCGGTTTTGAAATGTTGACGAATATCACTGTTATTGTGGCGGGATCAATGCTTTTGGTTTGGATTGGAGAACTGATGTCGGAATTCAGTATCGGAAACGGAGTTTCAATAATTATTTTTGCCGGTATTGTTGCGAGTCTGCCGACTACAATTAGTCAGCTTATTTTCACATTTGATATTGCTCAATTGCCGATTTATCTGGGATTCTTGGCGGTGGCGATTGTTATTATTGCCGGTGTTGTGATTATTACTGAAGCGGAAAGGCCAATTCCAATCAATTATTCAAGAAGAGTCAGGGGGAACAAAGTTTACGGCGGTGTTTCGACATATCTTCCGTTGAGAGTTAACCAAGCAGGAGTGATTCCGATTATTTTTGCACTTTCTATTCTGCTGTTTCCTCAAATGATCTTCAGTTTCTTGGCAAATTTCAACAACGAAATGATTGCAAAAGTTTCCAATGTTGTTCTCGACTTCTTGAACAATGGTTGGATTTACTCAATTTTCTATTTTGTTCTTGTTTTCTTGTTTACTTATTTTTACACAGCAGTTACATTTGATCCTGAAACAATTTCAACTAATTTACAGAGAAGTGGAGCTTTTATTCCGGGGATTCGACCGGGCAGAAATACCTCAGATTATATTGCCAAAGTTTTAACTAGAATTACATTAGTTGGTGCTCTGTTCCTAGGATTCATTGCGGTTCTTCCGCTGATTATGAGAGCTTTGACGGGAGTGGCTTCACTGGCGATTGGCGGTACGGCGCTTTTGATTGTTGTTTCTGTAGTACTTGATTTGGTTAAGAAGGTGGATGCGCAGGTATCAATGAGGGAGTATTAATTCTCAAAATTGACGAATTTCTGCGTCAGTTTCAAGAAAAAGCCCCTCGTCGTAACTAAAGTATGCCTCGGGGCTTTTTCTCTTACTTTCTTGAACTTCATTCAATTTTGAGAATTAATGAATTTAAACGGCTCACCTAGGTGAGCCGTTTAAATTGCTCAACACCTGCCTGCCGGCAGGCAGGAAGCCATAAAAATCTACAGGGACTAAGTCCCTGTAGATTTTGGTTTCAATGGCTACGATGCGTAGCCATTGAAATTCCATCGGCTACGCACCGTAGCCGATGGAAATTGCGGGTTTTTTAATAGATTTTTTAATGTATAATGAAGTGTACCATGGAACAAAAAACATTTATCTTTATAGGTCGTTCCGGGTGTGGCAAAGGTACCCAGATTGATTTATTAGCAGAAAAATTAAAAAAAGATACTCCTGAAATAGGAATTAATTATATTAGTACCGGAAAAATTCTCAGAAAATTCTGGGATCAGGAAGGATATTCAAATAATTTGTCAAAAGAAGTTATGGAAAGAGGCGAATTACAGCCAGAGTTTTTAATGATTCATCTTTGGGGAAAAGATTTGGTTGAAGATATGAACGGGAATGAACATTTGATTCTGGATGGAACACCTCGCAGGCTAGATGAAGCAGAAGTGCTTGATTCAGCAATTAAATTTTACGACAGAAACGATCCAACCGTCATTTATATGAATGTTTCAAGAGAATGGGCAATTGATAGATTGTTGGGAAGGGGGCGTCATGATGATAGTGAGGAACAAATCAAAAAAAGATTAGATTGGTTTGATACAGATGTTGTTCCAACTCTTGATTACTTTAAAAATGATTCTCTCTATAATTTTGTTGAGATAAATGGTGAACAGACTATTGAAGAGGTTCATGGAGAAATAATTCAAAAAATTCAACCGTAAGGTTGAATTTTTTAGTTTCCAATAATATACTTCAAGTTAATGATATACACATCAGAACAAATAGAAATTTTAAGGGAAGGGGGCAAGAAACTTGCCTTTATTCTTAATGAGGTAGCAAAGAAAGTTGTTCCAGGCGTGAAAATTTCTGAATTGAATGATTATGCTGAGCAATTAATATCAGAGGGCGGGGATAAGCCAGCTTTTTTGAATTACAAACCTGAAGGAGCTAACTTTCCCTATCCAGCTAGCCTTTGTGTTTCAGTAAACGATGAGGTTGTGCACGGTATTTCCAACAACAACGAAAGGATTTTAGAAGAGGGAGATATTGTTGGAATTGATCTAGGTTTGATTCATAAAGATTTAGTTACTGACATGGCAATTACTGTTGGGGTAGGTGAGATTGATGATGAAGCCAGAAAATTAATTGAACATACAAAACAAGCTCTCTACGAAGGAATCAAAATGTCCAAAGCGGGTAACCGAGCCGGTGATGTCGGAAATGCAATAGAAAATTTTGCCAAACCGCTTGGTT
>CAZOCS010000212.1:0-2873 GCA_964578365.1 uncultured Candidatus Cloacimonadota bacterium
ATTATCTGAAGGTGCTTCCAGAAACAGAGTTGTGCAACTGGATGAAATGTTGGATAGATATTATAAACTTCGGGGTTGGGATGAAAATGGTATTCCCAGTGAAGAGATAATAAAAGAATTAGGAATTTAAGAAATAATGAAAGTAAAATTAGCCGGATTCAACATTGATAAGAATTTGATAGATAAATTACCGGAAGGCACTATTGCAACGCCTGAGACTATATCTGCAGCTTATGCAAGAATAAGCCGCGATCCTCGAGATGTTCCCGAACTTAGAACAGAAGCAAGAGAGCAGGTAAAGAAAGCTCGCAGATCGAATAAAGCTATTGTATTTGGAATGAGTCATCATTCTGTAGCAGAGCACGCGTATTTCAATTTTGATATTCTACAGATATCACGACTGGCCTTAGAAGAATTGGAAGCACGTCGGATCGGAGCTGCTTATACCGAAAAATCCCAAAGATACATTACTTTGCAGGGTGATTATGTTATTCCTAAGGAATTCAAAGAAGAGGATGCAAAGAAGTTCAGGGAACTAGTAGAATTCCAAAACAAATTCTATTTAGGTAACTTGGATAAACTTACGAAGTATCAATTCGAATCAAATCCTGAACTGGCCGAACAAGCCCGTATATCAAGCAATAAAGGTTCCTCAGATAAGATGAATCGGGCAAAGAATACATTGGAAGGCTGGGCCAAAGAGGATGCCAGATATGCTCTTAGTTTGGCAACTCAGGCACAACTTGGTTTGTCTTTCAATGCTCGTACTTTGGAACATGCAATTCGCACAATGCGGTATTCGAATTTGACCGAATGCAGGGAATTATCTCAAAAGTTGTTTGATGTAACAAAAGATATAGCTCCTTCCTTGATCATTCTAACCGATCCGGATGAATTCAAAAAGGCATTTAAAACTGAATTACAAGATGATAACTTCAAATTTACCCGTAATAATCTTAAGGAATATATTAGCACAATTATTAAGGATTATTATGGTGAATTGAGTGAAGATCTTCCCAAAATACTTGAAGAAGAGTATGAAAAATTAATTGTATCTAATAATATTGATCAGAACATTGCAACTGCAATCATTCATTATAATTCTAAGCTTCCGGTTGAGGATGCTTTTAGGCTTGCCTCAATTATTCTTAAGGATGAAAATGGTGGTAAAGAGTTCTTTGAAGAGGCCTTAAAATATATTTCAGCTTTCGATTCAATTCCTCGTGAATTTGAGTTTAGCGGAGATCTAAAATTTGAACTTGTGGTTAGCGCCAGCAATTTTGCTCAACTAAAACGTCACCGACTGATGACACTTTTGGCTCAGGATTATGATCCAACTCTGGGAATTACAATTCCAGCTTCTATCAAAGCAATTGGAAAGGAAAATGATCTAAGAGAAGTATGCCGTAGAAGTGAAGAACTATATTATGAGTTTCTTCCAAAATATGGAAAAGCTGCTGAATACTGCCTTACCAATGCTCATAAACGTAGAGTACTGATCGCTGCAAATCCTCGGGAATTATATCATTTTTCAAGACTACGCGAAGATGAACATGCTCAGTGGGACATTAAAGAAACTGCCGGTAGAATGATGAAGCTGGCAAAAAAAGCTGCACCACTTTCGTTTATGCTTTCGGGTGGAAAAGATAAGTTTGAAAAATTGAAAAAAGAGAGTTAGCAACAAAAAACGTGATGTCATCCCCACAATCCATTCTTCATAGTTTCGAAATTGTTTGGGACGAAGAGAATTAATGGAAATCTTATTATCTCTTCAAATCAACCTTAAACATCGAAAAATCAGATAGTTCAACAATCAACATTTTATTTAACAATTTTGGTTTACCAAAGATATTATTACAAATTTCATGTGCCATTAATGAACCAATTGCGATCACAGTTTGAGGAATGATACCGGGTTCGATTTCATCTTTAATAATCCCCAATATTTGTCTTAAGGTTTGTGTTACTCCATTTTTTACAGTTGTGATCTGTCCAAAATCATTTTTCACACCGCCGTGAACAAGGAATTGATCATCGTTCAATGCATCATTTAGTAAAAAACGGCTCTTATAATTATCCAGACAATCTGCAATTCCACAAAAATTAATATCTATATCAGAGAAATCATTAATATTATCAATTTTCTTTTCAAAGGCAATGATATCAATATCACTATTAATTCTTAATAGTTTTCTTTTAGCTGTAATTACTTTAGATTTTCTTATATCTTGTTTATCGAATAATATTTGTCTATTTAAATTCGTTTCTGTAATTATATCATGATCAACAAGAATAAGTTTGCCAATGCCAGCACGAACCAGGTTTTCGGCAACAGTACAGCCCAAACCTCCCATTCCTGCTATTAGAATTGATGAATCTTTTAAGATTGCCTGTTTTTTTTCTCCCCAGAATTTGATGTTCCTTGAAAACATATCCATTATCCACCACCACCGGGCGGAAAGATGTCGACCAAATCACCACTTTTCACTATTGTATCCATTTTTTCTAAATGGTAGATATTCCGACCATTTAACAGAATGATAGTTCCCTGAATAAGTTGTTCGGTATCTGTGATCTCGGATAAAAGATCTTTATTTGTTTTCTCTGATATTTTCTGTAGAAGAGCAAAAATGGAAATATTGTGAGAATCAATTTCAATTTCATTTTGCTTTAAGAACATTCTGAGTGTACTATAAAATTTTATTTTGATCATAAAGAAGATGGAATTTATTTTATCAATTATGTCAAATAAAAACGCTCCATTACAGGAGCGTTAGTATGGATTTTCTGCAAATTGAAATAATTATTTCAGCAACAACATTTTCTTAGAAACTTCAGATGTTGCTGTATTCATTTTAACAAAATACATTCCG
>CAZOCS010000213.1:0-2867 GCA_964578365.1 uncultured Candidatus Cloacimonadota bacterium
GGCATCTTATTGGATCAGGGGATTCACATGCTTGATTTGATAAGGTATTTTTGTGTTGAATTTAATGAGATAAAGAGTTTTATCTCAAACGACTACTGGAATCATGATGTTGAGGATAATGCATATGCAATCATGAGAAATAAAAAGGGACAGCATGCCATTATTCAATCAAGCGCCACTCAATGGCAGCACAAATTCAGATTAGAAATCACCTTGACAGAGGGATATCTTGTATTATCCGGACTACTCACAGGAAGTAAAAGCTATGGTGAGGAAACATTAGTAATCGGTCTGAGATCGCAGACAGAAACAGGAAACCACCGAGAAGAGACCATACGATATCTTTCCGATCCATCATGGAAAGACGAAATTGATGAATTTGCCGACTGCATCGTTCGCGACAAGAAAGTTATTGAAGGCAGCAGCAGGGATTCATATGAAACGATGAAATTAGTTTATGATATTTATAAGGCAGACCCGGTTTGGGCTGATAAGTACAACATATAGATTAATCGTTTAAGGATAAGAGATGAAAAAAATAATCGCAATGATTCCCGCAAGAATGGCATCAACAAGATATCCTGGAAAACCGTTAATCGATATTTGTGGCAGGTCAATGCTTGAACACGTTTGGCAACGGGTTAGATTAAATTCAAAAATTGACAGGATATATGTTGCCACCTGTGATGAAGAGATAAAATTGTCCGCTGAAAAATTCGGTGCTCATGTTATTATGACTTCCGACAAACATGAGAGATGCACTGACAGAATTGCGGAAGCTTCGGAAAAGCTATATAAATCTGGAGATCAGTACGACATTGTGGTAAATATTCAGGGTGACGAACCTCTTTTAAATCCAGAGGCAATTGACCTTCTTGTTGAACCGTTTTTTAATGACGACAAAGTCAAATGTGTAAATCTGATTGAAAAACTGGTTGAGGAATCCGATATTAATGATCCCAACAACGTCAAGGCAATATTTGACCAGAACCATAATGCATTATATTTTTCACGATTGCCCATACCCAATGGGAGCGACTTCCCGCATTTCAAACAACTGGGCGTCTATGCATTAACAAAACAGATGGCGCTTCAATATTCAAAGATGGAGCAGACGCCTCTTGAGATTGCGGAATCCGATGATATGCTGAGATTCGTGGAAAATGGAATTCAGGTAAAAGTTGTTTTATCACCCTATGAGACCATCGGAGTGGATACGATCCAGGATCACGAAAAAGCGATACATTTAATGAAAAATGATCCAATTTATTTGAGATACAAATAATATCAATCCATTAAGTCATATTTCATTGTGGAAGAGAGCAGAGGTTTATTTTGAAAAACCATATAATCGAAAAATTCTCCCTAAAAGATAAAGTTGCTGTTATTTCCGGAACGACAAGGGGAATTGGCCAGGCACTATCCGAAGCTTTGATGGAAGCAGGTGCTATAGTGGTGGCTTTGGACAGGTCGGAAAATGATTATCTTCAACAATTCAGTCTTTCGCATGAAGGACGTTTCAAACGATATATAGTAGATTTATTGACATCAGACTGTGGTGCGTTAGAGGGATTGTTTGCCTCAATCAACAGAGAATTCGGGGGCATTGATATACTGGTCAATAATGCGGGTATTACTAGAAGAGGTGAAGTTCAAGAGTTCGAGAATGAAGATTGGGATAATGTGATGCATGTCAATCTATCAGTCCCTTTTTATTTATCAAAAATTGCATCAGGATATTTCATCAAACAAAAAAGCGGGAAAATCATTAACATCGCATCCATGCTATCCTTTCAGGGGGGATTAAGAGTGCCTTCATACGCTTCGTCAAAACACGGAGTTGTAGGGTTGACTAAAAGCTTTGCCAATGGACTTGCTAAATACGGAATCAATGTAAATGCCATTGCTCCTGGATTCATTGCCACCGACCTTACGAGACCGCTGCAGGAGGATACAGAAAGAAGTAAATCTATTGTTGCAAGAATTCCTGCCCAAAGATGGGGAAGATGTGACGATATCAAAGGGGCGTTAATATTCCTGGCATCCTCCATGTCTGACTATCTGCATGGCGTAGTGATTCCTGTAGACGGCGGGTGGCTCTCATCCTGATGGTTTATCAATCTTTTTTGTATAGCTAATATCGACATGAAGAAGGTGATGAGCTTATGATTTCAACAACCAATGAAAACCCGGACAGACTGATAGAAGCTGCAAAGGCTGATACAAAGATGTATCTGTCGTGGCTAGATCAATTCAATAAGACACCAAACCACCACTTAATCTTAGCCGGCCCAAACAGATCACATGCATATCCTGTATGGCCTAGAAATCATGACAATTTTCATTATCCTTTGGGTATGGCTTTCTTACTGTCAAACGGGTTTACCGGCATTCGAGACAATGCCCTTGCAAATGCGCTCAAATTAAATGGCAACAATGCAACATATCTTAAGCTTATCCATGAGGTATACGATGCAATTGTCAGGGTAGTGGGGGATTTTGCAGCCGCCGAGAAAAAAGATCATCAACTGGAAAAATATGAGATTTGTAAACATATATCACAAAAAAAACCTGAATCTTTTGTAGAAGCGTGCCAACTTTACTGGTTCGCCACTCTTTTCAGGATCAACACATCAACCATCGGCCGGATCGATCAGCATTTGTATCCATTCTATCGTTTTGACGTAACGCAGGGAAAGATAAGTGAAGAAAAAGCAAGAAGTGTTCTCAGGGAACTCCTTTATCGATTTGAAAAAAGAGGTGACCGGGTCGGCGACACGCTGCAAAACATAACATTGAGCGGTAAAGCTGCTTCGGGTGAGGATCTTACCAATGATATAACCTATTTCATTTTGGAAGACTATATT
>CAZOCS010000214.1:0-2816 GCA_964578365.1 uncultured Candidatus Cloacimonadota bacterium
TTATCTTTGATATTTTGTGCTTCTTTCTCCGGAGCTTTAGGGCCCTTTATTACGCAGTTTTCATAAGGTGGAACTGGGGAAGTTGTGGCTGCATCAATGAGTGCAGCCTGCATTCCAGCAAGACGATAAAAATCTCCTTTCCCACGTCGGCCGATAAATCTTCCGATCCCTCCAATTATAGCAGCAAAAAGAATTCGGGGAGCACCACATTCATCAATAGCGCATTGCATACTTTCCGGAGCTCTAAGACCAATTCCATAATCTACATTGGAAACAAAACGCCATAGGAATTTAGCTAGCAGTCCGATCTTTAACTCACTAACAGGAATAGCTCTTCCTTGGGTTATCGCTAGCGGACTTTCACTTATACTTAAGATATCATTCTTTTCAATTTTTCCTTTTATACATTCTTTTACGATAGCAAGAATATCATCATCGGGAGTTAATATTTTTGTTTTTAAGGGAATTCGAAGATATTCCGTTCCATCAATGTTAATTACTTTTGAGTTCTTCTTCATAGCTTTCATCCTTCTCGTAAAATAGTACAACTGTCTGATCAAGCTCAGATGGATTTGTAAAAATTTTAATTTTAGCACTCATGAAAACATCAGCTGGATTTTCGATAAGTTTAGTTACAACACCTACAGGAAATCCTTTTGGAAAAACAGAAGAAATTTGTGAAGTGACAATAATATCCCCTACTTTTATATCTGAACCTGGCTTAATTAATGTCATGTAGGAATTACCAATAATATCAGATTTCATGATGCCTTGTAAGTGGTTTCTTTTTGACATAACACCCAACCTGAATCTTGAATGATCGAGCGGAAGCACTATTGAATAATTACGAGAAACGGAGATGACCTTTCCCACAATTCCATCATTAGAGATGACAGGATAGTTTAGTTTTATTTTGTTTTTCTTGCCCTTGTTGAGAATAAGACATCTTTCTCTAAATTCACCTTTAAACCCTATGATATCTGCCAGTAGATGACTATAATTACCAGTATCATAATAGATCTTAGCGTTTTCAATTTCCACGAGTATATTTTCGAGTTCAGTAATTTTAACTGTATGTTCAGATAGCTTTTTCGAGAGAATTTGATTTTTTTCTTTAAGATCGAATAAGGAATTAAATTTTTGTATAGAATTTATTAATGGAAAGTAAATTGTTTTACTGAAGAATTGAGCTTTTTTCAATCTATCATCATTGCTGCCTATGAAAAGAAGGATCGCTAAAATCAGATAGACTAGAAAATGAAACTCTCTCTTCACAGTATTAATCTTCTATTTTTTTTATGAGAACTTCCCTGAATTCTTCCATGTTATCAAGTACACGACCGCATCCTTTTAGAACACAAGTAAGAGCTTCCGGCATTACATGAACAGGCAGATCAACAGTTTCCTGGATTTTTTTATCAAGTCCTTTAAGATTTGCTCCACCACCTGTAAGTATCAATCCACGCTCTGCAATATCTGCAGCAAGTTCCGGAGCAGTTTTTTCAAAAAGACGTTTTACAGCATCTATCATGGATTGTACGGTTTCAGAAAGAGCTTCTCGAATTTCCTCGGATGTTACCTCAACTGTAATAGGATATCCCGTAATAATATCTCGTCCACGAACTTCCATTTTTAATTCACTTTCTAGAGGGTAGGCAGAACCGATCTCTTTTTTAACTTTTTCGGCTGTTTGAATTCCAACAAAAATATTATTTCTTTTTCTCAGATAATTTACAATTGCTTCATCCATTTTGTCTCCACCAACTCTGATGGAAGAGTGTACAACAATATGGGAAAGTGAAATTATGGCAATCTCGGTAGTTCCGCCACCAATATCCATAATGAGGTTACCTTGAGGTTTATGAATTGGCAGATCAGCACCAATAGCTGCTGCTATCGGTTCGGAAACAAGATGTACTTCACGAGCTCCAGCATGAAGTGCGCTATCCCTTACGGCTCTTTTTTCTACTTCTGTTATACCTGAAGGAACGCAAACTATTACACGTGGTTTTATAAGAAGACGTTTTTTTTGTGCACGAAGTATCAAATTTCTTAACATGAGTTCTGTTACTTGAAAATCTGCAATAACACCATCTTTTAGAGGCTTGATAATATTTACCTCTTCCGGATTTTTACCAAGCATATTCTTTGCATCTTCACCGATCGCAATAATTTTTTTATTATCAGTTGAAATTGCTACAACCGATGGTTCATCTATAACAATGCCAATTCCCTTTTTATAAACCAGCGTATTTGCCGTGCCCAGGTCTATTGCTATATCGTTAGAAAAAAGGCCGGCTATGTTACTTAAAAACATCTATCCTCCAGAAAAACCAGTATCAATCAATTGTTGCAAACTTAATTTTAAATGAGATTGTTCTGTCAAGTCTTAATAAGAGTTAAAATAAATTATTATATTCTACTAAATTCAGTTCGTTTATCATCGTTATTAAATTTTTCTGCAAACCAGAATTTATTGGAATTCCATTTTTTCGTATTTCCATCTCCTCATAATATTCTTTTTCTCCGGCAACCCAGATACGCTCCCTATCCGGACGTTTTTTGGAATTTTGTAATTGTGTCATAATCTCTCCGGTGATGCGTTTAAAGTCGGCAATATCAGTAAACTTCTCAATATCCATCGCAATAAAAATATGACCAAGTTTATAGGGAACTCTCTTGCCATCCTCCCAACCGTGAAGGTGATGCATGAAACTTCCAGCCTGCAAAGCTGCTGAAAGGATCTCAACCATTACGGCAAGACTATAGCCCTTATGCCCACCACTTTCTTCTTCCATACCACCCAAACCAATCAT
>CAZOCS010000215.1:0-2813 GCA_964578365.1 uncultured Candidatus Cloacimonadota bacterium
ATTGAAAATGTCTCTACTCGAAGTGCAGCTGTTGATTCGTTTGGACTTGGAATGAATATTTCTTTTACTTCATCGTTTAATATCAGTCGGATCATTTCTGGGTCTTCTTTTTGCAATTCTTTAACTGATAGCAGATTTCTAATTGTATGTGATTTTGAGGATGTATACACCACCGGAGCCTTTTCATCTTTAGGAATATAATTCAATAAATCAAAGATCAGTTTATTAATTTCTTTATGCTTACCTGAATTATTATATTTAATTAATTGAATACCAGCATTCTCAGCCCAATTATCAGTTTTTTCATCACACCTATCAGTGATCCAATAGTGACTTGATAAACTATAACCATCTTTAGATAGTTTTGCTATAGGACCACCTGATGATAAATCATCAGCTGAAATTCCAATAAATACAATCGTTCTACCGATTATTACTGTGTTTAAGAAATTCTTATAGCCACCCGAATTCGTTAATGATTGTAGCTCATTATGTGTAAATATCCAAGATTTTGAATTTTCATAATCACCGTGTATTTTTAATAAAAATTTATTAGGACTATTTAAAACTTGTATATAATCCTTCATATCTTTACCAACAAATTCCGTAAGTGATTTCTCTGGAAATTGTAAACTATATCCTATAGATGCTAGTTTATCAATATTTGAACTGATCATACCAGATATTCCAAGAGACCAAATCTTCTTATAAATATCAGATTTCCGAGGATTAGCTGATAATCTTTTTCTAATTGTACTCACATAAGTTGCCCTACCTATTGCTTTTTTTAATCTCTGGTAAGATATCCAATTATTTGATTCTGCAAGAATACCTTTTTTTACTTTTATTAATTTTTCTTTATAATTTTCATCAACAGTTTCGATCTTCATTTCTAATTCGTTAACAAGATCATTTTTCAGTTTAATCCAAGTTGGTAAACCATAATGTGCACTTAAACCAGATCCAACCCAAAATACAACAGGTTTTGTTCTTTCACTAATTATGTCTCTTAAATTTCTATATGATGATTGATTAAAATTGATTCCCATTATTTCTCCTTCTTGACACCTGTGTTTGCCTATATTAAGTTACTATACATCTAAAATCCGAGCACAAAATCACCTTAAACGGTACGATTTAGGCAAAGAATACGGACCAACCAATCCGCTAATACTCGTCCCATTATGCCTATTTAATTCTTTTCAAATGAATCAGCTTCATTCCAAATTCCATTTAGGAATATTTTAATATCAATACTTAAATCAAGTCTCTCTCCAAAAGTAAGTCCATTAATATCTATATTTGGAGAAGTATACGGATTATCAGAAATAGTTGCAAGGTACTCAAGTATATATAGTGATTTATCATAGAAATTATAACCATTGTAAGAATAGTAAGATTCAATTACTATAGGAATACTTGCATTATCAATAACTTGAAAATGTTCAGGTTTCGATGGTACTTCTCTCTTTATGAATTCCTGAATTTGATATTTAGGAAAAGTCATATATAAATAATGCTCAGGTAATCGAAATGGCCATTTTGTTTCTGAAATCTCATCAGGATAATATGCAAATGCTTTTTGTAAAATTACATTTTCATTGGTTGGTTTAATTCCAAAAACTTCTTTTTCCTTGTAATAAATACAAGACCAAATTGTATTAAATTTATCAAGATATTGTTTTTCTGATAATTTTAAAGATTCATCTGCAATATTGTAACTTTTAATAGAAATTAATATTGCTATTAGAGAAAATATTAATGTAGATATTGAAAACCAAAGTATTTTCTTTTTTCTTCATAAACAAAACCTCCAACATCTATATTTTCACAAATAGTTTGAGTGCTTCACAGCTTTCACTGTGTGCACACTTTTAGAAATTGTTATTTCACAGAAATCAGATCACCTTCCCAAGCTTTAAAAACTTCGTCTTCGGGTTTGTTGTTGCATTTAGAACACATGGGTAGAATATACTCCTTACTTCCTTCCCCAGATTTGATCACATGACCACCAACCTTTGCTTTTTCTTCACATAAATAAACTTCGCAATCGGTAGCTTTTTTACCCATTTTCTCTTCCCAGAATTCTAGCCAACTTGAATAGCCTGTTGGTGGAGTCTTGCCTGCTGTTCCTTTTTTGTTTTTCACATTAATAAAACTCATTTGACCTCCTTTCAATAATCTAAATTATAATAAACTTCGAATCTTGATAAAATAGAGTACATTACAGATTTGGTTGGGTAACTTGAATAGTTATTTTATTGATTTTAAATGAATTATAATATTTGAAAATTGAAAAGTTGCAACAGTTTGGCATTTTCTTGTTAACTTACATAAAAGAGTGAATTTATAATAATATTTTACACATTAACTTTGGACCAGTTTGCTGGGATTAAGTCTATGCACAATTCATATCACATTACAAGTGACCTTCAATCATGTGGAACATCTATCAATGCACTGTCTACCATTTGGTATCTCATAATAAGTTTCAATTGAAATATCGCTAAGTATTTCATCAAGATTAATAATTTTTGATCCAACTTTTGTATCCTTAGATATTGCAACAATGATTTGCTTATCTGTTTGTAAAGAAGCATACTTTAACATTAATTGTAAACTACTTTGTTGCATAGCATGTTGACCGGGTTCATCAAAAATAATTAAACCAGGATGATTTTCACCTAGCTGCAGTAAAGAAAGATAAAATGCCCACAGAGCTCTAATGAAATCACTTGCAGAAGAAGTTGTTCTTAAAGATTCAAAATATTTGTTAATTTCGGTTTTGGGTAACAATTTAAAGGGAGTATCTG
>CAZOCS010000216.1:0-2810 GCA_964578365.1 uncultured Candidatus Cloacimonadota bacterium
ACGGTAATTATCAGGGTTGATTAGCGCAATGCTTGGCCCATTTGTTGGAGCAGGCTCCTGACTCACCGTAAAACTTTCCCCTGCCACCGTGATAGTCGCTGATCGGGTGCTTGTCCCCGTGTTCTCATCAACTGAGTAGCTGACTGTACCACTGCCGCTACCGTTGCTGCCGGAGGTGATCGTAAGCCAATCTACACTTTCCGATACACTCCATGTGCACCCGCTGGATGTGCTCAAGCTGATACTGCCGGTTCCACCGCTGGCATCAAATGATTCACTATCCGGAGAGATACTGTACGTACAGGGGATTCCCGCCTGTTTAACAGTCACATCAATTGGACTGTTTGGAGCATCCGGGGCAGTTACACGGATTGTTGCTGTTTGTTCTGAAGTTGTATCATTGGCCTCGAAAACAACTGTTATTTTACCGCTATTTGTCCCGCTATCTCCAGATTCAATGGATAGCCAACTTTCACCGGAAATAACAGAAGCTGTCCAAGACATATCTCCACTATCAATATTGTCTACGAAAATGTCAGTCGTGGTACTATCCGGATCAGCAGTTTGATTTTCAGGAGTAACAGCAAGTTCAGGAACATAATTAATGGTAAACACAGCTGTTGAAATGTTGCTATCATTATAATCACTTTTGATAGCAATTGCCTTAACTGTACTGGAACTGCTTAAACTAAAAGGTTCCGTATATTGTGTTGAATTAGTTGTCGGATTTGATCCGTCAAGAGTGTAATATATTGTTGCGGCCGGGGTTGATGAAGATAATGATACAATTATTGAACCTATATATGTTCCGCCATTCGGCGAAATAACTGGTTTAGCCACCGTACGAAGCGGCCCTGTTACAAAAAGATTGTAATCACTTGCCTCTATACCCCCGGAAAAATCATAATCAGGAGAATTCTCTGCGGTATCAGTAAAAGCTGAGGCGCCAAAGACAATTGCAAAATAAACACCTGGATCATAACCTTCTATTGATACTTCCTCACTTCTACCTTCCCCATCAGACATTGACTTGATCCAATATGTTTCCCCATCTGCAGGTACTAATTGGTTATCGTTATTAAGCTCGCCAATTGCTAGGTCGAGGTCATATTCACCTTGACCGGAAACCGCATCATTTTTAATATAGATATAAACAGAATCATTTTCTGTGCCAGTAGCAATAATTTCGAATTTATAATAATCAACATCACCCTCTGTTATATTTAGGTTTATTGTATTTGAATCCTCACCTGAAACGACACCAAGATCTGCGGCTTGTTGCCAAGAATTATTGGGTTCACTGAAGTCTGGATCGGGGTCAGGTTCTTCAGCTTCAACAATTTCTATGCGCTTTGAAGAATGGACATATCTCGTGTGGCCATTTGAAGTGATTTTTACAACAAGGTAGTAATATCCTGGCGAGACTCCTGATGTATTGAGATTATAACTTTCAGAGCTACCATTATCAAATGCGGTGCCATCGGAGGTTGCTGATTTATTTATAGTGTATTTATAATTAGAGCCATTGAAGGGATTGGGATCAATATCAAATCCAAAACTAATAGTACATTCCCATAAGGCTTGATATCGATAAATTACAGAAATATTCTCTCCAATTTCTACATAAGAGTTATTGAACAGTAATGGGGCTTCAATATTCGCCCAATCATCACTTTTTTCAATAAAGTAACGCGCTGCTCCAAAATTGGCGAGCCCGCTGACATATCTATCTCTTCCAACAATTCGGCTAAAGTTATATCCAATAGCTTCTCTTGCTCCTGGCATAACGTTTTGCGGATCATACCATTCATCTATTTGAGTGGAATTAACAGAGGCTTCTCCGTCTGATATACCGCCGGTAATATCTATCGTTCCATGATACCAAAGATGCACATCTGAATGTTGATCTCCTATAACTCCTGTATATCCCCCCCAATCATTTTCTTCAAGAAAATCATCATTTAATAAGAAGTCAGCAGCCCCCTTGACAGTTTCCCCGTTCGGGATTAAAGTTCCCCCTTCTCGATAATAGTTGTCAGCAAAACGGACATTGTCTGTGACTTCTATGCCATTGTTAAGTCCCCAGTCCCCACCCCCAAAATTTTTAGGAACGGGGTCTAAAAATGTTACTTGATCAACCCATAGATTTGACTCCGAAAACCAAGCAGCGAGCGCACCGACAAAGCTTCCGCCTCGACTATGTCCGATTAAGTGGATCGGTACAGATGCCGGTTTAGCTCCAAAAGCATTTTCTGCCTGGGTACTAAAAAGAATTTCTCTTGTTATATGCGCAGCACTTGTTGTACTTAGTTCACAACCGCCAAATGTCGCATCTGTATCACAATCTGTCCAGTCAAGAAGAATAATTGCCTCACCATTTCTTGAATCGGCCATTGATAAATTATTAATTTTATCTATCCCCCAAAAAAACTCACCCGCTGGAATAACTGTGCTACCATTATAATCAAAATCTGTAATATTTCTCTGGTCATGGGAGACCTTAATTACATAAGTTGCGTACGGTGAAACAGTTAATGCTTCTCCCTCAGTAGTCTCGGTTTCATCTATTATTCTATAACCAACAAATAAGCCCATGTAACTTTTCCAGCCGAGTATGTCTTTATTACCCCATCCATGAGTAATGATAGTCATACCACCAGCATAAGCGATGCTCGAAACTGAAAATAAAATCAACATAAGGGAAAACAGAAACATCAAGCTGATTGAAATTAATTTGTACTTGCTTTTATCTAAATAGTGTCCATCCACGGGAATAACTACCCGTAATAAATAAAAAAAGCGCATTTTGG
>CAZOCS010000217.1:0-2795 GCA_964578365.1 uncultured Candidatus Cloacimonadota bacterium
CATGTTTGTTAACCTCGAGCTGTCTTAAGATACGCCATTGTCTGGAAAGCTGATCTCCCCGTATAAATATTTTCCTGCAATTTCATGAAATTCCAATGAAAAAACCTGCTTAGCATAACCTAAATCATCCTAATTGACAATGAAATCATATATATCTTCTTCGTTGGGAAAATCTCTGGTATCGTATGTTGTGGGACCCGGATCCGCTTCCAGTGTCTTTTTTAAACGCCGATAAATGGTAAACATGATTGCCTTCAGCCAGGGCGGCACCAGAAACAGAGCGGGATTCAAAGGCAATAGTTTCCCCCATGCCGATAGAAGGGTGTTTTTCCCCTTTGCTATTTGCAACGGAATTAACAAGTCGGCGAGCCTTTTCAGGCGGTACTGAATCATCTTTTGAAGAATCCAGCCAGTCCAGTGCATCCAAGGCATAGCTTTTGACCAGTCTGTCGAAAAAGCCGGCGAACGTATCGCTGCAGCCAAAACATTCCAGACCCAGGATCTCGCCGTTGATAGCAAACACAGCACCGAGCTGCCAATCGATGACCCTGAATTTTTCCAGGTAATCGGACAATCCTCCTTCATAGCTTTCATAAGCATCAGACAACGCGGATGTGGGTGCAGCCACTTTCATCCGATCCAGTTTCCCTTCAATATCCTCCCAGATTTTACCCTGATTAGAACGATATCTTTCGCCGCGTTTTAGACTGAACTTCACATCCGCCTGATGGCTTCTTCGAAGGGAAGCGTGCATCATTTTCCTACCGTGTGAAAATTCGTTGGTTTCATAGCGCCATCGCCCCTGCTCTACACAGCTCACCGGAATAACCATTTCTGTTTGACCGGCCACGAGAAAGGTTGCGTTGACAATGCGGTTTTGTTTGGCACCTACAAGCTCTTCCCCCTCGACGATTAAAAGGTTCTTTTTCCCTTTGTTAAGCAGCTTCAGTTCCGGAACGCTGCCATCCTGATCCATCTCTGTGATGTGGACAAGGTTCTGTTCAAGGCCCTGTTCCAGGGTCAAGTAATCTGGTTTTGATCCATTGGGCGCAAGCAGCGGAAACAAGGTTAAATTCTTGTAGGATTGTTTACGGGCCAGTTTTCCTTCCTTTAGGAATGATGAAATTGGTTCCATGGCGTCCTCCTTTATATTTTTCGGAAAACTACCATTCATCATTGTCAGATGGGGACAAAATGAAACAAAAAAATGGGGAAGACCACATGTTTTTCAGGCCACCGCATCCTTTTCATTTTTGCAATAGAATAATAAGAAATTACTATTCCAATCCTGCCGCTAAGTTATATCGAGAACCACTTGTTTTTGGGATGACAAAATGCAGGAGAAATAGATGAAACCAACCATGATAACTGAAAAGGATGTCAGGATATTATCCTATATAGCTGAATACAAATTCTTAACCGTTAAACAGATCTCAGCTCTCACCAGAAGATCCTCCCAGGTAATAAGAAGGCGGTTGCGTCATTTTTCAGGCGAGGGGCTCATATTCTCGAATGAACGGGGAATTGGAAAGGGCCCTGGTCGGCGGGAGCATATTGTCTTATTAACCCAAACAGGTATGAATTTTCTTAATGACCGGGGTATTCTATCCCGGCATGCTATTTACACGACAAATAAAGGGATCGATTCACTTTTCATTGATCATGACCTGATGTTGAACTGGTTTTTCATACACCTAATTCAAATGAGTCGCGACAACCCAAGGTTTTCCATTCAGCATCTGACAACCAGCTCTCATCAATTGAAAGACGGCAATATCGACCACCCACTTTTGGTGGAACAATTTTCAACTGACAATAATTCATATGAAACCATTTCTATGATCCCTGACGGCGTTTTCGCCATCACAGACACAGAAGCTGATAAATCGTTACTATTTTACGTCGAAGTGGATATGGGAACAGAAACGTTGGTGAACTCCAATCGAAATCCCGGAGATATCCGTCAAAAAATTATCAATTACCAGACCCTATTTTCCCGCAACCGATACAAACGTTACGAGAAAATCTTCAATGCTCAATTCAATGGGTTTCGCCTGCTTTTTGTTGCAAATACCAGCGCACGAATGAAGGCTTTATGTAACTTAACCCAGAGAATGCCGCCAAAAGGATTTATTTGGGTCACGGAATTTAATAGAGTTTTATCGAAGGGTATATCCGCTCCAATTTGGGCCCGGGGAGGGAACAATGACAATCACCCTGAATCCATATTGGGCAGCATACTTGCATTCGAATCAACAGTCTCCACAACAGTTCCCACATCATAGAACCGTCCAACAGCATGTAACAATATTCTTCCTAAAGTGTAACGCAATTAATTCTAAAAATTTTACAATAATTTCCTTCTCAGGCCCAACGATTTGCATGTTTTCAAAGGGTTATATTCATATTGGAAGGTTTTTAGAGTGTAACACAACCCTATTCAATTTTCTTAATTTGTATTATTATTTCGTGCAAAACTTCCAATTGCGTTATACCCTAAATCAATAGAACACTCATGATATCAACAAGATATAAAATGTATCAGAACCCGACTAAATACAATAAATAATTAATACCGTACGGTATGGCATCTCCTGTAACCTAAAAATGGTTTTGTACCTTTATATATAGAAGATGCTTTGCGACGCCAATAAGGAGTCATATTGAAAGAACGATACTGCCGATCAATATTTCTTTTCAAACCTTTCATCAAGTACCCTTTCCAATCTTCCTTAAACATACAGGGAAAACCACGTATATGGTATCCAGATTTTTATTTGCCGGATTTTAAATCC
>CAZOCS010000218.1:0-2756 GCA_964578365.1 uncultured Candidatus Cloacimonadota bacterium
GATATGGATAAAATTAATAATAATCGGAATTTTATGAAGTCAAATTTTGAGGAAAATGAAGAATAATATTTCAGATCAGATGAAAGGTCTTCCGCAACCTCCTTTGGAAAAAGAATTTGATAGCAATAGTGAATTGATCGATCTTATACTAATAGAAAATATCAAAATCGAGAGAGATAATTTAATCCAAAATATTGGGAACAGAAAAAGTCGTCGTCAGTACAATGATAAACCCGTAACATTAAAAGAACTATCATTTTTACTTTGGGCATCACAAGGTGTGAGGAGTGTTTATGAGCATGATAATAAATCTTATATAACTCTCCGTACAGTTCCATCTGCCGGTGCCAGACATCCTTTTGAAACCTATCTCTTGATAAATAATGTAACTGGATTGAAACGAGGATTATATAGATATCTAGCCATCGAACACAAGCTTATGTTTATTAATGAGATTGAAGATCAGAATAAGAAGATCGTAGAGGCTACATTGGAACAGAAATTTACCGGGAAAGCTGCTGCAGTTTTTATTTGGAGCTGTATAGCTTATCGTGGAGAATGGCGTTATAATCTAGTTGCTCATAAAGCAATGCTGTTAGATGCAGGTCACATCTGCCAAAACCTCTATCTTGCCTGTGAAGGCATAGAAGCAGGAACTTGTGCAATTGGAGCTTACGATCAAGAGAAAATTGATGCCATAATTGATGTTGATGGTGAAAATGAGTTTTCGGTTTATCTATCCCCAGTTGGGAAATATTAGCAGGAACTTAAAGTTTATGAAAGTTGATAAAGATAATGTTTTTACAGTTTCGGAAATAAATCGTCATATCCGGAATGTAGTAGAGAACAGTATTCCAAATCTTTTTGTTGAGGGAGAGATCGCTAATTTTACTCATCACCGTTCCGGGCATATATATTTTTCATTGAAGGATGAAAAAAGTACTTTACGGTGCGTTTTCTTTAAGGCCGCAAATCTTGCATTGAAATTTCAACCTAAAGTTGGAGATAAGGTTATCTGCTTGGGGAAAATATCAGTTTATGAAAAAGGTGGAAATTACCAACTGAACGTAAGCAGGATGCTACAATCAGGAATTGGGGAATTACAACTTAAATTTGATGAATTGAAAAATAAATTATCTGAAGATGGTTTATTTGATAGTGCATATAAAAAAGCCGTTCCCAATTTTCCTGAGTCTGTGGGAATAATTACTTCTTCCACCGGTGCAGCAGTTGAGGATATCCGCAATGTGATCTCGCGGCGTTATCCAACAAAAATATATCTTTATCCGGCTACTGTTCAAGGTGATAGTGCCGCCAAAGAAATTATAGCAGGAATAGATTATTTTAATACTGAGTTTCCTGTAGATGTGCTGATAGTAGGACGTGGCGGGGGTTCTCAGGAAGATCTCTTCTGCTTTAATGATGAACAGCTTGCCAGAAAAATATTTGCATCTCAAATTCCTGTCATTTCTGCTGTTGGTCATGAAATTGATTTTACGATCTCCGATTTTGTAGCTGATCTACGTGCTCCTACACCATCGGCAGCAGCTGAACTTGCAGTGCCGGACAGAAGAGAACTTGCAGAAAGGATTAATAATTTATTCAGTAGCCTGCATTATACCACTCAGCACTATTTCACTTCCAAAAAGCTTGAAATTCAAGAACTGGAAAATGCTTTAGATCGAGTACATCCAAAGAACATTATAAAAGACCTGCAAGCAAGGTTGAAACTAGCGGTAATGAAACTGAACAGCACAACTTATAACACATTACAAACAAAAAGAAATACCCTGGAAATTCTATTTAATGAACTAAGAGAACTATCACCACATGAAGCATTGAAGCGTGGTTACAGTCTAATTCGAAAAGAAAAAAAAATACTGAATTCTATTAAGGATATTAATGTTTCCGATAAATTGCAATTGATATTAACCGATGGAAAATGTTTAGCAGAGATAGTAGAAAAACAAAAAAATATTACCGTAACCAAAAAGAAAAAGAAATGAAAAAGTTATTTATTTCTCTTATTTTATTCATTAGCATTTCATTGCATGCACAGATCCGCGCAATGTGGGTTCCCATCTGGGAAATTACAACACCAGAAAAAGCGGATAATGTATTAGCCGATCTGAATAACAACAATATAAATCAGCTTCTGGTTCAAATTCGTTATCGTGGTGATGCCGCCTATACACCAAATAAATTATCAAATTTCTATGAAAATAACGAAAAACAATATCATGCAGTCAAAGATTCTCTCTTTGATCCGTTGGAATATCTTTTAGAAAAAAATACAAATCAAGATTTAGAAGTTCACGCCTGGGTTACTACATTTGTAATTACAGGACATAACCTTGAGAAGCTGCACCCCGAGCATATTTATTTTACAAATCCCCAGTGGATTACCTGCGATTTTTCTCAAGAGATAATGAATTATCAAAGTTATATGGGAGCGTATCTCGATCCCGGTATTCCACAGGTTCAGGAATACACGAAAAATGTGATTCTCGACATTGTATCAAATTACAAAATTGATGGAATTCATCTGGATTACATCCGTTATCCTGATTCTCATTTTGGGTTTTCTGACCTGGCTCTTGATGCCTATAGAAAAGATGTGAAATTTCAGGATGCTGATGCCTGGAAGCAGTGGAAAGAAGATCAGATCACCAATTTCATGAAAGATCTGTATTCCAATGTAAAAAAAATATCTCCAAATGTTATAGTTACTGCAGCTGTTATCTCCAACCTGGATG
>CAZOCS010000219.1:0-2741 GCA_964578365.1 uncultured Candidatus Cloacimonadota bacterium
CCCATAAAGGATCAGGGCATATATTCCTTACTGTGTCAGAAGGTGCATATTTTCTTTTTCCTGTTAAACATGAATGGGATGTATACCGGGTAGTATTTGAAGAACAATACTTTTATATAACAAAGCTCTGGCATAAGATGTTTATGGAATTCTATGAATCAGGTCGGGAATGTCCAAGACAAAAAGAAGTTGAGGTATGGTAATATGAAGAAATTACTATTATTATCTATATTATGTTTATCTCTAAGTGGCTGTATACCACTGATGGTAGCAAGTGGACTTGCCACAGTAGGTAGTTCTTACATTAAATATAAAAGCGTTCAAGAGAAGCAGAGAGAAGTTGACGAACTTAAAAAAGAAATCAAAGAAGGTTTATGGGATGGTAAATAATGGCAGACGAACGCAGGGCTAATAATGAAAAGATAGCCGGACACATGGGTAAGGTTGAGGAATTCATGCGACAGGATATTGTCTGGAAAGAGAACTTCCTTAAAAGGAATATAAACCAGAGGCTTACCACTGTGGAGACACAACAGAAATGGGTGGTTAAACTCATAGGTATTGTTTTTATTTCATCAACTGCGTTCTTCACTAAGAACTTCTGGTTAAGGCTTTTTCACTGAGTGTACAATATCTTGTACCTTTTCACATCTACTATACAATTCTCCAAAATTAAATTTGGATTTCGCTTGAAATCCCATTTCAAATTCATTACAATCCCCTCGTAATCAAGATTGAGTTGGAACGCTGAGGCGTTCAACCGCTTGTTACCACGCTGTAAGAATCATGTCACAAGAGTATTTTACTGATAATAGAGTACCTTTCCGTAGGAGTAATATGCCTAGACCAACTAACAATCAAACAACTGATTTAACCATGACCAATCACACAATAAAGAAAATGAGGGAATGTAGCAATAATGGGTATTATTGCTATGATTGTCCGTTTAAAGATGAGTGCCGGGAAGCAACTTGGATTTGTACCGAATGTGAGAAATTAACTAATTATAGAGCAGCTTTTAAAAAGACTTTTGGAAGGAGGTAAAGAATGACAAGTGCAATAATAGCAGCAGTATTAGCAGTATTATGTTTGGGTCAAGTGGCTTGTTCAGAGAAACGCAACAACGAACTTGAAAATAGTCTTGTAGCAGTAGAGGAAAACATAATAGAGGTAGAAGGTGATATTGCGGAAAACAAGAAAGACATAAATGTTATCAAAGGTGAGCTTAAATCAGTAGATGACGAAATAGAGAAGTTAAGCGAAAAGGAAGTCAAAGAGTTGGTTACATCTGTAGTTACAAAGAAGATAGACACTCCAAAGGAATTTACACTTCAAGGTGCATCACTTAAAACAATAGAGGAATACAGGAGAAGATTAAATGCAGTTGGAGGTGTAATAAAAGATGCACAGCATAATCAGGCAGATATAACGGCAGCTATTGTTGCAGAGCTTAGAGTATTTCTTGCCTATAAAGGTGTGCCTCCGCAGGATATTCCTTATTGGGAATTAACAGGTAACAAAATAATAAGAAAGGATAAGATAGCAAAATGAGTATGACGGCTGATGAATATAGACAAGATGCAAAAGAGTCTGTCTTACATAACCTATGGGAAGATTACCTTGAACAGCAGTCAGATCAGACTTTAGCTAATATCTTTCAATATGCAATGTTTCAGTTAGCTAATAAGTTCGGTGGTGTAGATGAATTTGTAAGGAAGAAAGAGTTGATACAATTTATCTTGGAACTGGATTACACTGGTGAGTTTGATGCAAGCGGTTTTGAAGATTTTAAAAGAGAACAATGAATATAAAGTTTGTCTGGTTGGTTAATCCAGTTAAATTCAGGTGGTCAAGATACAAGGATGATATATTGAAATGGAAGATACAATGGTGGAAAATACAGATAAAGAAGATTTCTGGACAATAAAAATTCCGGTTGTAATATTTTGGATATTATGTTTTTTCTCAGGTATAGGTTTGGGTTTTGTTGTTAAGTTAATATTTAGGTAAAACCATCTCACCCACAGGTAATAGTGGTCATACCAGAGACATTGTTTAGTGGGCTATAAGGCTCATCAAGGGCAAGGCGCATCTCTTACGTGGGGGGATGGTAATTTTTAACAAAGGAGGTGAATAGTGAAAGTAAATAATTATGTACAGCAAGGAGATGTATTAATAAAAAGAGTTAGCGTTGACTTTGCAAGTATGAAGAAGATAGAGAGGGGTAGTAGAGGATTCGTATTAGCAGAAGGTGAAGCAACAGGACACGCCCATAGAGTTGGGAATAATATTGATTTGTATGAGGATGGTGGTGTTCGTTATATTAATAGCAAAGAGACTTTTACAGTTGAGCATGAAGAACATGGTGCGATTACCATTGAAAAGGGAGCCTATGAAATAGGTATTGTTCAGGAGTACGATCATTTTGCGGAGGAAGCCAGAAATGTCGCAGATTAAAATAAAAAAACTTACAAAAGAACAGGAAGGACAAATACCTCTCTTTATTCATAAATGGGTAAGTATGGCTAGTAATCCTATGGATAAAGAAAAAGCCATAGTATCTATAAATAAAGTCTATGGTAATATGGCAGAGAACAAGCCTCTGGTTATTATAGGGGAATCACCTCTTAATACAGCCTTGTTATGCTCACTATTTTTTCTCCTAGTTAAAGATGATATAAACGATAGCCAGTTGTATGACCAGTTGGGAAGCCAGTTGTATGACCAGTTGGGAAGCCAGT
>CAZOCS010000220.1:0-2732 GCA_964578365.1 uncultured Candidatus Cloacimonadota bacterium
CAAAAACTTTTGAATATGTTTCACTCTTTTTTTTCTTACTCTTCCCTGTCTTTATTTCATAAGGCCCCAGTCCGTGGAAACGGGAAGCATCATCTTCTGCATGTTCATAACCCTTTCCCTTTTGTGTTACAATATGAACGAAGATCGGTCCGGTAAGATTTGTTTTAATTTTATGGAAAATTCTTATCATTCTTGGAATATTATGTCCATCGATAGGTCCGAGGTATTTAAAACCAAGATCTTCAAAAATAATATTCGGAGCAAGAGTGTTTATCATATTTTCTTCCAGTGTACGCGCACTTAAGATAACTCTTCTGCGAATACGCTTAGGAAGATGTTGTACGAAATCATAGATAAGACTTTTTGTTGCGTTATAAGGACGACTAACCAACATATTTGTTAAGTGTGCTTGAAGAGCACCAACATTTTTAGAGATAGAAAAATTATTATCATTCAAAATAACTATCATCTCTTTTTGGAGATGTCCGGCATGATTCAAAGCTTCAAAAGACATTCCGCCAGTGAGAGCACCATCACCAATAACTGCAATAGTTCGACCATTTTTTCCTTTCATTTCTTTGGCTACAGCTATTCCAAGGGCAGCAGAGATGGAAGTGCTGGCATGACCAACACCATAAGCATCATACTTACTTTCAAAGATATTGTTGAATCCGCTTAATCCATTAAATTGACGTAATGTTTCAAATTGTTCATTTCTTTCTGTAAGTATTTTATAGGCGTAAGATTGATGTCCAACATCCCAAACTATCCTATCTTCCAATGGGTCAAACATTTTCAATAATGCAATTGCAAGATCGGTAGCACCTAAACTTGGGGCAACATGACCACCAGTTTTGGCGGTCACCTGAATTATTCTCTTTCTCACATCATCAGCTAATTCCTGCAGCTGCACAATTGAGAGCCTTTTAACATCTTTCGGTGTTTTTATTTTTTCTAACATAATTTAACCTTCATATCAATGAACCAACAAACACATATATTTAATTCAATTGTCAATTAAAATCAATAACTCGATCTGTGATCCAGTTCAGGATGTTTTCAATTCCTCTTTTTTTTAATGACGAACAAGCAATTATTTGCTGATCATCCAAATTCAGTCCACTCTTCAATCTTGTTATTGCCGCATTTGCCTTAGATTTAGGGATCTTATCAGATTTTGTGGCGGCAACCACGAATGGAATATTCATAGATTGCAGCATTTGTATCATGAGAATATCTTTGGGATCTGCTTTATGCCTGATATCGACTAAAGCCACAACACCTCTTAATTGCTGTCTTTGCTCAAAGAATGTAAGGATCATTTTTTTCCAGGAATCTCGCTGAGTCTTGCTAACTTTTGCATATCCATACCCGGGCAGATCAACAAAACTGAAAAAACCATCCAACTCTTTTTTATCGATTTTGAATCTGATCTCAAAGAAATTTATTAATCGCGTTTTACCTGGCTTATTACTAACTTTAGCAATTCCCTTCCTATTCAACAGGGTATTTATAAGTGTTGATTTTCCAACATTCGATTTTCCCGCAAAGGCAATTTCTGCAAAAGCAGTTGGATGATAATCTGCAGGTTTTACAGCACTTTTAACAAATTTTGATTCTACGATTCTCATTTATTCACCGACTAACTAAAATTACTCAAAATAGACCATTGAAGTTATATCAGATTCCCAAACTTCAACGTCAGCCATTTTACAGTCAGGAACTTCAATACGATTTTTCATTTCATGATAAATGAATTTTGCAATATTTTCAGAAGTTGGATTAATTCCTTTAAAATTTTCCAAATCGTTCAAATATGTATGATCGAGCATCAACATTATTTCATTTAAAATTTTCTTTACTTCACCAAAATCTATTGTCATTCCAATTTCATCTACTTTCTCACACAAAATTCCAATACGTACTTTCCAGTTATGACCATGAAGGTTCTTACATAAACCTTCGTATCCATCTAATTTGTGTGCCGATGAAAAATTTGAAGTTACATTCAGCTTAAACATCGCTCCTCCTCACTTCGTATTCAAAGCAACCTCGAATAAATTTTGAGTGCTTTATTTGTAAAGAACTTTAATAATTGACAAAATGAGCACTCCCCAGAAATTTTCTAGCATTAATAAATGATAAATGAGGAAATTTATGAAATGTAATGGCATGAGAAAAGAAAAAACAAAAAATGGCAGGAAAATAGATGTTAGATGCAACACAGAACTTGATAAACATGCTCTTTTCTGCAAAGTATGTGGTCACTCAACCGGTGCTCTTTCCGGTCAACTTTCAGCAAAGGTGAATTACCAAGATGTTTGGGAGAAGTTCAAACCTGTCAAATCTAAATATTATGCATTCTCAATTTTTATTATTCTCACTTCTTATTTACTTTTAGGTTTAGGAATATTCTTCAGCATAGATCTGGCAGAGAGTTTCAAGATAGATCATTATCTTTTTACAAATCTAATGCTGCTCATATTAGTACCATTTACATTGATCCCGTTTGGATTCAAAGATAATTTTACGGAAGAACCTTTTAAAATTTCAATGTACTTTCAGGCGCTAAATAACTATCCGAAATTCTTTTTGCTCGTACTCGTTAATATTCTCTATTTCTTGATTCTAAAAATACTTTGTACAGGTTACATTTTGGGAATTACTGTAGATCCTATTCTGCACCAACTAATATCACTGCGGTATTAGCAAGTGGTTGTCCACTGTCCTCG
>CAZOCS010000221.1:0-2707 GCA_964578365.1 uncultured Candidatus Cloacimonadota bacterium
GGTGGGTGGGCAGTATAGAAGAAATATGTAACATATTTAATAAATAAATATTTGGAGATTAGAAAATAGATTTTAAATTTAATGATGAACAGCAGATGATATTTAACGAAGCTAAGAAATTTGCTGAAAACGAATTGGAACCTTTTGCTGAAGAGCTTGATGAAAAAGGACTTGTGAATGAAGCAGCTATCAAAAAACTGGGAGAGTTGGGATTTTTGGGAATGACCATTCCCGAAGAATACGATGGCTTTGATAGTGGATATATTGCTTATGCTGGCACAATGCTGGAGCTGAGTAAAGGAGATGCAGGTACCAGTGTTTGCGTAACTGTGCAAAACTCTCTGTTCAACGATGCTATAGTACATTTCGGTACTGAAGAACAGAAAAAGAAATACCTGCCGAAATTGGCAACTGGTGAATATATAGGATGTTTTTCATTAACAGAACCAAACTCGGGTAGTGATCCGGGATCATTACAAACATCTGCTGTTAAAGAAGGTGATTATTACATTTTAAATGGTACGAAGAATTTTGTTACAAACGGTGGTTTTGCCCAGCTGGCTTTAGTTTTTGCTCAAACCAGGCCTGACCTGGGAGCGAAAGGAATTTCTGCCTTCCTTATAAAAACCGGAACACCCGGTTTCGAAATTGGGAACCACGAAAATAAAATGGGAATCAGGTCTTCCAGCACAACAGAATTGATTTTCTCCGATTGTAAAATTCCAGTATCTGCCTTGATAGGAACAGAAAATAAAGGTCTTAGTATAGCTTTGGATACACTTGATGGTGGTAGGATCGGTGTAGCAGCTCAGGCTATTGGAATTGCAGAAGCAGCTTTTGAAGAAGCTGTGAAATACTCTAAAGAAAGAGTACAATTTGGAAAAACACTTTCAAGGCAGCCAATCATTGCCAATAAATTAGCAGATATGGCCATGGAAATAGAACTGGCTAAAACATTGCTTTTCAAAGTTGCTTGGATGAAAGATTCTAAACAACCGAATTATACAAAAGAATCTGCCATGCTTAAATGTTATGCAGCTGAAATGTCGCATAGGGTTTGTCATGCTGCTGTTCAAATACACGGCGGATACGGATATATAAAAGAGTACAAAGTTGAACGCTTGTACAGAGATCAGCGTATTACAGAAATCTATGAAGGAACTTCTGAAATTCAACGTATGGTGATCGGCCGTGCAGTATTGAGTGAATAACTAAGAGGAAAAATGAATTACGAAATTTTGAAATTATCTGTTGAAGATAATATTGGTGTTATCACGATGTCACGACCGGAAGCTTTGAATGCGCTCAATACAAATTTCTTTAAAGAAATGGATTCATTGCTGGATGATATTGAAGGAAATAATGAGATATGTATTGTGGTAATAACAGGAGAAGGTAAAGCTTTTGTAGCAGGAGCAGATATAGCCGAAATGTGCGATAAAACACAGCAGGAAGGCTATGACTTTTCCAAATTTGGACAAGCGGTTTTCAATAAGATCGAAGCGCTCTCCAAACCTGTGATTGCTGCCATAAATGGATTTGCACTAGGTGGCGGCTGTGAACTTGCCATGGCTTGTGATTTCCGCATTGCCAGCAGTAGAGCCAAATTGGGCCAACCTGAAGTGAGCCTGGGTCTTACACCGGGATTTGCCGGAACGCAAAGACTCTCGCGTTTAGTTGGTCTGGCAGATGCTCTGTACCTGCTTTACACAGCTGATATGATAAATGCTGATGAAGCTTTCAGATTAAAATTAGTGCAGAAAATAGTGGAGCCGGAAAACCTGATGGATGAGACGTTGGCAATTGCAAAAAAAATCATTTCCAAAGGACCGGATTCTGTGAAATTGATCAAACGAATGACACGTGACGGCTTCAATACAGATTTTGCTGCAGGATGTGAACTGGAAGCAAAAGGTTTTGCATCACTTTTTGAAAAGCAGGGTGCAGAAGGAATGAAAGCCTTTCTAGAGAAACGAAAGCCGAGATGGTAAAAAAGAAGTTGGAAAAGCGAAACCCAAATTAGATTAAATAAAAAAGAAGATATACGGGAGAAGTAAAACAATGAATTATGCAGAAAGACTACAAAATGTAACAGTTCTGGGAGCTGCTGGTAAAATGGGAAGCGGTATCTTGCTCCTCACAGCCATCGAAATGGCCGATCTGAGTTTTCTACCGGAAAACAAAGACAAAGAGTTCATCCTGAATGCCATGGATATTTCTGATACTGCCCTTTCAGGTTTGATGCGATATCTGAAGGTTCAGATTCAAAAACTGGCTGAGAAAAAAATGGTTCTTCTTCGCAAGATGTACAAAGATCGTAAGGATTTGATCGAGAATGGTGATATTATCAACGAATATGTATTTGATGTGATGAATATTATTCGTCCCATTACATCTTTGAACGCAGCTTACAAATCCAATCTCATCTTTGAGGCTGTGGCAGAAAATGCTGATCTTAAGATCAATATTTTCAAAGAGATTGACGAGAATAATCCTAACAAACCCTGGTTTTTTACTAATACTTCTTCAGTTCCAATCACAAAATTAGAAAATGAAGCAAATTTAACAGGACGTATTTTAGGATTCCATTTCTACAATCCACCAGCAGTGCAAAAACTTGTAGAACTTATCCTCACAGAAAATACAACCAAAGAAACCGAAGAATTTGCTCTGGAATATGCCAAGAAACTCAAAAAGAAAATTGTTT
>CAZOCS010000222.1:0-2678 GCA_964578365.1 uncultured Candidatus Cloacimonadota bacterium
CCTTGATCTTATCGAAGAATTTTCTCGGGATCTTCTCAGCAACCGTTATCAGATATAGTACTTGGTCAATCTTTTCCCTAACCTTATCTGACTGTTTGTTAAAGAACGTCCAATAGTAGTTCCTGAAGTAAATCAACTGACGTTGCTTATTCACGCTACAAAGTTAACGAATAATGGAACAAAAATCAATGAAACGATTTTTAGAATGGAGGAACTAAGTTGCCTTAGCATGGGGCGGGCTTTGCTTTTTCCGCAAAGGGCGTGACACGCGTTTACGGTCGGTTTTAATGATAGGCATTCTATGGTAGTTCGCATAATTATTTCAAAATGAACTTACCGAAATACCTTTGCTGACATTTAGTATCGGATAGATTAAATACATACCCACCTGGAGCATAATCCTGCATATCGAATTTGAGACGCCTTTCTTTGATGTTAGAGAGAGTTTCCATCAAAAGTCCCATATCATCATATATATCCAGCTGAAAAACGTTCTTCTTTATTTCAAAAATCTCGAATGCAAGCCAGCTTTCGACTGGATTCGGAAAAACCAAAATTTCCGTTTGATTTTTTTGCTTCTCACGATTCAGAAGTAATTCGCAATCCTCACACTCTTCATTGCTTCTTTCCATATAGCAAACCAATTCCTTCAATAAAGGCCTGGTCTCCAGGCCAGGTCTGATATTGTTGAATCACATATCTCTTGTGATATCTGTTACATATAAGGACCGAATCAATATCATTAACCTCTAAATTGAAATGCATCCCTATACCATCTTTTATAGTATCGCCAATTTCCAGGTTGAAGTCATAGAGTGTTTCAGGTTCTAATTGGCCGTTTTTGATAAGGAATACCTTCTTATTTGCTGTATCATTGGCGATAGCCCCATAGTAGACCAATCCGCTGTCTCGTCCATACCAAGTCCTTATGCTGAATTGATATAATTTGAAATATGATCGTTGATCAATGATCGTATCCCCATCACAGAAATATTGATAGTCAAGTGTAGCCCCTTGGTGTTCGCTATAATTTGAAATCCATATTCCATTTCGGAAGTCAAAAGGAAGATAGTCTTGCGAATGTAATGCTATAGAAAGGACTAGAAATGCACATGTAATAGTTGACTTCATTTTTTGGTTTGGGGTGGCTACATTATGAATGCCTGACGGAATGAAGCCGCTGAGGAACTAGGTCAGCTTTTATGATCCTACGTTCGGACTCTTTCAAGTCTCTTTACATAGAACAACTCTGGATCTCCATCGTCCAAATTGTACACGGTGCCGCTCGGCTCATACGACATGGTCTGCATGAACGCCTGCATAGGCTTATTGGATTCATTGGTTGATGTGAATAGTTTGTCTATCTCGCATCGCTCCTCAAGATGTGTAACCAGAGTCGTGGCGACCCCCTTGCGCCTGCTTTCCTTCTCAACGATCAACATGGAAATGAATCCCTGGCCGAAAAAGGTGTATTCCAAGATTGCATAGCCGACAACGACATCATCTATCACAGCGACAACCGCATTGCCTTCAAACAGCCACTCGCGTATTTGCTGCCGACGGTTCCCTTCCTCTGTCGCCATATGGTCAATGGCATACATGGCTGACATGTCAGATAGCGTTGCGTCTCGTATCTTCATGCTCTTTCCCTCTATCGGGGGAACTAAGCCGCCGTTATAGCGATCGGTTTAGTGAATTGTTCTACAGTGTTATCGAATATGGGTTCACCCGCATGGTGAAAGTGTTAAATTAAAAGACTACAGAACGTTCGCTAAATCTTGCCGGCCTGCAATTGCCATAATTACAACCATACCATTAATATTTCTGTAGTAGATACTATCAGGACCAGGTTATTGCTTATCGATACCTAATGTTGCTAAATGTTTCACCTTGTGGTACGTTAGAGTTGCCTTGATACAGGATTTCAACTCTTTTTTTGGAAATTGATCATCCAATTTAAAAACAATTGCTCTGTTCCCTTCAAAAGCAAACGTATTTTCAAAAACCAATTTGAATGTTTCTACAAGTTTGCTAGTGCACTTAAAGTACATAGCATATTGATTCGGATTCTTAGGTTTCCAATCCATTCTAAGTGTAGATCCAATTTTTGTCAAATAACTTGGCTCTCCCCATTTTAATGTCTCCTCTAAACTAGATATACCCTCTATTTCCTTAGCTGTATCAATTACCAACTCTCTTAACTCTAACATTTTACTCCGGACCGAGTCTGGATAATTTGAAAAAACTTTTTCAACTTCCGGATTCGTCGTTATTTCAAAATTATTCATAGAAATTCATATTGTACACATCTCGAATATATGATAATCTCAACTATTACTCCCAACATTTAAGGTTGTAGAACGGTCGGCTTTGTTGGATTGTTATATGTTATCGTCTGCAACATCAGATCTATTCCACTATCTGAGGGGATTTAAATCGTAGATTACCTTAGCATCTACCCAATAGATATCCATCTCATCTTCATCTGTTCTTCGCGCAAAAAATAGATATTTACCATCTGGTGATATGTCACCAGCATCATCATGCCAACTGGTATTTATCTTAGCACCAAGGTTTTTCGCCGCAGTCCATGTACCATTTTTTGCCTTAAAACTAACGTACAAGTCCATGCCACCATAACCTCCTGGTCGATCCGATTTGAATATGATAAGACTCTC
>CAZOCS010000223.1:0-2221 GCA_964578365.1 uncultured Candidatus Cloacimonadota bacterium
CCTGGTCAAGGACAATGACGCTTTCACCGAATTCTCTGATCTGCCGAAGGGATGTTGTGGTTGTAATCGATGTGTTGATGAATCCATAAATTAAGATTCCACCTGCTGCAATATGCATTATGAAGCCAAAAGCATTGGTATTGGATTTATTTGTAATATATACGAATTTCGACTTTGTCTCTTCTTTTTCATCAATCATATGCTCATGATAATGAGTCTTAGTTTTCTCCATGACACGCACCCCTGGTAGATTAACGGATCTATCCAAATTACCATTTGTGAGGCGCGTATAAAAACATTCCGATATTTTGGGATAACGGCGGCGAAAAATTATATGGACCACCCGTTAACCCGGCTTAATGGGCGATCGTCTGTACGTCATCTGGGCATGGATGGCCGATATCACTTGTGATCAAAGGCCATGAAACCCTTTACAGGGAGCTCACCGAGCAGGTAAAAAGAGACATCTGCTGGGTAGGGACACGGCTCGGTGAATCTGGGATGTTTGAACCGCTCCGGTCTGATGCTATCCATAGCCGGCGTAACGGACTTGAGAAACAGATTCTGGTTCTTGAAAAAGAGAAAAGGGATAGAGAGTCTGAAATGGTATGTGATTTCAGCGTCGTGAAGCGAGAGCTTAGGACGCTGTTCAAGGAATATAAGGATATTGAGAGGAAGATGAGCGTGCTTATTGCTTCGAAAAGAAGTGAATAATTATTTTATGAAGATCAACAATCTACCATTTCTGTAACAAGCCATGAGCGCTTAAAAGAAGGGTCTAAATCCTTTTTTGTTCCAATACCGAAATCACCATACTTATAAACAGCCTCATGCCACACGAGGCACAGCTCATATTTTTCCAGAAATTTAGACAAATTATCCTCATTAATATAATAAAAGTACGATGATTTATCATGGTAATAAGCAGTTACAACTTGTTCATTATCAAAAAACGCCATTTTTTGAATATCATATCGAAAGTTGAATTCATCGCAAATCTCTTTTCTTATAAATGGCTGGTTGCCAATATCGTTCATCCCTGAGTGATAGCTTTCCCAGCAATACCAATCAAATAATGTAGCATATTGAAATGCTCTATCAATATTAAAAAAACCATCCATTTTAACTTTATGAATTAGTTTACCCCATGGTATTTCGCCGTTAAAAAGATAATATTGCTCTTGGCCTTCTCGTCGCAGATCAATACCGTCGGATTGTTTCAACTTATCAACTACGAAGTCCTTTTTGTCCTTAGGAAAAACTAATGCGTTTACTCGAATGTCAATCCGGATTTTCCTCTTATCTTCTTGGCTACTCCGGCCAAAGATCAGTATCCAATTATTGCTATCATCATTTTTTTTATAAATGCTTTTCAAAAGACCAGTCTCGTTTTTGTTTACCCATGTCTGTATATCGTCATTAGTACGCGGTAAAAAGCATTTGGTTATCAATTGAACTTTAGACGCGAGGGTTGGAAAAGTAGGGTCTATATCCATTTCGCTAACTCTAAATGACTGAGGTGCTTCAGTTTTTGCCTTTCCTTTTAAGACATATTTACCGTATAATTCAAAAAAAGCTATCCATGAATATTTTTTACCATATCTTTCCACCTTAGTAGAGTTATTGTGTCTTGAATAATTGTAATTTTTCTTAGCTATATCCTTATCAGTTTTTTCGAAAGTTGTTTCATCATATCCCAGTTCTTTTACTCTCCAAATTATCATTGCCAAAATCTCTTTTAAGCTTGGCAAGTCTTCTTCATAATATGCAGCTATATTATGCCCGATAGTGTATTTGGCGAAATCCATATGGATTGGACCATATCCCCAAGTAGCTTGTCCATCCCCTGTTACTTTCTTGATACACTCTTCGTCCATTTCCCATTTGGGTATCTTTTTCAAATCAAAACTGTGTCGTCTTCTATACCAATGGAATGTTTCTGAATAATGGAGTATGGTGTCAATATGATCTAAAATCAACAGATGAGTTGTATAACCGGCTTTGATATATTTATCCTCCATATACGTAGCCACAGTAGTACAGAATTTTTTATTTTCACGTCCAATCCTCAGTATAATTCCGCATAATGATGCTATAAGTCTTTCAAGAATATATATGTCAGAGACTGTTTCTAATCGTCTAAATACATTGAATACTTTATCAAGGTCTGTTTCCCCTATAATCACAAGCGCTTTTGTCGCCTTATCTCTTATTAGGCGAT
>CAZOCS010000223.1:2231-2656 GCA_964578365.1 uncultured Candidatus Cloacimonadota bacterium
GTTTCACCTAGATTGCCTTGGTTTTTTCCTTGTAATATTTTATTTATATGTTTATTTAACTTTAATGTATGCTTTCTGATAGTCTCAGCCCATAACAAGTCGATATCTCTTGCAGGCATATTAATAATTAATCCCACCAAGATATCCACATAGCTGTAATCATAACAATCAACAACTTTCGTTATGGTTTCTTCGAAAAAAGTAATAATCAAATCTTTATTTTCAGATGATAACATTATCTCTATAAGCGAGTCTTGTTCAGTATCGCTTAGCTCAGCAACTTCTAACATTGTCAGGGCTAATTTAACAACTTGATTCAATTTTATTTTTTCATATATTTGTTCACCAGTTATCTGTTTGTAAAAATAGATCATATTCCTTAGAATATCTTCTGAAAGAGGATGCGTGAAGTCACCTGTATCAAG
>CAZOCS010000224.1:0-2645 GCA_964578365.1 uncultured Candidatus Cloacimonadota bacterium
TGGCCAGATTGATGCCATCGAGGAGGAAGGCGAGCCACAACTATATTTTGATGTTCTGTCTCCTATTTCGGGAACAGTCATGATGCGCCATGTAGCACTTGGTGATTATGTAAAGGAAGGATTCCCACTTTTCCAGGTTACGGACCTTTCCAGGGTGTGGGTAATGTTTGATGCGTATGAAAGTGATCTGCCATGGATCAAAAATGGGGATCATATGGAATTAACCATACAATCATTGCCGGGCTCAACCTTTGAAGGTCGTGTTAGTTACATAGATCCATTTATCAATCCTTCCACAAGGGTAGCGAAGGTCAGGATCGAGTTACCAAACAAAGCACTGAGGCTGAAACCGGAGATGTTTGCAAACGGGGTGCTGCATTCAAACATTGCTGAATCATCAGACCAGCTGTTAATTCCTAAATCATCTATTCTCTGGACCGGTAAACGAGCGGTTGTTTATGTGAGCGTTCCAGAGAGAGAGTCTCCTTCATTTCTTTATCGTGAGATCACCCTGGGACCGGAGGCGGGAAACTTTTATGTGGTTTCTGAAGGATTGGAGGAGGGTGAGCGCATTGCAGTTAATGGCGTATTCAAAATTGATGCTGCCGCTCAATTGGAAGGGAAACCCAGCATGATGAATCCTGGTGGCGGAAAAGTTTCCACCGGGCACGATCATGGAGCAATGATCGCCGGAACTCAGGAAGACCACTCTGAACATCAGGAGATGGAGATGCTTGAGGTCCAGGATGATGTAAGCAGCGAATTCAGGCAACAACTGCAACAGGTTTATGATGATTATATCCGGATGAAAAATGCCTTCGTGGCCACAGATGCCAAAGAGGTAAGAAAATTAGCCAGTAAGGTTCAATCAAGCCTGAAAAAAGGTAGATATGACTTTGGTTGAAGGAGATGCACATCTGTTCTGGATGAAACAATTAGATATTCTGGAATCAGAATTAGAATCCATTTCCGGATTGACCAATATAGCTACACAGAGAATCTCGTTTGCCGTGTTTAATGACGCCCTTTACCAGAGTGTAAAATCCCTGGGCCTCCATCATGGTACAGTTTTCTACCAGTATTGCCCCATGGCGAATGGAGATAAAGGGGCATTCTGGCTCAGCGAAGTTGAGGAGATTAACAATCCCTATTTCGGGGAAGAGATGCTCAGATGTGGGGAAACAAGAGAAACTTTTGAATTCTAGATCATAAAGAAACGCGATGAATAAATCCAGGAAAATAGGGTGGAGATTAAAAAGTAATCATTACGTGATCCTTCACGTGATCATCGGAATGATCTCGGGTTACTTCCTGCTTCATCCTGTTTCCATGGTGATCTATTGGTTTGAATTCAACGATGCGCCGGTATTGCTTAACAAATTCGTAGAGATCTTTCTATACAGGTTATCCTATGCCTTCAATCTTGAAATGTTCCCAATGGCCATATCATTTGCTGCATTAGGTGGATTGTTAGGTCTGGGACCAGGCATATTTATCCGAACGCTTAAAATTAATCTAAGCAGAATCAGGGGAAATGAAAAGCTACTGCAAAAAAGTATACCAAGCCTCATTAAGGAAGGTGAAAATCAATACGTTGAATTCAAATCTTCATTAAGGTATGATTACAGGCAGGTGAAATCCCTAAAGAGTCAGGAGGAAATCATAGTGAAGTCCATCGCAGGGTTCCTGAATGCCAATGGCGGACTTCTCATTATTGGGGTAGATGATGACGGTGAGATCCTGGGATTGCATAACGATTACTGGTCCCTGAAAAGGAGAAACAAGGAGGGATTTCAGCAAAGATTAGTCACACTAATTTCCAACAGATTGGGAAGAGATATAGCGATTAATCTTCATACCACATTTCACCTGCTTGGCACCCATGAGATTTGTAGCCTATTTATTGAACCTGCAAACAGACCGGTTTATGTTTCTGAAGGAAATGAGACTGTATTTTATTTAAGGTCGGGTAATGTGACCAATCCACTTACAACGAGTGCTACCGTTGAATATCTGAAGCATAGAAATGAAATCTAATACCATTTATGATGAAATCTTTTCGATTCATAGCCGTGCTTCTCCTTATTACATTATCCACATTGGGATATAGTCAAATAGTGTATGAAGGAACTCACGGTGATAGCTTTAAAACCTTCCAATTGGATAACGGAGAGATCATTTACTCGAAGTATAACAAAGCAGAGCAAACTGTTTCAGTATTTACTCTTGATCATTCAGTTTGGAAGAAGGTGCAATTGCCATTGCCCCGGGAACACACGCTTGACGAGATAAAAAGTATCTCACTAAACACGTTTAATTCCGATTCTCTCGTGGAGTTAGTTTATTCCTGCGTTGAATACGAAACAAGGAGTGAACTGCATTCCGCGGATTCTCGCTATGTGGATATCCATTTTACACTGAATATAATCAATGAAAATGGAGAACTGATCCTTAAAGTACCAGATAGCAACGACATGAAAATCCTTGAATCCAACGGGATACGAAAATTGCTGGTGTACAAACACATTGGAGAAGGCTTTAAAAGAACCGGTCAAATAGAGGTGTATGCTCTTCCAAACAGCAGTGTCGCAAACAGATAGGGTTTAATCGAAACTGAAAATTATAGATTTTTTAATACCAAAAAT
>CAZOCS010000225.1:0-2628 GCA_964578365.1 uncultured Candidatus Cloacimonadota bacterium
TTGAAAAGAATTAACTGAAGATCCGGTTCGTGGATTTGATGAAATAACTTCCGGTGGAATTGTATCCTGTAAAGTAGTTCCATCAAATAGAATTGAGTCTTCTGGCCTCAGGTTATCTTTTAAATCTAAAATATTTGTAAAATTTATTTTATATTTAAGTGTATCTAAATCTGAAGTGAGAAGGGTTACTTTATCATTTATTAGATAATATGCTTTTATTAATACTTTAGTTTCCAGTGAATCAGCTGTTCTTATAGATACTTCCGAAAATGAACTTATAGGTTCTGTAAATGTTATGTTAATACTATTATTGAAATCCACATTTGTAGATTTTAATTGTGGTTTTAAAGTATCTGCATATGCAAGATATATATTCATTATTGTAGAGTTAACAGGATCAATTGATTTCTGGAAAAATGGTTCGCTTTCGTAGTCATATCTTTCATTTTCATTATTATCGATATAGGCACGAATAATATGATTTACATCATTTAGATCCTCTATTAAGTATGTTTCCCCAAAAACTTCTTGAGAAAAGACTTCTGTTGAATCTGATGTTAATATAGTCATTTGTATAGGTTTATGATTATCTTCGGCTTCTTCAAATAAAAAGTTTCCGGAAATACGATTTGAATTAAGTTTTCCGCTTGCGAAAATAAATGAACTGCTTGCATTTAAAAAATTACCATGCTCACCTTTTATTGTTTTTGAGAAATTAAAATAATAATTTGTGTTTTTTTCTAACTCCTCTAATATTTTTATCGTCAAAATATTTCCATCCCATCTGAATTTCTTCTTTATAATTGGTGGATAGATATAAACACCGGATAAAATTGTATTTCGTTCGATTGGTTTAGAGAAAATAATTTCGATATCAGTATTAGAGATATCACTGTATTCATCGGGAATCACAGATACAATCTCAGGTTGGATCGTATCTTTTTTCCCACCAGTTGGATTCTTCTTGTGTCCACAAGAAATCAATCCTGAAGTAATAAGGACAACGATAATCAAATTAAAAGGAAGTTTCATAATTCATTCATTTTTTTTCAATATGTTCAAAAATTCCATTTTTTAAGAAAAATGCAGTTTGCTTGATAACTTCATCATTATATTTAATTGTCAGGTGAGTGCTTGGTACGATCAAAAAATCTTTCATTTCAATAAGCTTTGTATTATCCACAGCAACCCTACCATCATCTTCACCCGGGATTATCTTAGAAAAATATGGATTTGAACTTTTATTCCCAGCAATAATACCTACTTCCTGAACTATTGGTTTGAGTTCTAATAAAATACTAGAATCTGTAGCTAACTCCTTCCCCACATCTCCAACAATAAGTTTGTAGAATTTACTCTCCAGAAAATGATCTGCAATTTCCGATCCATGATTTGGTGGACTCAACATGATAATGCGGCTCCCTGGTGGAAGATCGTGTTCTTGAAGATAGTATCTCACAATCAATCCACCCATCGAGTGTGTAACAAAATGGATCTTATCAAATCCAATTTTTTTATATCTTTCAATAACTTCTGATAATTCCTTATCAGCTAAAGATTCAATTGTTTCTCCAATTGTAGAATAACCAATATTTTTTGTTGTATATCCTTCATCTTTTAATGCATTTTCCAATTTCAGCATAGAGAGCTTAACATCACCCAACCCATGCAATAAAATAACACTTTCATTATTATTTTGTGCAATTAGATTACTGGATAGAATGCTTGAACTAATCAGAAAAACAATAATTATAATAGTTCGCACTATTCTGTTACCGGATATCTTCGTTTAAATGCATTACTTAGTGTTAACGAGCTTGTGTATTCGATGTCTCCCCCAAAAGGAAGCCCTGTAGAAAGTCTTGTGATCTTAACACCTTTATCCTCAAATTGTGATGCTAGAAAATTTATTGTGCTTTCACCTTCGGCAGATGGATTTAATGCTAAAATTATCTCATCAATTTCACCGGAACTGATGAGCTTTTCCAATTTTGGAAAATTGATTTCATCCGGACCAATCCCATCGAGTGGAGAAAGCAGTTCGTTCAAAACAAAATATCTTCCTTTGAACTCATGAAGGTTCTCAATCAAATAGGCATCTTGAGTGTTTTCAACAACGCATATCACATTAGTCATCCTTGTTGAATCTTCACAAAATCTACAAGGATCTGTTTCTGACAGCATGTTACACATTGAACAATTTTTGTAACTCTGAACTGCATCTTTTATAGAGTCAGCTAAATTTATTGCATTTATCTTTTCCTTACTAATTAGATGTATTGCAAGGCGTTGTGCTGTTTTAGAGCCAATTCCGGGAAGTTTCTTCAAATTGTTTACAAGATCTTCTAAAAAACCATTAAACATTTATTTCACCTTTAGATTTAAAGATTATCTCAGTTTTCATTACTGAGTTTTCAATAAATTACTAAAACATTCCAGGGATCTTTAAACCACCTGTAAGTTTTCCCATTTCTTCTTCACTAGATTTTGCAATTTTTTCATGAGCTTCATTTACAGCAGCCATTACAAGGTCTTCAAGCATTTCTATATCATCAGGATCTACAACTTCTTTATCAATTTTCAATGAGATAAGCTGGTTTTTACCATTCACCTGTACTTTCACCATGC
>CAZOCS010000226.1:0-2626 GCA_964578365.1 uncultured Candidatus Cloacimonadota bacterium
TCAATAATTCTGTTGGAATGGATAAATTTGAATTCATTCAAACCAGAAAAATACAACTCAGAAGCAAGTAGGTTTGCAACAACAAATATCATTAATATTGTGAATGAACTTTTTCTCATAGTTTCACCATTAATCTTCAATTACGTTGGGTTGCACGGTCTCTTGCTCAGATACATCTTCTGCAGGCTCATTAGCTTTTTGCTCTTCCAACCAATTAATTATTACTTCCTCATAATGTTTTTCATCACCGCGCTGATATCCCGTATGATCATAGATGATCTCTCCATCCTGATTTATTATCAATGTTCGTGGAATATTAGTAACGTTATACAGCCTCTGCACAATTTTTTTAGGGTCAAATAACGTATGAAACGTAAATCTGTTCGATTTTACATGAGAAATCGCACTAGATTTTTTTCTAGGTTTATCAACATTTATTGCTAACACATTAACATTATCATATTTCTCATGCAGTTCGTTTATTTTAGGAAGAGCATTCTTGCAGGGAACACACCATGTTGCCCAAAAATCTAAAATCACCAGACCTTTTTTTTGGAAATCGGATAGTTTAGCCTGCTTACCTTCAATATCCTCTAGTTTGAATTCTCCAGCTTTATCGTCGGCAACTAAGTTAATTGCCATAAACACGATCAATAAGATCAAAAAAATATTTTTCATTATATTTCACTCCTTAATTATTTATTGAAATTTCGATGACATTATGTACAGCACATGAATCTTGATTATATGGTGTCTCTAAAGTCTGAACCCAAAGTACTAACGTGAGATCCTCTGGTAAACCTGTTGCATTATCCATATACCATTGTGGAAGAACGTCTAGTTCATTGATCTCAAAACTAACAGGGTCATCTAAATTTGAAGTCGAGATATCTACAGTTACACGTTTCAATGCTATATTGTGATGTGCATCACCTTGATAATTCGGATATTCTTCATTATAATCCTCCATCAAAACAGCAACCAATGTAAGGTTATCAGTTGGAACTGAAGGGTCAATTTCGATCTGAACAGATCCGGTAAGCGAGATATCCGTTAAATTTGTTTCCACATCAGTTAATAATACTGTGAGTGGTTCCTGCAGAAGTGGTGTGATGGCTGTTTCTATTTCAGTTTGAACTTCTTCAATAGAAGGCGCAGAATAAATAATGTGAGCATTCCCGTTCACAATTCCAAGGGGTAATGTTCCAGTATTTGGATAATAACCGAAGATATCAGAAAAATCTCCTGCAAGTTGATCTCCAATATGATACTCAACATATGAGAACCTACTACCATATTGCATTCTCAAGTTGTGCAAAGCCTCTTCTGCACTTGGGCAATTCGAGCACCATTGCCCTGTGAAAAGTTCAACGATAACACTTTTACCAATTACTGTAACAGTTTTAGTTATGGTATTTTCATACACTCCGTCAGAAATATTTAATGTAACCGGGAAATCCCCATTTGTATTAAATGTATAGCTTGGATTCTGCTCGTAAGAATCTATTGTCCCATCATCATTGAAATCCCATTCCCAGATTGTAATAGGATTAATACCAGGAGAAGAAAGATCAAAGAAATTGATCTCAAGCTGATAATAATCCGGTTGAACATACTCAAAATCTGCTAAAGGAGAAAGTACATCAAGAACTTCAATAAAAATTGTATCAGTACTTGTACTTTTCCCATCATCAATCATTAAAATCGCGCTATAAGTATCTGGGATGTGATATACAAATACAACACTATCCGGATTATTTTCTAAGGAGTATACTTGTTCAGGGATTCCATCTCCATCAAAATCCCAAGTCCATTCTTCAATTGGTTTACTACCTAATTCAGAAATATCAAAAAATGTTACTTCCAATGGGGGATAGCCCTGTGCAATTGAAACATCTATCATTGCAATAGGTGGTTCATAAAATTCATATTCAAATCTGTCACAGGCAAAAATTGCTAATGTGAGAAAAAACAAGATTAAGATCTTCTTCATTTTTACCTTCTATTTCTTTGGAACCAAAGTAATATAAGTTGGTAAGCCGATCACTTCAAAGTGATCTAGTATCTCTTTTGTGGGAGATGCTTTAAGATTTTCAGCTTGATACTTAACCAAAATATAATTATTAAATTCTTGTTTTACTTTTTCATCTTTAAAAGTAGTTGCATCCATTGCCAAACAATTCTTACACCAGGTTGCCCAGAAATCTATAAAGACCGGTTTACCGGTTTTCTTTGCTTCTAATAATCCTTCTGTGATAGAATATTTCCACGGAAGATCTGATTTTTCATGTGTGTAATCTGCAACTTCTACAGGTTTTTTGCTCTTGAAGATCTTAACACCTGTATAAATATAGAAAATTGCAATAACAAGAATTATTATTCCAAAAATAATCTTTACCCATTTCATCCAATTGCCCGGTTTAGGAAGGAAGGAAAGTCCGGCTCCGGCGAAAGGCCAAGGAATTGCCATTCCAACACCTAATAAAAATGGTAGTAACAATCCTGCAGGATTCCCTGCTGTGTAAAGTGATGTTGAATAAATGATCACAGAAATCAAGACAGGTGCTACACAGGCGCCAGCTAATACAGCAGCAATAATTCCAAGAATAAATACTGTTATATATTT
>CAZOCS010000227.1:0-2606 GCA_964578365.1 uncultured Candidatus Cloacimonadota bacterium
TTCTTTCTCTCCAAGCATCAAGGTTACAAGATCTGCTTTACACAAATGTGCTCCACGTAATGAATGCTTTTTCACATTATTTTCGAGTTTCAATTCTTCACAAATAAATTTGCTAATTTGCTCTATTCGCTCAGTCTTCTCCAAAACAGTACCAAGCTTTTGCTGGAATGTTACTTCAGATAATTTTGGCACGAAAGTTTCTAAAAGCTGTGTAGTATCTTCATTATAAAAGAATTCTGCATCTTCTAATCTTGCTGTAATTACTTTTTCATTTCCTTGTTTTATCAGCTCTGAGTACTGTGGATCACCATTAGAAATGAATACAAACTTACTACTTAGTTTACCATCTTGTTTACTTACCGAAAAGTATTTTTGGTGTTCAGAGAGTGTGGAAGTTACAACCTTTTTTGGAAGTTCTAGATATTTTTCATCAAAATCTGCAATAACGGCAGTTGGATATTCTACTAGATCGGTAACAACTTCAAGTAATGTAATATTGCTAATTACTTCTTCATCTGAGTTCACAAAAAGTTCATCTATCTGTTTTTGGATGATCTTCTTTCGTTCTTCTCTGTTTGGGATCACAAAAACTTTGCGAAGTTTGTTTTCATATTCATCTATCGAATTTATTTCAATCGGATTATCTAATTTTTGAAAGCGGTTTCCATAAGTTGTATTTCCAGATTTTATACTTTCAAATTCTAAATCTACAACATCATTATCAAATAATACAAGCAGCCAGCGAATTGGACGGGCAAAGATGAGCTTAGAGCTTCCCCACTTCATTGATTTTTGGAATTTTATTTGAGTTAGAACATCTAATATTAAACTTTTAAGAATCGAAGTAGCAGATTTACCTTTTATAACTTTTTTTATTGCTATTTTATCACCTTTGGATGTCTGCTTAATGATAATATCTTTTTCTTCTGCTCCGGCTCCGCGCAAAAATCCTATAGCGGCATTTGTTAATTTCCCGTCTATATTGTAAGCCATCTCTTTAGATGGTCCTGTACGCTCGATAGTTTCGTCTTTTTGTTGGGTTTGAAGTAATAATATCTTAATTGCAAAACGTCGTGGAGTAGAAAAAATCTGTAGTTCTTTATAATCGAGATTTACTTTCTTTAAATTTGTCTCAAAATGATCTTTTAACGTATTTACAGCTCCGGCAATATATGCCGCCGGAATTTCTTCTACACCCAGTTCAAATAGAAAATCCTTTTTTTCCATTAATCCCTCATAAAAAAATTTTGGTCATATTTTTTGAACAGAATTTTATTGTCTAATGTTTTTTGAGGGAGAATTTTGTTTTCCCAAGTCAAAGAAAAGTTAGATAATTTTAAAAGATTCTGCACTGGAATTGTTCTTTTTTTTTAATTAAAATAAATATTTAACTGAAATCTGATTTACAAATCCCAGATCACCGTAAGAAACTATAGCATAATCCATTCTTATATTATATTTATGAAGATCAAATCCTGTTCCAAAAGATATCCCGGACAGAAAATCATTATCTCCACCGGTAGCCCAATCGGATGCATTAGTTTTATAACCTGCTCTCAAAGCTAAAATTGGATGTACTTGATATTCCAATCCAATTCGTCCGAAAATTTCGTTATCTAATGGTTTATAAATATCTACTGTAGCATATAGTTTATCTTTGGGATGATAATTAAAACCAACTGTTAATGTTGTGGGCATTATTTCTTCATATTCATCATCTGTATAATAAGTTAATTGCTTTCCAATATTCCTAATTGCAATACCTATTTTTAGGTTTTCATTTGTAGATTGGTGCATTATTCCTGCATCAAATACTACTGCTGATGCAGAGTTATCATCGAGTGATTCCTGAATGAATTTTGCATTAATTCCAATATCAAGCATATCAAGTATAAATCTTGCAGCGCCAATACCAAAGATGAAATCAGACATCCCGAAAGTACCATCAATCCCTGCATATTGTCCCATCTCATCTGCAATTGTACGATCTTCTGTTGCAGAAAGCCCTTTGGCAAAAACAGCTAAAGAGGTTTTGTTATTGATCGGGTAAGCATAAACTGCAGAACCGCAATTTATTCCATCAAGATAACTCATATAAGTTAATGAAGCTTGAGGTGATTCAATTTGAACAAGTCCGGCGGGATTAAAGAAAACTGCATCTGCATCATTAGAAAGTCCGGTATAAGCATTTCCCATTGCAGCAGCTCTGGCAGAATAATTGACCTTTAAAAAAGTAAAACCGCTTGTTCCTGCATTTTCATTTTCTGCAACTAATAAAACCGATAACATTATCATCATTATCAAGATCAGTATATTTTTCATATTTTAATCTCCTCAAGAATTCTAAAGAGCTCATCTTTTGTTTTTGCTATTAAGAGCTTTTCCCGGTTTTCATCAGTTCTAAGAAAGTTCGAAATTCCACTTAAAACTTTCATATATTCTTCTTTTTTATTTTCGGGAACAGCTATCATAAAGATCACTTTTACGGCTTCGCCGTCAACCGAGTTGAACTCAAGTTCATTGTCAAGCACATAAACAGCAATATTTATTTCTTTAACAAGATTTGAACGTGCATGTGGTATTGCAACATTTCTTCCGATACCAGT
>CAZOCS010000228.1:0-2601 GCA_964578365.1 uncultured Candidatus Cloacimonadota bacterium
TTGAAATCTACCCCTTTTATGTCAAATTAATTGTTGATTATTTGGATACTTTTTTCTTCCATGATGACAAGCAACATGCCTAACTGTTTAAATATATCAATATAGCAATTCTAAAAAAAATTACAATATTTTCTTGTTATTCAAATAAGGTTGAAGAACCTTTGGAATACTAATACTGCCATCTTCATTTTGATACATCTCTATAAGCGCAATAAAAGTTCTAGGAGTTGCCAAACCTGAACCATTTAATGTATGCACAAATTCAACTTTTCCGCTTTCATTCCTAAAACGAATAGAAGCACGACGGGCTTGAAAATCTTCAAAGTTGCTTATTGAAGATACTTCTAAATATTTTTCAGCTCCAGGAGCCCAAACCTCAATGTCATAAGTTTTGGCAGATGCAAAACTAAGATCACCAGTTGCAAGTGTAGCAACTCTATAATGTAATCCTAGAGCTTTTAGGATATCCTCTGCATCGTTCAGCATTTCTTCTAACACTTCATAAGATGTATCAGGTTTTACAAATCGGACCATTTCAACTTTGTTGAATTGATGAACACGTTGTAATCCCTTCGTCTCTTTGCCATATGAACCAGCTTCTCTTCTGAAACATGGACTATAGGAAATAAACTTCTGCGGAAGTTTCTCATATGGAAGTATTTCCTGAGCATAAAAATTTGTAACAGATACTTCAGCAGTAGGTACCAGGAAAAGATCATCTTCATTAATGTGATACATATCATCTTCCAATTTAGGAAGCTGGCCAGTTCCGGTCATTGTTTGCCTGTTGACCAATATAGGTAAGCTAACTTCTTCATAGGCATGCTTATTAATATGGAAGTCTAGCATGAAATTAATAAGTGCGCGTTCCAGTTGTGCACCTTTTCCTGTATAGCCAACGAATCCACTACCAGATATCTTCGTAGATCGCTTGATATCTAACAACTTATTTTTTTCAATTAGATCAAGATGCCCCATGGGATTAAAATCAAATTGCTTTTTCTCAGCCCATTCTCGAACAAATTCATTTTCAGATTCCCCACCAATTGGGACATCTTTATAAGGAATATTAGGAATATTCAGAAGTTCCGTTTCCAATTCCTCATTTATATTTGATAATTCAGCTGATATATCTTTTATTTTATTTGATATCATTTTCATTTGAGCAACAATTTCCGTAGTATCTTTCTTAGCTTTTTTGAGTTCCGGTATCTGCTTTGATACATTATTCTGTTCTGCTCTTAAATTATCAAATTTAAACTGAAGTTCACGTTTCTTCTTATCCAATTTCAATACTTTCTTCAGATCTGTTTTTTCATTCTTATTACTAATTGCTTTTTCAACTAATTCATAATTTTCACGAATAAATTTCATATCTAACATATTTCTACCTCTAAAAATTTAGCCCACAGTATTTAAAACCGTGGGCTAAGATCTATTTTCTTATTATCTTTATAATTCCACGGCTGTTGCGATCATACTGGAAAATTTTGCTACATCAAGTGCAGCACCACCAATAAGACCACCATCAATATCAGGTTGATTCAGCAGTTCCTTCACATTCTCAGGCTTCATACTCCCACCATAAAGGATCGATGTTCTTTCTGAGATATCTTTGGAATAATTTTCTTCCAACCACTCCCTGATCAATGCATGAATCTCCTGAGCTTGTTGTGAGGTAGCAGTTTTACCTGTTCCAATTGCCCATACAGGTTCATAAGCGATCACAACATTATCTTTAATTGTAACATCTTTAAGACCACCATTAAGCTGAGAAAGAATAACATCCTTTGTGATACCTTGCTCTCTTTGCTCTAATGTTTCTCCAATACACAAAATTGGAACCATCTCATTCTTATGTAATCTTTTTAATTTTGCATTTATCATTTCGTCTGATTCAGAGTAATATTCTCTTCTTTCAGAATGTCCGATAATACAATATTTCAAATCCATTGAATGTAGCATGGCAGCAGAGATCTCACCTGTAAAAGCACCATTTGCATTATCATTAACATTCTGTGCACCAATATAAAATTTTGAATCGTTAGCAATATCTGATGACAGTTCTAAGTATAAAGCAGGTGGACAGATAATCACTTCGACTAAACCGAGTTCTGTTCCTTCAATATTATCCGAAAGCTCAAATAAAAAATCTTCCACTTCAGTGAAGAGCTTATTCATCTTCCAATTCCCGGCAATAATAGTCTTTCTCATTACTACTCCAATCACTTACTCTGATTTTATACTTTCAATATATTGTTTTGCTAATTTAGAATATTTAGGATCGGAAGATATTGTTTGGAAATCTGCAGTTGCCTGTTCTTTTTCTCCACGATCAAAATGAATCATTGCACGATAATAGATCGCGTCATTATTTCCGGGTGAGTTTTTCAAGAAAAGAGCAATCTTTTCTAATGCTTTATCATAAGATTCTCCCTCGTAATATTTCATTATCAGGAGAAGAACAATATCGCTACTATATTTAAGATTAATCGATTTCTCATAATTCTCTATTGATTTAGAATTAATTTTTATATCTTCATACAATTGCCAAGCTTGAGGAAGCTGTAAAAAAAGATGGAATTCCGCTTGATAATGAAA
>CAZOCS010000229.1:0-2524 GCA_964578365.1 uncultured Candidatus Cloacimonadota bacterium
TCATGGTAAGAAAGTTTCTACAGGTATTTATTTTTCTCATTTCGATGCCTCTGAACAAGAAAAAGATTATACAAGCGTAAAAAAAATAATTCTCTTAAAATAATGGAGTTTTAATGTTGAAAAAGATCGGTATTGTTGTTTTTTTACTTCTGTTGCTTATTCCGCTTCTTGCGAAAAGTAATGAAATTTATTTTAAATTTCAAATACATTCAAAAGAAGAAGTTAACAAAATATCAAAAATGATATCGATAGATAAAATTGTTGGTAACACAGTATATGCATATGCCAATCAAAAAGAATTATCCAATTTCAATCAATTAGGTTATGGTTATTCACTAATACAACCATTTCAGAAAACATGGGATTCTTTTATGGCAGCCAGTAAAGAAGAAATGCAAAGTTGGGATAGTTATCCAACTTACGAAACTTATGTTGATTTAATGAATCAATTTGCTATTGATTATCCTGATATCTGTACTGTTACAAATATTGGTCAATCAGTAGAAGGACGTGATATACTTGTTGCTAAGATTTCCGATAACCCAGATGTTGAAGAAGATGAACCGGAATTTTTCTATACTGGTCAAATGCACGGAAATGAGCTGGTTACATTTATTATGTTACTTCATCTTATCGATTACTTAACAGAAAATTACGGTACTAACGATCGTATCACAAATATTGTTGATAATATTGAGATCCATATCAATCCTCTCTCAAACCCGGATGGAACATATGCAGGCGGGAACCACACAGTTTGGGATGCAACTAGAAATAATGCGAACAGTATTGACTTGAATAGGAACTTTCCTGATCCTGAAGATGGTCCTCACCCCGATGGGAATGAATGGCAACCGGAGAGTATCATTATGATGGACTTCGCGGATGAGCAAACATTCGTTCTGTCATCAAATCTTCACAGTGGTATAGAATTGTTGAATTACCCATGGGATACCTGGGCTCAGCTCTCTGCAGATGATGAATGGTGGCAAGAGGTGTGTCATACTTATGCAGATACTGTTCATCTATATGCACCAGCAGGTTATATGGATGAATTTGACAATGGAATTACTAATGGTTATGCATGGTTCACAATGAATGGTGGTCGACAGGACTACATGAATTATTTTCAAAGATGCAGAGAGATGACACTTGAACTTGCTGACGAAAAATATCTTCCTGAATCACAATTAGAGGCACATTGGGAATATAATCGTCAGTCTTTTCTTCTATATATGGAAGAGTGTTTATACGGTATTCGTGGTGTTGTAACCAATACTTCTGCCGAACCTCTTCTGGCAGAGATTACAGTTTTAGATCACGATATCGACAACTCTGAAGTTTTTACAGACCCGGATGTTGGAGATTATCACCGCATGTTATATCCGGGTACTTATGATATACAATTCAATGCTTTTGGCTATTTCCCACAAACTATCCAGAATGTTCAGATCTTTGATAATGATATTGTGATTCAAAATATTCAATTAGAAGAAAGCCCACAATACACAATAAGTGGTGTAGTGCAGAATGCTTTCAATTCTGATCCTATTGAAAATGCTGAAGTAGAGTTGTTAAATACTCCCCTTGACCCTGTAATCACAAATGAGAATGGAGAATATGAAATCCCCTGTGTTCACGAAGACATATATGAAATACAGATTTCTGCAGAAGGTTTTGCAACAGCTTTGGAAGAGATTGCAGTAAATGCACAAAGCACGGGCTTTGATTTTGAATTATATGAAAGTGAAACAGAAGATTTTGAAACTGGGGATTTTTCATCATTCTCATGGGAGTTCGCAGGTGATGCAGATTGGATAATCGATAATGCAAACTCATATGAAGGAACTTATTCAGCAAAATCGGGTGATATAAGTGATAGTCAGGAATCTGGATTAATAATTAATATAGAAACAACTTATGATGGCAATATCTCTTTCTACAGAAAAACCTCATCGGAAGCCGGTTATGATTATCTAACATTCTATGTTGATGGAATGTTTATCGAGCGCTGGTCGGGAAATTCTAACTGGGAATATTACTCATACTCTGTAGAAGCAGGGAATCATGTTTTCAAATGGGAATATGATAAGGATGGCAATGTATCAAGTGGTTCTGATTGTGCCTGGTTAGACTACATTTCATTCCCACCTACAGGCATTGCTCATGCTTCCAATGAGAACGTTCTTCTCAAGGTTAAGCTTATCGGCAATTATCCCAATCCATTTAATCCCAGCACTACTATTACATTTGAATCTAACATCGAAAATACTGAAAACACAGAAATAGTAATTTATAATCTTAAAGGACAGAAAGTGAAAGTTTTCAACTCTTTCCCAAACATTGCAGTAGGAACAAGCGAAGTTGTATGGGATGGAACAGATGAAAACAATAAACAAGTTAGTTCAGGTGTTTATTTTTACAAATTGAAAAGCGGCAATTATATGAACACAAAAAAAATGCTGCTTCTAAAATAAAAAAGAAGATAAAAAAATAGGAGGACAAAAAGTATGAAAAAAACAAC
>CAZOCS010000230.1:0-2486 GCA_964578365.1 uncultured Candidatus Cloacimonadota bacterium
GAATTGTAACTAATGCACGACTGAATCCGCTATCAACTGCAGAACGAACTGTTTTGCCTGCCTCAAGATATTCTCTAATTCTCTCGAATATGATAACATTCGCATCTACAGCCATACCAATTGTCAGGATCATACCGGCAATACCAGGCATGGTTAGCGTTCCTTCCAGCATTGTCATTACTGAAACAATAAATGCAACGTTAATAATAACTGCAATATCTGCAAATACACCGGATAATCCGTAATAGATCATCATGAACAAGATAACTGCGATCATACCAATGATAGCTGCTAAGATTCCTGCTTTGATGCTGTCAGAACCAAGAGTTGGACCTACGGTTCTTTCTTCAATTATATTTACAGGGGCAGGAAGACTACCGGCATTAAGTACGATAACAAGGTCATGGCATTCCTCAATAGTGAAATTACCTGTAATTCTAGCTTGACCGTCAGGGATACGTGATTCGATAGTTGGAGCTATGAAAACAATATTATCGAGCATGATAGCCAGTCTTTCACCGATATTTTGTCCTGTTATATTTTTAAATTTCTTTGCACCGGATTTTTTGAATTCAAGCAAGATGTATGGGCCTTTATCTTTAGCTGTATAACCCTGCCCAATTTTAGTGATCGCATTTTCAAGTGATTTTCCGGTAATTTCAGCATTTTTATGTAGGATATAAATGTCTCTGGTTGTATAAGGATCATTTTTATTCTCTTTGCCTAAAGCAATTTGAAGTCCTGTTGGAACATTCTGCACGAATAGTGGATCCTTAAGTAAACTTTTAAGTTTAGCGATGTGCTTGTATTCGATTCTTAACGGCATTCCTTCTTCGGATGTTGTAAGATCTGTAAAGATCATTGCATTATCATAAGAATCATCCATAATATCTTCTTCGGTTTCTAATACATCAACCACTTCTTCAGTTTCTGCGGCATCTGCAAACTCTTCCAAAAATTCATATTTTTCGATATTCTCTTGAAGAAATTTGTCCATTGCTTCATAGGTTTCCTGCATTTGCTCCGAAGAGGCTACAAATTTGAATTCAAGCATAGCAGTTTTACCGATAAGGTTTTTTGCTCTACTCGGATCTTTTAAACCAGGTAACTGAATTATAATTCTGTTTGTATTGGCAACTCTTTGAATCAACGGCTCGGCAACACCGAATTGGTCAATTCTGTTGCGAATGATCTCGTAAGCAGTTTTGATCGCATCTTCTTTTTCCTTTTCAGAAAGTTCAGAATTTGTAAAATCAACTTCCAGCTGGATCTGAGAACCACCCTGAAGATCTAAACCAAGTTTCAATCGTTTTTCCGTCCAGAATGAAGGTAGGTTTGGAACGACCATCGGCAGGAAATAGTAAGCTGTAACCAGCAGAACTACAAGGATGATCAAACCGCGAAATTTTCTGTTCTTCATTATTATGTCTCCTTAATTAATCTATTATCTATCAAATAATTTCAGACGAATCAAAAACTTATTTTATGTAACATCCGTCAAGAGTTTTGTGGTTGGTTCTTAAAACCAATATCTTTCTCTTCATGTTGTCCTGGCAGGTTTATCTCACCATGCTTTTCTTCAAAATTCTCAATGTTTTGCTGAAGTGTTTTTAGGAATTGTTTTGCATGCTGGGGGGTTGTCATTATTCTACTGTATATTTTAGCGCTAGGCAGCCCCGGTACAATCCTACCAAAATCCAAAATGAACTCGGAGGGGGAATTTGTTATCATACAAAAATTTGAATATATCCCTTCACCTACTTGTTCATCAAGTTTGATATTAAGTTTTTGTTTTTTTGGTTGATTCATTTTATTATCTCCTTAATTTATTAATTTTTAAGTTAATTTTTCCTGAAGTGCCTCTTCAACGCATTCAGAAATAAAGTCACTAGCATCACCACCAAGGGCAACAACCTCTCGGATCATTGTTGAACTCAAATACAGATATTTATTTTTCGGAACAAAAAAGATAGTTTCCAATTCCTCACTCAGGTTTTTATTCATTAAGGCAAGAGAGAGTTCATATTCAAAATCGGATACAGCTCGTAATCCTCGGATCATGATTGTAGCATTAACTTCTTTTGCAAAATCTACAACTAATCCGGAGAATTTCATGACTTCAACTTTTTTATTATCTGCTACAGACTTTTCACAAAGTTCGCAACGCTCTTCCCAAGAAAATATTGTGCTCTTGCCTGTATGTTCTGCAACAGCCAGTATAATTTTATCAAAAACTTTAGAAGCTTTTGCTAAAACATCAATATGCCCATTTGTAATGGGATCGAACGTTCCTGCATAAATTGCTATTTTCATTACATCCTCCGAATCAATTTTCTAATTCATTGATCTCTTTTGGAATATTTATTGAAAGATTCTTGTATCCGGTTTTGGTAACCAGAATATCGTCTTCTATACGTACACCAATTTTCTCTTCAGGAATATAAATGCCGGGTTCAATTGTGATCACATTCCCAACCTTTAGAACA
>CAZOCS010000231.1:0-2444 GCA_964578365.1 uncultured Candidatus Cloacimonadota bacterium
AAAACAGACTGGCGCTTTATTCCTTCCGCATCTGTTGGGGGTGATGCTTTCGGTTATCATTGGATTGATAAGGATCACTTTACGTTTTATCTCATCGATGTCAGCGGGCATGGTGTTGGTGCCGCTTTGCTTTCCGTTTCTGTAATGAACGCATTGCGTTCCCAATCATTACCGAATACAGATTTCAAAGATCCTGAACAAATACTGGCATCACTGAATGTCGCCTTCCCGGGCGAAGAGAATAACGATATGTTCTTTACCATATGGTACGGCGTCTATAATAAAAAAAGCCGCGAATTGACTTATACCAGCGGTGGCCACCCACCAGCACTTCTAATAAGTGATAATGTTATAGATGACTCCAGGATTGCATTACTAAGAACACCCAATAATGTGATTGGAGCGATGCCAGATGTAACCTATAAGAAAAACAAACTGATAGTCAGTGAAAAAACCACATTATATGTTTTCTCCGATGGCGTCTATGAAGTTAACAAATCTGATGGTTCAATGTGGCGCTTTAAGGATTTTTCGGATTTCATGGACAATATTAAAGCAGAAGGCCAATCAAGAATAGATTCTTTATATCAACATGTTAAAAATATTGGGAATTTAAAATACCTGGAGGATGATTTTACTATCGTGGAAGTTGCTTTTGGATAACATACGATGCCCAGATTCCGTTAATTCGATCCCTTTCAAATCTCAGCTTCATCAACAAGTCCTTGGCATAAAGATTATTTATGGAAGTGGTAAACAACCGATTGATGATGAAAATAGAGATTTGAACTATTTTGAGGACTTGTCCTGAGTTGAGACTATATGATTTAAGATAAACTTTCGATATTTTTAGAAATTATCTAGATATTGTGGTTGGGCTCTTCTGAGCTTTGAACAAATCTATAGATGCAAAAGCGTGATACCGCCCTGCTCTTTTCAGGACAGGTTGGACTGGCTTTCAACGCGATCACGGATGGAGGCAATCAATATTTCAAGCTCCTTGGCCTCCAATTTAGTCAGGAACTCTAAATCAGTATCAGTTTTAAGGACTCTCTGCAGAACTGTAATCATTTCTTCTTTTGTCATCTTGATTTACCGAATATCATCCCAATAATTGTTTCCGCGATCTGCGGGGTTGGTTTCCAGGTGAACTTTCTTTTATATTTCTTTTTTGCAAAGTGATGCTTTGCATCCAAGATTTTCTTGTTATGACGATTGTTCCCAATCGGTGGCAAACTGTCATATACCAACTCTATCATTTCATTTCTATCGGAAAAATCTAATCTGCCGTTTGAATCGAAATTAAAGAACGACTCTTCAGTGTGCAAAATATCTACGGGTTTCCTGTTCTTCATCTCAACGGCGATTAAGGCATATCGAACCTTTTGACCAGCGTATTTGGGAAGACATTCGTTGGGATCCTGTCTTATCAACCGTTCGAATGCAGCGTGCGATAGTTTATGGACAGAGTCATCATCTTCAATGATAAATATCCGTGCACTTAATCCCATCAGTCTCCCCTATAAAGTGCTCTCAATGCAATGAACTTGATAATTTCCTTTTCACAATGATAGCATTGTTTATGGCCTATGGTATGGGCCAAGACATTATAACCCAAACAAGGGAGGTACACCATGAAAACAAACAAAGCTGTCAAAAATTTCCTCGACTATCACAGAGCCAATTCCAAAAAAAAATACGTACCGTAATTACAGCTATGTGCTCGGATATTTTCAGATCGAATTCGGCGATCGTGATGTTGAGTCAATAACGCCGGACGACATCCTCGAATTCCTGACCGAATTGACCGCAAATTCAAAACAAACCACAAAACGACTCCGTTACTCCAACATCAAATCCTTTTTCAATCACACACAGACCACATTTCTGCCTTCATTAGTTAACCCGTGTGACTCACCTACTCTCAAAAAAACTTTTAGAAGCAGGGGTGCCAAACATTGGCCCATGATCGAGAAAGATATCATCGATGAAGTCATCTTCCGGACTGAAAATCCCAGAAATCGTTTGATGATGGAACTGATGGCTCGCGGTGGCATGAGAATCGGTGAAGTTCTAAATCTTCGTCCACTAGACTGCAAAGGCTGTAAGCTGATTCTATCTGATACTAAAGGAGGCAGAGAAATTGAGGTTGCCTTTATCCCACAGAAAATAGCCGATCGTCTTAAAGAGTACATCCAGGATACGGGAATAAATGTAAAGTCCAAGATCTTTCCGATAAGCTACACAGCAGCATGGTCGATTGTGGTTAAGGCTGGCAAACTGGTTGGCATCCATTTGAGACCGCACGATCTCAGGCGTCATGCCGCCACCTATGCAAGTCGATCCGGCACACCTATTGAGATAATTTCAAAGGTAGTGCTTCGTCATGCAAATCTGTCAACTACCCAGAGGTATCTTGGAAAGGTTAACGAAACTGAAGCGAT
>CAZOCS010000232.1:0-2438 GCA_964578365.1 uncultured Candidatus Cloacimonadota bacterium
AAACCACCGGCAAAACGCAGAAGGTAACCAGAAAAGATCTTAAACTGTTTATGCTTTTGGCTTTTTTTGAACCATTCTGTTATTTTCTTGGTGAAAGTTTTGGCTTAACATTGATCTCTGCAACAGTTGGTGCAATAATAATTTCAACGATTCCCTTATTTACGCCATTTTTTACCTATTTTCTAATAAAAGAAAAGATAACAATTTATGGGATAATAGGATTGATAATTTCATTTTTCGGAGTGCTATTGATCGTAGTAAAAGATTATTCCGGTGCATCAACCATAAAAGGTGTGATATTGATGTTCATTGCTGTTTTTTCTGCAATAAGCTATGGAATAATAGTAAAAAAATTAACCGTGCGGTATTCCGGTTTCACGATCGTAAAATGGCAGAATATATTTGGAATGATCTATTTTTTACCCGTTTTTTTAATATTTGAGACTAATCATTTTCTTTCTGTAACACATACTTTGAGTGCTATTATAACAATAACAAAACTCGCGATATTTCCTTCTACATTATCGTTTATTTTTATTACTTATGTTATCAAGAAGATCGGGCTTATCAATGCCAATATTTTTGCTAATTTAATTCCTGTATTTACAGCTATTATTGCATATATTATTCTTAAAGAATCTTTGGAATTACAAAAAATTATTGGAATATTTGTTGTGATCAGTGGATTGTTCATTTCACAAATTCCACAGTTCAAAGAAAAAAGATAAAGTTACTCAAAACTACTTATTGAATACGAATATGCGAAAATAAATAACTATAATTATCAAAATGTAATTTCCAATAAAGACAATAGGTTTTGACCAATGTAAACCATTTATTTTGAAGGTAGAAAACGGTTTTAGGAATTGCACCGGGAATGAGTTATTATTATGAGTTGGAATGTCCATTAGAATATGCAAAGGAGCAGCAAGCAGAAACCAGGGGATCTTATTTTGATAGAAATAATAATATGCGAAAATCGGAAGAAGAATTACTATCCAAATAATTAGGGAATGAGTCCATTTATAAAGGTTCAATACCCATCTATTTTCTTTTTTATTGTACCACTCCATCATTTCTTGTCGTGTTTTAAAACCGGGCTGCATTTTGCCTTTAATTGCTTGAACTGTGAGACTGGTTGCAAAAACCGCAACATCCGGTGCAATTCCCAAAACTACTTTAGCAACCGATGGAGAACCGGGTAATAAAGCCAGCGACCATAAAGAATGAGCCATTATATCCATTTAAGTTCCTAGATCTATAGTACTAAAAACCCCGCTTATCCGTGCGGGGCTTCTAGTAATGCTTATTTCGTTTATCACTGATTCTCAATGTTTACCAGATCTTCATATCCAACTTCACCTTCAACAGCAACTGAACGTAAAAGTCCGATACCCGGCGCATAGAACTTGTGCTCAACAACACCTGGTTCTAACGGATTCCATTCTGCAACTTGCAGGCAATCTGTAAAGGTACCGTAAGGAACTGTAACAGTCTCGGTTAAACTGAGAACTAGAGCTACATCTTCAGCTTCTCCTTCATAATATTCCTGTCTATACCAAACTCCGATATAAGGTTCAGCAAACATAATTATTCCCGGTAAAGCTCCATCTACTCCTGCTTCCCAAGATCCATCGTTATCTTCAAATACACCATCATCATAGTTTTCTACAAATTCACCAAAATACCACACATTTCCATTCAGATCCTGAGCATACCAATCATCCGTATCTTCGACCAGGACTCCATCCTCCCATTCTGTGTTTTCCATTACAACACATGTTACACCCATTATCACTTTTGTAGAGTCTGTTACATACTCTTCAACCAAAATAACAGCCCCATCTTCATCTTCTCCCTCATAACTAAATGTAGTACCGGGAATGAGTGGGAAATAGTTGTTTCCTGTTATGTTCACGTCTTCAAAGTTGCTTGGAATGATAACCAGATTATAAGGCATGTCGCTGGGATTTGTTAAGTCGTTATGTTCATTTTCATCATCATCACATCCATAGAATATAAATGAGATACCAATCAATAATAAAATTAGAAATTTACAAGTTTTCATTTTCCCTCCTTGATCTTAAAATGATCTTGTTTACTTCAACCAAATTCATCATAACATAAATGATTTTCTATTTTCTCAAGGCAGCTTTAGAGAATCTGCTTTCAGGAATATCCACATCAAACTGGATATCATCAATAATAAATTCTGTACCCTTTCCTTTTTTTAGTACATCTTTAAATATCATTCTTTTCGGATACCAGCGCTTACCTATTTTAACTACTTCCAATATCTCAGTTGTTTTTAACAGTTTCCCACTTTTGCCGTAACGTTCTTCTTTTAGCGGGATCAGTTTTTCTTTATCTATCCAAACTTTTTTGGTTTGATATGCTGCATCATAGGTAATGGCCGTTAATTCTAATTTCCAGCAACT
>CAZOCS010000233.1:0-2390 GCA_964578365.1 uncultured Candidatus Cloacimonadota bacterium
TTCTGCACCAACTAATATCACTGCGGTATTAGCAAGTGGTTGTCCACTGTCCTCGATAGTAACCCGCCCGGCAATTTTTCCAACTTGCGCATACATTGGCAGGATCAACAAAACTGTAAGAATTACAATCAAACCGATTTTTTTCATAACTTCCCCCTTTGTAATATTTAACACGGCTATGCGAAAAAGTTGTTTTGTGCTCTTGAAATGTCAAGTTGAAAAAAATAATATTTGGATTTAATATAGATAATTTAATTGTATCTCATTATAAAAAATATTTATTATTATATGTATCCCATATTTAACTACTTATATGAATTGAAATTGCGTATTTTTATTATTGATTATTATTTAAATGTTCCCACAATTTTTTTTCTTTTTCTTTCTTTGGAATTTGTCTGGTTCCACCATAAAGAGTTTTTTCCCATTCACCATACATGGGATTTGGAAGAATGATAAACCTCTTCCCAAATTCATCTTTAAATTTTTCTACTGATGAGTATCTTTCTTCAATATCTTTTTGACGAAAAATATCTTCAAAATCAATTAAATTATCTCCAATAAGCATCACAATAAAATGATCATCTGCAACTTGATCTCTTCTTATCCCTTTATTGGAAGTATCATTTTTTAGAAGAATGTGAGATTCTTCGACTTGCGGAAAACCAAGGATCTTAAGGTTATTAAGGGTTCCCTCCATATGGTGTAGCTTCCTATTAGAGATATAATAAATTTCATAACCATTATCATGAGCATAATTAAGAAAATCTAATGAACCGGGTATTGCTTTACCTTCAGCACTTTTTACCCAATTATCAAAATCATTATTATATTGAGCTCCATCTACAATCATTCTTATTTGGAAGGCAGAGTTATCTAATACCGTTTCATCTGCATCGACAATTATTGCTCTTTTTTGTGTTCGCTTAATTTTGAGATCTTCATCCAGACGCAATCTGGCAATATTATAGGCCTGATAAGCAAGAGCATGATATTCGGCTGATGTTGACTGCCACAGGGTTGACATAATAATCGATTTTCGCATTAATCCGATATCTTCTGCAAATGCTGAGCAAACAAATATTAAAATTATAAAAAAAAATATTGATCTCTTCATTTAAAACTCCTAGCTTATGAGAGCATTATAAATGATCTCAAAAATATATCCTACATGAATGCGGTTCGTAAAATCTATCTTCTCTACATTGATCTCAATTATTTTGCCTTTATGATATCCAAACCGACAAACATCATTGGCATATGTTCTATACCATCCGTTCAATGCATCAATATCACTTCTGCTCCAACCGCCTTCCATCTCCATTTCTCTTCCGCGCTGTTGTATACGGCTCCAGGCAAGATCTGTTCTACCTTTTAATACTATTAGAAGATCGGATGAAGGAATTTCATTGCATACTGTTTTAAATTTTGCAGTCAGCAGATCAAGCTCATCATGATCCAAAAATCCATCTTTATGAAATTGGTAGCAGAAAACCAATAGATCTTCTGGCAATGACCTATCTAACACATAACTCTCTTCCCCACTAGTACCTTTTATTTGAAGTTCTTTTCTCATCTTCAAAAAGTGAAGCTGAAGATCGTAACAATAGGTTTTTTTATCTTTTAAAAATTTCTCAAGAAGCGGATTTTCCTCAGGATTCTCATATAATCCATTTATCTTTAAGCTCCGCTGCATAATAGCAGTTAAGGTTGATTTACCCAAACCCACATTTCCTGCTACAGAGATAAGTCTTGGATTTTCCAGTAAGAATTTTTCTAACTTTGTTTCTGCATCAATCGCTTTAAGGGTTGCAGCTGTTTCTGGTAAGGTAACCCATTTACTGATGCCTGGTGTTGTTACGCGCAGATCAAGAGATCTGATTTTTTCTGCAATTTTATTTATCGTTGTTTCTATATACTTATCAATAGGAGTATCCACATTTGCGTCAATAACCAGTACGGGGCAAGTAACGTGACGGTTAACAAATTGGTCGTAAAGCTGATTCAATTGTTCAAGATACTCTCTTGGAATTCCTGCTTCACTTTTTCTCCCGCGTTCTTTGATCCTTTTAATAAGAATCGGAACATCTGCTTTTAAATAAACTATAAGATCCGGTAAAGTTATCTCTTGGGTCATCAGATCATAATTACGCTGATAAGCCAGAAATTCTTCTTCTGTCATATTCCCCATGATCTTTTGCGCCATCCCAAAAATATGGTAATCTTCTGCCAGAGTTCTATCTTCTAAAACAACTCCCTTTCTATTTTCTATCTGACGCTGCCGGTCTAATCTACCATTGAAAAATTCGATCTGTGCCATGAATGCATTTCCAATCGGATCTTCATAGAATGCATCTAAAACCTTAGGATTAAATTTTTCCTGAAAAGCA
>CAZOCS010000234.1:0-2387 GCA_964578365.1 uncultured Candidatus Cloacimonadota bacterium
TACTATCACAGCCAATCATAAAATTTGAAACATTAGTATATGATTATGGCAGAATAAAGGAAGAGGCGGGACCGCATGAGGTTGACTTTCAATTTGTTAATACAGGAGATGAACCATTCCGTATATTAGAAGTCAATGCTGGCTGAGGATGTACTGCTCCCAGTTGGTCAACTGATGAAATAGAGCCGGGGGAAACAGGTATCATATATGTTCAATTTGATTCTAATAACAGACCTGGTGGTTTTAGCAAGTCAATAAAAGTTTTTACAAGTATTGATGATAAAATTATTAGATTAATCACCAAAGGTTTTGTAATAGGTACACGTGGTAAACTTAGAAAAAAGATTGGACCAATAGATGCGAATAATGATCAAATTAATTTTGGAAGCATGTTCCTTGGTTCGAGCCAGACAAAAAGGATCAAGATCCACAATACTCAAGAAGATACAATGTATATCTCGTCTGTGAAAGATCTTGATGGTATTGAAATTGAGATAGAACCAGCTATATTGTATCCTGCAGATTATGGAGAAATAATAGTTCATTTTAATTCAGAGAACAAAAACTTTGGTAAAATATCAGATGACATTCTATTAAACATTAAATTTGCGGATAAACAACATCTGGGGAAATTGATTTTTAATGCAAATATTATTGAGGATTTTTCTGCATTATCTCCAGAGGAAAAAGCGAATCCTCCAATCATATCTGTAGATAATAAAACACTTTTTCTTATAGATCTAAATCCTCAAGAACTAAGAACCGAAGTGATAGAAATTGAGAATAAGGGGACAAGAGATCTATATATACGAAATATCCAAACTATCGACGATAGATTTTTAATAGCTCCTTCAAAATTTGTTGTAGGTCCTGGCAAGAAAAAATCTTTCAATATTACTGTTACACCCGATTATGGAGTGAACAGGTTAAAATCTATAATAACAATTATCTCAAATGATCCTGAACATAGCATTTTAGGTTTTACAATAATTGCAGGGGTAAATCAACCCAAAGGAGATCCCTCTAATAATTTGATAATAGAAATTAACATAGAAAAAGCAAAAAGCTTAATTCAAGATCCTAAGGGGAAAAATGAGCTTGTAATTCTTGATATCAGAACTGGAGAAGAATATAATAATGGCTGCATAGAAGATGCAGTTAATATAAATTTCTATGATCCTAATTTTAAGAAAATGATAAAATTATTGGATAAACATAAAATATATTTAGTTTATTGCCAGTCGGGAATTCGAAGCAAGAAAGCAATTGAATTAATGAGCGGAATGGGCTTTAGAAATATCTATCATATGAATGAAGGTATAGAGGGTTGGAAAGCTCAGCGTTTGAAATTGGTAGATCCTAATAAATAATAATAATGAATTTTAAAATGGGGTTTAAATGAAAAAAGCAATCGTTTTGATAACATTGTTATTGATCTGGGTTTTACTACTATCTCAGCCAAATTTAGAGTTTGAAACATTGGTATACGATTTTGGCAGAATAAAGGAAGAAGCAGGACCTTATAATGTGGACTTTAAGTTTTCCAATACAGGTGATGAATCATTTCATTTGATAAAGGTCAAAGCTGGTTGAGGGTGTACAGCTCCCAGTTGGTCAACTGATGAAATAAAATCCGGGCAAACAGGTATCATATCTGTCCAATTTGATTCCAATGACAGACCTGGAGGTTTTAACAAGCCAATTAATGTTTATACATCTATAAATAATAAGATAGTTAAATTGATAATAAAAGGTTTTGTAATAGGAACACACGGTAAACGTAGAAGCAAAATTGGACCTTTAGATGCACAAGCTAATGTATTAGATTTTGGAAATATTTATCATGATTCTGTTAACAATGAAATTATAACAATTTTCAATTCAACCGAAGATATAATACACATTTTCCCACCAAATAAATTTGATCACATTGAATTAAGTGTAGAACCACAAATATTGGAATCGGGACAATCCGGAGAAATAGCAATTCAGCTTTCCACAATAAAAAGCGACTTGGGCAAATCTGTTACAGTCTGTGATTTTGAGATCATTAAAAGAGATGAAAAACATAGAGGCAGACTTTCCATTTTGGCTAATGTTATCGAAAATTTTTCACTACTAACGGCATGGGAATTAGCAAATCCACCTATTATCTATACAGCATTTGAAACAATAGATATTGGAAGGATTGAAGTAAATGAATTAGCTAGTAAAAATATTGAAATTGAGAATCGTGGGAAAAGAGAACTTCTTATTCATAGTATTAAAACAACAAATAGCATGTACTCTATTAACCCAGTAAAGCAAAAAATAAAACCGGGGGGAAAAGGAACATTCCGCTCATTAATTCTACTGCTTTCTTACTTCGAATTCCTGACTTGCAATAA
>CAZOCS010000235.1:0-2386 GCA_964578365.1 uncultured Candidatus Cloacimonadota bacterium
TCAGGCAAGAAAAAGAACTGATATTAACTTTAATACTAACATTTTGTGTAAATGATCATTGTGGTATTTCTTTGTATTTATAATATATAATTGTAAAATATTTTTTTAAAATAGCGTGCCAGATATCATTTGCAGGCGTGTAATCGCCTGCAAAAAAGGTAAACTATGGTTTGAAAGATCGAACGTTCTTTTTTCAAACCAGGTAAGCTATTATCTTTAATGTATCCTGTTTGCTTCATATCACTCCACATATATCCGAATTGTTGTTGGTGGTTTATCATCCTCTTCTACTTCCATATTGAAGAGATCTCCCACTTCACCACTGGAAACCATATCCATGATCTCTTTCCAATTAATAGAAGAAAAATCAAAATTACTGCCTTCGAAATGAGCGTCAAAGCTTGCATTTTTAGGAATAAACTTCATTCCTATCTGAGCTAGTTTAACCGGAATAGAAAGATTCATTTTTGGTTTTGCACTTCCTTCTTGAGTAATTACTATATGTAGTTTTCTGCCCATTTTTGAGCCAGAAGGTTTAGGATTTAATGCTTGTAAAAGTTTAGCAGCTTCTTCGGCAGATATTTTACCTTCAGCCACCATATTAATAATTCTTTTCTTCTCTTCCATTATTTTCCCTCCATTGCTGTGATCAGTTTCTCAGCTTCATCTGCTGTGATCTTACCGTCAGCTAACATTTGCAGGATCTTCAATCTACTTCTTTCATCAACTTTAGAGTGTTCACTACTTGTAAGTTCACGATCTTTTACCCTTTCATGAACCTCCTGAACTACCTTAGAGATACCTTCGTTTATTTTCTCTTCGGCTTGCTCTTTGAATTCCGAACTCGAGAATTTTTCCATAACATCTTTCACTTTATCCTGAACTTCTACCATGATCTCACTCACATCCGGGATCTCAATATTCTTCATTGCATCTCGTGCAGATTCCAATCCTTTTTTAACTGTATCAGAGTATTCATCGGGAACATTTTTCAGCGATTTATTTATGATATCATTTACAAAACCAAAGTCAAAAGTTTTCTTTGATCTTGCAGTATCAACCAAACGGATCGTCCCAAACTCATTCTCTGCCACTATTTTCACAGTACCGGCACCTTTAACCATATTCAAATTTTTCTCATCACCTATGTTTATCCCTTCATTAAGTCCATTATGATCACCTTTTAGTCCAACATAGAATTTCCCCAATTTATTTTTTGCTGCAATTTTGTAGGGGATCTCATCGGGTATAACTAGGTGAATTCCACCCATTTGATTCTTAAAATTGAATTTACCCTTTTCTACATCTTGAAATTCATAATAGATACTTCCGTTTTCATTATTAAGGGAAGCTGAATCGAAGCCGGCAGATAAAATCTTAATTGAACTATTTTGTGTATTCAGGATCAGATCTCCTTTGCAATTACCAAATTTTATTGGGCTATTCTGCGTGATCACCTTGATTTTTCCGCAGCTATTTTTTATCGATAGGGGTCCATTCTCAAAATTAAGTATGATATCCCCGATATTTTTTGATATTTTTATCGGACCGTTTTCAGAAAGAATTTGCATATCACCTATATTATCAGTAACAAAGATAGGTCCATTTTCATTTTGTAATTGATGTGAACCTATCAAACCACTAACTGAGATATGAGCATTTTCGGTTTTCGCATTAACCATCGTTTTTTGTGGTACGTGTACATCAATTGTTGTGTTTTCAACATCAAATTCCTCGTTGGTTTTTATTGTTAGTAAATTTTGTTTCTTATTATATTCACAGCTTACAATTTTTTTAAGATCGTCATTCACCCAATCTTCCTGATTCACTTTTGCTGATATTTCAATAGATGCCTTATCATCTTCACTACCGGAAATATCCACACCATAATTTTCAGATGCAAAAGCTATATTCAAATCTTTTTTTACTTCATATTCATAATCTAATTTCAACTGTTTCATTTTTATCCTCTTTTTTTCAATTTGGAAAGTGCTTCTTCCACCGTCAGATTCCCTTTTTCTATTTCATCCAATATTTCCTTAGATTTCCCATCACTCCCCTTTTGCTCTTTAGAGCACAATACATTAGTTATCTCTGCAAGTTTGTTCTTCACTGTTGGATATGAAATATTTAATGCTTTTTCTACTTCCTTTATATTTCCACTGCAACAAAGAAAAGTTTTTGCAAATTCCTGTTGAACAGGTGTTAATAAAGATAGATCACCTATCCCAAATTTCCCCTTTATACTGGTATCACAACTTGGGCAATGATATTCTACTATCTCCAGGTTGGAATTGCAAACTGGACACTGTTTTAATCTTTTATTCATTTTTTCCTCCTGACCTGTGGGACAATTTATTTTCAAAATTAATTTTGTCAAATACTT
>CAZOCS010000236.1:0-2245 GCA_964578365.1 uncultured Candidatus Cloacimonadota bacterium
CTAATTGCTCAGATTTATCTTTCCAATAAACAGGATCAAGCTCGCCAGAAAGAATTCCGGATAAGTGCAATTTTTCAGTCGCAAGTTTCTCATCTTTCCTGGTAAATACTTTTTTCAGTTCGAAAATTCTAATATTTTTTTGTCCGTGATTTATATTATGAAGTGCATTTTTAAGCAAACTGGGCAATAACATGGAACGCATGATGGAGAAACTTTCTCCTAAAGGATTCTTGAGTTCTGCAAAATTTCTACGCTGATCTTCTTTGCTAATATTAAATTTATCCAGATCATTTGGATCACCAAAATTCCAATTAATAACCTCTGAGAACCCATAATTCACAAGTATATTTTCCACTTTCCTACGTGCATAGAAAACCGGTTTATTCATAATATTCTGCGATTTCAAAAATGTCGGCACATTGTTATAACCGTTAAGACGTATCACCTCTTCTATTAGATCGATCTCGCGTGTTAAGTCTTTCCTATAATAAGGAATCTCAAATTTTAAATTATCTTCCGATTCTTTTATAATATTCAGTCCCAAAGCCGAAAGATATTCTACGATCTGCTTTGATGGAATTTCTATCGAAAGGATCTTTTTTACTCTTGAAGGTCGAATTGATACTTTTCTTAATTCTTTCTTGGAAGGAAATGAATCCAGTTTTCCTTTTAAAAGTTCACCACCGGCAATTTCAAGGATCAATTCACAAGCTCTAACACTTGCTAGTTCAGCGACTTCATCTGTTATATCCCGTTCAAAACGATAGGAAGAATCAGTTGATATCTTCATGCGACCTGCTGTCTTACGAATGGAAGAATATAAGAAATTAGCAGCTTCAATAACAATATCTTTAGTATTAGGAGTAATATGTGAATTCTCACCACCGATAACACCGGCAAGTGCAATTGCACGTTCTTCATCTGCAATTACTATATCATCTTTTTTAAGTTTATAAGTTACTTCATCCAAAGCTGGAAATTCTTCATTTCCCTTAGCTTTACGCACAATTATCTTCTTCCCATTAATTAGAGAATAATCAAATGCGTGAAGTGGATGACCGAATTCCATCATTACATAATTGGTAATATCAACTACATTGTTAATAGGTCGTAATCCAATAGAGATCAATTGCTTTTTAAGCCAACTTGGTGATTCTTTAATTTCAACGTTTTTTATAATTCTGGCTGTATATCTTGTACAAAATTCAGGAACTTCATTTTCCAAAGAAAGATGATTCTTTATTGATTCATTGCTTTCATTGAGTTTGCTTTCTGGTAAATTAAGAGGAAGTTTCAGTAATGCAGAGATATCTCTGGCAACACCGATAATCCCAAGCAGATCGGAACGATTTGGAGTAATTTCCACATCGTAACATGTATCTTCAATTCCAAGATAAGATGCAAGATCTGTCCCAATAGGTGCATCTTTGGGAAGGATCATGATTCCATCATGGTCGCCAGAAATTCCAAGTTCCTGCTCAGAGCAAAGCATTCCAAAAGACATTTCACCACGAAGTTTAGCTTTCTTGATCTTGAAATCCTGAATTTGTGTTCCGATCCCAGCAAAAGCAACTTTAATGTCATTCTTGCAATTAGGAGCTCCGCAGATTACCTGCCTGATTTCTGTTCCATCATCTACCTGACAAACAGAAAGTTTTTCGGCATTAGGATGCTGTTTATACTTTACCACTTTTGCAATTTTGATCTGTCTTAGATCTTTGCCGAGTTCATCAACAGCCTCTACCTCAATTCCAGCAAAAGTCATTTTGTCTTTTAACTCTTCCGGAGAAAGTTTGAGATCAATATATCTTTTTAACCAATTATAACTTATTTTCATTTTTTATGACCTAATAATTTTTATGAATTAGCTAAATTGCTTGAGAAAACGAATATCATTTTCAAAAAGCAACCTCATATCTGGAATTTTATATTTCAACATTGCAATGCGATCCATTCCCAGACCAAATGCATATCCAGTATATTTTTCAGAATCGATTCCCAGTTTTTCTAAAACATTAGGATCGACCATACCGGCTCCACCCAATTCCAACCAACCGCTGCCTTTACAAAGGTTACAGCCTTCTCCATAACACTTCACGCAAATAATATCAATTTCTGCACTTGGCTCAGTAAAAGGGAAAAAATGAGGACGGATCCTGTATTCGATCTTATCTCCAAACATCTCCTTAACGAAAATATTCAACATATCTCTAAGATCAGCAAAGGATACTTCCTCATCCACAAG
>CAZOCS010000237.1:0-2242 GCA_964578365.1 uncultured Candidatus Cloacimonadota bacterium
ATTCATAAAGGAAAATGCCAGCAGATAACTGCTGGCATTTAAAATGTTTATGTAATATTTATTTTATTAGATGTTGATTTTTAAAGCTTCTAGGAGATTATTAAGAAGCTCTGGTCTTGTTGTTAGATCAGAACTTTTTAGAAAATCTTCTCGTTGCTTAAACCTGCTTTTTAAAAGATTTAGGTAATCAACTACATTTTGTCGTTTGTGTGGGTCATACTTATCATAATATCCTGGTAATATCTTCTCAATGGATTCCCTTGTTGGAATCATTGCACCAGCTAAAATACCCCATTTTTCCCATTCAAGCTGATCAGTTAGTATTGCAGTTTGCAAAGTGAGTGATGTATTCAATTTGATCTCTTCCATATCTTCTTCAGAAGATTTCCAATATGATGAAGAATTAAAACAATAGCTCTCAGCACCACTGCTAATAACTTTATGAAAAGATTCTACATCTTTCCAAAGCTCATATACTCGGAACGGATTAGCAAAAGGTTCAAAAACTAATTTTTTTAGTTCTTCCTCGGTAACATTCTCTGCTCTGTTCCTTTTAGTAATAAGAGCTGCACCCATCGCAACTGCAAGGTAATAGTCACTGAATTTTAGTATGGGTGGGAGCACAGAATCTTTCATGAGCCAGGCAAGAGCTTTTGGGAAGCTGCATCTATTAACCCATTTGCCAAGTAGGTCTCTATCTAAAAGTGCTCTACCATTAGCTTGACGCAGATCAAGACCAATCGGATATAGCTTACCATCAACCTCCATCAAAGCATGGTTCATTAGAGAAATGCAATATTTCCAATCTGGGTGATCAATTGGGCGGCTATCAGTTTTATCGAAAAGTGAAGGTTCCCAAACACGACATATTTTATTTTTTGTGTCTATCTGAAAAGCATCGTCATGAAGAACAACTTTAGAAAATCCTTCAGGCATTGTTCCCGCATTATCTGCAGAATTTGTATGTGATGATTTTCCTGTTCCAGAGAGACCATAAAAAGCTATAGATCGTTTTCCTAATTTCTTAACATCATTATCGCTACAAGTTGCGAAGTCGATCTCTTTGATACCACCATGGCAGGCTGCCATTCCAAGACGCATTCCGGATGTCCAGGCAAGAGTAAGAGTTCCTTTTTTACGCTCTCCAAAATAACGCATTCCAAGATTGAATATTACATTATTATGTTCATCTACAAGAGCAAGTTGAGGTGAACCAATATTACAATAATATGGATCATCACAAGTCCACTCATTGAAAGCCACAATGATAATATCCTGAATTGTTAGTTCTTTGCTGTTTCTATATTCGTCTTCTAAAAGCTCAAATGGTGTGAAATTTGATAACCAATTAAATACATTCATAGCGTCTGATCGGGTTGTAACAAAAGTTCCCTTTATCATCAGATCTTTATCTAATCCAATGATAGCCTCAGCTTTTATCAGATCATTCTGTTCAAGTTGATATACAGCTTCTCTGATATCACCTTCAATTTTCGTCTTCTCACTTTCTTCAATTCGATTATAAAATACTCTGGCTTTTGCTGTTCTACCAATTATTTTACCATGACAGTCATTAAGGACTTTAGCTCCAATTGGAAGTCCTAATTTCTTGGCAAAGGTTGGATATATTTCGATATCAGTTTCGGATACACCGGGTTGATTTAATGCCATTTCATAGGCCTCTGCAGCAGTAATCTTTTGAACTTTTGGGTTTAACATTACAGTTTCTGCAACAATGCGGATCCTAGAGCAGTCTTTCAAGTTTGAATAATATTGATGACTTGGTTTGCTCGCCATGATTTCCTCCAAAATAATAAATTAATATGTAAACAATCAAATTTTGGGGTAAAAAAAAGCAGCCTGAGCTGCTTCAATTATTTCGATATATACTATATTCTTTCTGGATAAACACTAACGAATTTTCGTCCTGCCTTTTTAGTTTCATATTTCACAAAACCTTCAATCAAACTGAAAATAGTATAGTCATTTCCAATACCAACATTTTCACCTTTATGAATTCTAGTTCCTCTTTGGCGAATGATAATATTGCCGGCTAAAACCTTCTGACCGCCATATTTTTTCACTCCAAGATATTGAGGGTTACTGTCTCTTCCATTTTTACTGCTACCAACACCTTTCTTATGTGCCATGTTACCCCCTTATTTAATAATATCCTTAATTTTAATTTCGGTATAATTTTGTCTATGCCCTTGCTTCTTTTCATAACCTTTTCTTCTCTTTT
>CAZOCS010000238.1:0-2237 GCA_964578365.1 uncultured Candidatus Cloacimonadota bacterium
GTTCTTAGGACAGCCATTTGTTTTTTCATATTGACCTGACCTTAAAATATGTACCAGTTCTTATGAATCCCTACCTTACAAATACCGTTTTGTTTTCTGTGAACCTCCAGCTTGAAGAATCACTTATTGCTCCCTTCAGAGCCTCAATCCACAAAGTATTGCTATCAACCATTTGAAGAATAATGATTCCATCAAACCCATCGACTTCAAAACCATAGACTCGCCCATCCGGTGAAATATCTTGAAATTCCCGGTTGAGCAAGCCTGAGTCAGTAGGCAAAAAACCATACGTGTCGCTATCCAGGTTGGGTATCGAAGTGCCTGCGGATAAAACAGCTTGGCTTGGATGGAAATTCGAGTAAACAAGGGCGAGATGTGGATCTTCGGGATAGGTGTGCTCCACGCCGAAAAGAAACCAGCTGCCATGGGCTGTTCCGGGTATATCCTGCATAACAGTACCGCAGGGATTGACGTCTCCTTCCACTTCATCGCGCTGAACGAGTCTCCGGAGCTCATCAAGGACTTGACCCTCCTCAAAAAAAACTCAAAGGACAGACTGCATGCAGATAATGACTTTGCGACCAACGCTCGAATTTGGCAACACTTTCTGGAAAAAAGCGCTGGTCGTAAACTCCAAGATCTAATGCCCACTGCCCGGGGTTTCCACCAGTAGTGCCGAGGATTTCCCCGGCGTTTACTTTGATGTCATACTCTTTATCCCACAGTCGATATATCTCACCGCCTGTTGTGTATTCGGAGTTCAATCTCCAACCATCCGATAGAGAATTATTACCGAATATGCTCTCAGAGAGTGAACTGACATGACCAAATATCACCGTGATTTCCTCACATGGTTCCAAAGATAATGAGTAATCCGTAAAACCGGCTTTGACATGTTCACTGGCGCTGACCCTCGTGATTGTCAATTCCCCCGGCGAGTAGAGGTTAACGGCATCAGTATGATTTACACCCTCTTGCCTGGAAATATAGAAATAGATGTGATCGGTAGGGAAAGTGTGGCTGGGGGGATTGAGGTTCCCAAGAGGAACAATATGTAAGATATGCTCAATATCAATCGGTGAGGTTGTGAAAGTTGGTTCAGGTTTACAACTTGTAGATGTTTCTTCCAGAATCTTTTGAGGTTTTTCCTCTGAATCAATAGCAGTTTGCTGTCCACCTATTGCATACATTTTCCTGTTCCAGGAACCAAAGTAAATTGTGCCGTCAAACCCTATTGCTGGGGATGTGACAATCCCGGATCCCTGTGTTTCGAAAACCCATTTCACTGTTCCATCCGGTTCAAACGCATAGAAATAACCGCTGTTTGAACCTACATATACCGTTCCATCCGCACCTATCGCGGCAGAAGAGCTCACCCCTTCGAATGCATCCGGGGTTTTGAATCGCCATTTTTCAGAGCCATCTGGGTTGAGTGCATAGAAATTTGAGTCCCAGGCGCCAAAAAATATTGTGCCATCTGCTCCTATTGCCGGGACAGCGCTTACACCAATATCAACATGAAATCGCCAACGTTCTGTTCCATCCGGGTTGATTGCATAAATATTACTCTCCCTTCCTGAGCCAATGTATATTACATTCTCAGGGCCAATTGCAGGTGATGACTCCATCCAGTTCTCAGTTGTAAATTCCCATTTCTTCGTTCCGTCTGGGAAAAGCGCATATACCTTACCAACATTTCCCTCACCATGAGGATTCAGCTCATTTCCGCCAAAGTAGATTGTTCCGTCTGCCCCAATTGCAGCTGTAGATGTTACCCCAGAATCATCGAGAAAGAGCCATTTTTCTGTTCCATCAGGATTAATTGCATGTAAACCACCATCATAATTTGGATCCTCTTGAGATCTTGCAGAGCCAACGTAAATGGTTCCGTCGGGTCCTATGGTTGGTGAAGACCAGAAGTCATTATGCCATTTTACATAAAAACGCCATTTTTCTGTTCCATCAGGATTAATCGCAAATAAGTAATTTGCCGAGGAATAAATGTAGATAGTACCGTCAGAAGCTACTGCAGGGGAAGCCATAATTGATTTGGAGACTTTCCATCTTTCATCATAACTTGGAGGTCCGGCATAAAAACGCCACTTTTCAGTACCATCTGGATTTACTGCGTATAAATAACCATCATGTGAACCAAAGTAGATTGTGCCATCAATCCCGATTATGGGGGAGGATTCAATACCATCTCCAGTTTCAAAACTCCAAAGTTCTGTGCTATC
>CAZOCS010000239.1:0-2205 GCA_964578365.1 uncultured Candidatus Cloacimonadota bacterium
AATAAATAAAAAAGCGGGGATTTCATTCCCCGCTTACAATTAACTTACTTCTCCTCTGGTTTGCAACAGCTCTTGATGATCTTTTGGATTGATTCTTCATCATAGCAGCAGTTTTGCATCATGACTTTACATTTGTCTTTGATGTCTTCGCCTGTGATCTCGATCTTAATGCCGTCGTCGATTTCAGTTACTTTCATATTGCAGCATTCCTTTTCCATCTCACTTACCTCCTTTCTCATTATTAGATATATTTAAATACATCTATATGTTATCTAAAAAAATATACTCCACTCTCACTTTTCCTTAAAATTTCCCATAAAATCTGAACAACAATCTGAAATACATATTTTGTTTAATGAATAGAATACTTCTTTGCCTTCTTTTCTGCTGCTCACGATCTGAGCATTTTTTAAAATATTAAGATGATGCGAAATTGAAGGTTGCTTCATATTGAAATGTTTGCAAATATCTGATACACACATCTCAGTTTTTGTTAACAGCTTCATGATCTTGATCCTTGTTGGATCTGATACTGCCTTAAAAAAACCGCAACAATCATATTCCATAATTTAACCTCAATATCATATAGACATCTTTCTATGTGTAATAAGTTAATTTTAACTTTTAAGATGTCAAATTTAAATTTTATCAACTTATTAATATCAATTTTCGTATTCACCTTTTTGCACTACAATCTAATAAGTTATGCAAATAATTTAATCTGATTATTCATTTTCACTTTTCCCAGCTTTTAGGTAAAATGCTAAAGTCAATCCGATCATTATACCACCAAGATGACCTAAACCACTTACTCTTCCTGTTCCACCAACCTGTTGAATAATTATTATCACTTGGAATAGTGACCAGATGAGGAAATAAACCCATACTCTCAAGCTTATCTTAAAAAAGTGGAAGAAAATATGAAATATTACTGCAATTCTTTTTTTAGGGAACATCGTAGCATAAAATGCCATTACTCCACTAACGGCAGCACTTGCACCTACAAGCGGTATATGTTTTGATGGATCAAAAAAACCATGTAGAAGAAGCCCCATTGCATGAGAACCAATCAAAAGAAGAAGAAACTTAAATCTACCTAAATAATCTTCTACATTATCACCAAAAGCAAGCATAAAATACATGTTACCTATAACATGCCACCATGAACCATGCATTATTAAAGAAGTAAACAATGTTAATCCAAAATATCTGAACCATTGAGAAGGAATAAAACCAAGTTGCATCACAGAATCCCTCAGTTCCCTTGAAACCATGAAAAATGTAACGAAACACATTAATGTAAATAGCCATGTTATGTATGGATAAAACTCAAAGAAAGATCCTTCCTCTTCAATAGGAAAACCAAAGATTCCTGCAATGTATTCCCAAACACTTTCCGGTCTACGAACAAAACCCTTTCTGCTTGGATCACTAGTATTACCTCTCTTAATCTCACGTATCTTACGATCAACATCATCAAAAGCTCTTTGAACATCTGGATCAATTTCTTTTTTATCATTAACAGGCTCAACTCGTGGTAGTTTATCAAATTCGGTAATATCGAACCAGAAGTGATAGCAATGAATACATATCTCAACTTCAATATCCTGAGAATCATGTACAAATGATTGTAAAGACATATTTTGCCTACATGTTGGGCAGATCCTACCTTTCTTGATTTTGTCTTTCCTTGCATTAATCCACATTTTATGGTAAACAGTAGAATCTATCTTGCTGCGCTTTACATTTGCTGCACCAATTAATTTACTATTACAGTTAGGACAGTTCTGAATTTGTCCGTATTCAGTAATTTCATTTTCTAACTCAGTTTTACAATTCAAACATGCAGACAAAAATTCCTCCAATCCTCAGAGTTGGGTACTTATTGTAACAAAAATATTTTATTTATAGATATAAATAAAAGGTGCACTTCTATGTGCACCTTTTATTTTTTAACATAATGTATCTTATATCACTCCCACACTTTTACCGATCTTTTCAAATTTTTCAAGAGCCATATCAAGCTGAGCTTTTGTATGAGTAGCCATAAAACTGGTACGAATGAGAGTGTCATTAGGTGGAACAGCGGGTGGAACTACCGGATTAATGAAAACACCTTCATCATCAAGCTGCTTCCACATTTTAAATGCATTCATCATGCTTCCTACATGAAGCGGGATCACAGGAGAACAGGATGTTCCGGTA
>CAZOCS010000240.1:0-1431 GCA_964578365.1 uncultured Candidatus Cloacimonadota bacterium
GGTGCCTTTTTATTTAGTTTGTACTACTTACTCTGTTCAGCAATTTTCTTTCCAGCTTGCATAGCGTTCAAGTTTGCTCCCACAATTTTTTCACCTTTTCTTCCAAATATTATTTTAATTCCTTCTTCCAATTTTTCGTAAGGTAGATCTAAAAATGTTGATGCTGCACCAAGCACGACCATATTCATTGAACGTGGTGAACCAATATTTTTCGCAATTTCATCGGCATCTAAAGCAATATGATTTGACAAAGCTTTTACGGTATTCATCAAATTATCATAATTGGGGTAATTGGGAATATTTATATAGGCTTTTGTATTTGTGATCAACCATCCATTTTTGGATAAATATGGTAAGTAGCGCAAAGATTCCATCGGCTCTACACCAATTATCAGATCCGCTCCACCATTAGGGATAAGATCAGAATATATTGGCTTATCTGAAATTCTAAGGTGTGATTGTACATCTCCACCTCTTTGACTCATTCCGTGAACTTCTGCTTGTTTCAGATGTAGACCACTTTCAATAGCAGCTGTGCCAATAATTGCAGCAATAGAAAGAATTCCCTGACCACCAACTCCCGCAAGAATTATATCTTTTTTCATCTTAAGCTCCTATTTCCTTTTCTTCTTCGAATAAACATGAATACAAGGTCTTCGAGGAATAACAACAGATACACCTTTATAAGCTATTTCTTCTTTGAAAACTTTCACATTTTCTTCATGATATTTTGAAAGTGGATTTATAACCCTGATGTGTTCCTTTTCAACTCCCACACCCTCGCAGATCTGCTCAATTCTACCATTTACTTGAGAATCTTGCATTCCTGTCATTGCCGTTATGTCATTGTCCAAAATAACAATAACAACATTAGATCTATTAGTTACAGCATCCAGAAGACCTGTAATTCCGGAATGTCCGAAAGTGGAATCTCCAATTGTAGCTACAGCTGGAAAGAATCCAGCATCCGCAGCGCCAATAGCCATGGAAATTGAAGCACCCATATCAACACATGTATCAATTGCATTATGTGGTGATAAATAACCCAAAGTATAACATCCAATATCAGAAAACACATGACCCTTACCATATTCTTTTAGAGCTTCGGTTAATGATTTATAAGAATCAGTATGTGGGCAGCCAACACAAAGTGCAGGTGGTCTTCCGGCAACTAATTCAGGAATGTCTTGACTTGAAAATTTGGGAAGCCCCATAGCTTTTCTAACTTTCTTTGGATTTAGCTCACCATCTCTATCAAGTGTTCCATCCAATCGTCCGTGAATTTTGGGATTGCCCAAAAATCCTTTCAGCATTTCTTCTACAAGCGGCATTCCTTCTTCCAGTATAAGAATTTCATCACATTCATCTAAGATTCTTTCAACTTGTTTTCTAGGAAGTGGATATTGACCAATCTTTAATATTGGATAATTA
>CAZOCS010000240.1:1441-2195 GCA_964578365.1 uncultured Candidatus Cloacimonadota bacterium
TTATAATTCTCCATTAAATAGTTATATGCTAAACCGCAGGCTATAATACCCATGCTTTTATCGGAACCTTCGAAATATTTGTTAAAAGGTGAATTTTCTGATTCCTTTTCCAGGTCTTTTTGAATCTTTAATAAATGTTTGTATTTTTTTCTGGCAAAGGAAGGAAGCAGCATAAACTGATCTTTTACCTCAGGTAAATGCATTTTATTTTCTTCTAAAACATTACTTCTTACAACACCCGCTCTGGAATGAGCAAGTCTTGTAGTTAAACGTAACATAACAGGTAAATGATACTTCTCGGAAATTTCATAAGCAAGCTTAGGCATATCATATGCTTCCTGCTGATCTGATGGTTCCAGGGCCGGCATTAAAGCAAATTTTGCAAAAAATCGTGAATCTTGCTCATTTTGGGATGAATGCATCGAAGGATCATCTGCAACTGCCACTATAACTCCACCATTTGCACCTGTTAGTGCGGAGTTCATATAAGCATCTGCAGCTACATTAAGACCCACATGCTTCATAGTAATTATCGTTCTTTTACCAGCATATGACATTCCAAGGGCAGATTCTAATGCAGTTTTTTCGTTTGCAGACCAGGTTCTGTGAACTCCTCTCTCCTTAGCTTCCGGATTTCGTTGAATGTATTCAATGATCTCCGTAGAAGGAGTTCCCGGATAACCGTAGGCACCCGATAATCCTGCATCCAGAGCACCTTGACCAATAGCTTCGTCACCTAAAAGTAGTAACTTCT
>CAZOCS010000241.1:0-2150 GCA_964578365.1 uncultured Candidatus Cloacimonadota bacterium
ATGCCTCCAACATCTTCGGGAAATGTATGCTCTGCAGACTCAGATGAAACAGGTAGTGGTACTACTACAGATTGTACTATAGAGCTTGTGACAACTTTAGATCTTACTGACTATACAACAGTTAATATTCAGTTTGATAATGATTTCAATGCTATTAGTACTGATGATTATTGTTATGTAGATGTTACAACTGATGGTACAACATGGGATAATGTTTTAACATTTGCTGGTGTAGATGTAACAGCTACTCATGAGATTATCGATATCACAGCATTTGTTGCCGGTCATTCAAGTGTTAATGTTCGTTTCCATTCAGTACAGCCTGGTTGGGACTGGTGGTGGACAATTGATAACGTTGGTATCTATGGTGAGGGAGAACCTGTAGATCCTGGATTCATTGAAGGTACAGTAGAGATTGCCGACGGTGCTGGCAATGTAGAAGATGTTGTAGTTGAAGCTGGAGGATATACAACTAATCCAGCAGCAGACGGAACATATTCTCTCGAAATACAACCCGGTACTTATGATGTTACAGCTTCACTTGATGGTTATGATACACAAACGATCACCGATATTGTTGTAACAGAAGGTAATGCAACAACAGGTGTAGATTTCTCACTTGTTACTGATGGTGATGATATCATTGAAGCAACAACAATGCTAAAAGGTAACTATCCAAATCCATTCAATCCTGTTACAAATATTGCATATTCTATCCAAGATGCAGGTAATGTAACAATAGAAGTTTACAACTTAAAGGGTCAGCTAGTTAAGACACTTGTAAATGAAGTTAAAGAGACAGGTGACCATACAGCGATCTGGAATGGTACAGATAATACAAATAAGTCTGTATCAAGTGGTGTATATTTCTATAAGATGGTTTCAATGGGTAGCATTAGTACCTATACATCTTCAAAGAAAATGATCCTTATGAAATAAGGGAATTTAGCCCCGACCGAGTATTGGTTGGGGGCAACTTTTTTATTTGTTATAATTAGTCCTTCAGCGAGAGTTGCAGGACTTTTTTATTTTCTTATGAAATAAATATTATTATCTCTAGTTCTACTTAAAATTAAGATTATTGATGCATTAAGAGACATAGCAAATATAAATATTTCGCTTTTCCTATAATTAAAAGAAGAAGCCCATTATGTTTAGTATTCATGGGAGAATTAATAATATCATAAGGTAATTTCTTGCATTTTACTATTAAAACAATTTGACAAATAATTATAGGCTTTCAAAAAGAAATCAGTTAGGAATTTTTTAATGAAAATAATATTTCGAAGTTATGGTTATTTATTATTGAAATTTTACTATCATAATTTAGAGTTTTTTGAAAAGTAAATTTATTAAACATTTAATTGAGGAGAAAAAATGAAAAAGTTATTATTGATTTTATTAACTTTAACAGTATTTGTTGGTCTGTTTGCCAACAAAATACAAGCACCAGCTTATGAATTATCACCTACAGCAAATATTACTGGTGCAGCATCTCAAAACAGAGAAATGTGGGATATTCTTTTTACTTTCAATACATCTGCAGTTTCTATGCCAGGAACTGAGACAGATAATGTGAATATTTACACTACAACTTGGAATGCAGGTGTATTCTCTCGTTATGAGATGGATGGAACCTATCTAGCAGATTTTTCAATTGGCGGAGTTTCAAATATTAGAGACATGGCTTATGATGGTACATATTTTTATGGAAGTCCTGCTAGTATGACAATCTATATTATGGACCTTGCAAATGAATCTCTTATTGGTACAATTCCTGTATCTTGTGCCGGAGTAACTGGAGTACGTCATATTGCCTATGATCCTGGATTGGATGGTGGTAATGGTGGCTTCTGGGTAGGGAACTGGGCTGAATTTGGTGCAATTGCCATGGATGGATCACAGATCTATGGTAATATAGCTGGTATTTCAGATTCATCTTATGGTACAGCTTACGATCCATGGACAGCCGGCGGTCCTTATATCTGGAATTTCAAACAGATCGGTAGTGGAGCCGAGATACACCAATTTGATATCGCTTCTCAAACACTTACAGGAGTAACACATGATGCGTCTGATCTTCCTGGATTCATTGGTGGAAGTATTGCAGGTGGATTAGCTACTTATGTAAATAGTTCAGGTGTATTTTG
>CAZOCS010000242.1:0-2104 GCA_964578365.1 uncultured Candidatus Cloacimonadota bacterium
CAACTTTTATTTCTATGAAAAATATTGTTTGAGAAATTCGTGAATATTATACTCCACTCTTTCAAGAACATGTGAGATATCGTATTTTTCAAACTTATCTCCTGTAATATTTTCATAAAGTTCTATATATCTGTCTGAAACAGACTGTACAAACTCATCAGGCATAAATGGCATTTCCTGTCCGGCCTGTCCCTGGAAGCCTTGTTCCATCAGCCATTCTCTTACAAATTCCTTTGAAAGTTGTTTCTGGTTTTCTCCTTTTGCAAATCGTTCTTCATAGCCATTTTTGTAGAAATACCTGGATGAATCAGGAGTATGGATCTCATCAATAAGATAGATCTGATCGCCTATCTTACCGAACTCATATTTAGTGTCAACAAGTATCAACCCTTTTTCATCAGCTATCTCTGATCCACGATTAAAAAGTCCACGTGTATATTCATCCAACGCATAATATTCTTTTGCAGGAACCAGTCCTGAATTGATAATTTCCTCAACAGAAATATCTTCGTCATGACCTTCTGTGGCCTTGGTAGTAGGAGTTACTATTGGTTCTGGAAAGCGTTGATGTTCTTTCATGCCAGCAGGTATAGGCACTCCACAAATATCAGTAGCTCCTTTCTTATATGTTCTCCATGAACTTCCTGTAAGAAATCCTCTGATGATCATTTCAACAGGATAAGGATCGCAGAACTTACCAATTGTTACCATAGGATCTGGTACATTTAGTTTCCAGTTAGGAACAATGTCGCTGGTGGCATCAAGAAACTTCGCAGCTATCTGGTTAAGTACCTGCCCTTTGTAAGGAATGCCTTTCGGCAGAACCACATCGAATGCCGAAATGCGGTCAGAAACGACCATTATCAATAATTCATCATTGATATTATATACATCGCGTACTTTGCCTTTATATACGCTTTTTTGCTTTGGAAATTTAAAATCTGTTTTGGTTAGACTATTCATCATGCTCAATATTTTTGATTGCAAAGATAGTTAAAATTGAAGATGTAATTTCAGATTGTATTGGACGATTGTCGTCCAATACTATCTACAATTCTTTCTTTTTATTATACGCATTAATAACAACCGTCACAAGCTTATGCCTAATGATATCCCTGTCATCCAAAAAGATAAAATCAATACCAGGTGTTCCTTTCAGAATTTCGACGGAGTGAACAAGTCCGGAGCTTTGTTTGGGAGGCAGGTCGATTTGTGTGATATCTCCAGTGACAATGAATTTTGCCGAGCGCCCCATCCGGGTTAAGAACATTTTTAATTGAGGAATGGTAGCATTCTGGGCTTCGTCAAGGATTGCGAAAACATTATCAAGTGTTCTGCCTCGCATAAAAGCGAGTGGAGCAACTTCAATTGTACCATCTTCAAGGTATGATAAGAGCTTTTGTGTCGGCAACATATCGCGCAATGCATCATAGAGTGGTTGGAGATAGGGATCCAGCTTGTCTTTGAGATCACCGGGAAGGAAGCCAAGGTTTTCTCCTGCTTCCACTGCAGGACGAGTCAGTATAATGCGTTTCACTTCTTTTTCTTTTAACGCCTTTACAGCTAATGCAACAGCAGTATATGTTTTTCCTGTTCCTGCCGGACCAATTGCAAAAAGGAGATCGTTTTTCTTACAGCTTTTTACAAGTTTCCGCTGATTAGGTGTCCGGGCTTTAATGAGTAATCCATCCCTGCCATGAACAAGAATGTCTTTGCCTTTTTCTTCTGTCTTATCCGGCCCATTATTCCCGTTTTCCATTATTTGATGGATGTCACTTTCAGTTATTTTATTAAAACGCTCCAGGTTATGAAGCAATAATCTGAATTTTTTTTCAAAATCCTGTATTTCATTTTGCTCACCAATAACTTTTAACACTTCTCCTCGGGCAATAATTTTCAGCTTTGGAAATAGTTGTTTTAATATATTTAGATGAGCATCATTTACACCATATACATCAAGTGGATTATGTTCTTCAAGGGAGATCAGCAATTCATTCATAGATTTTTCAAATAGGTACTTGCTATATTTTAAATATTACTTCAAAATTAACAAAAATAAATTCAAATAAGGTAATCAAATATTACTACCTTTGGTTACTGATTG
>CAZOCS010000243.1:0-2090 GCA_964578365.1 uncultured Candidatus Cloacimonadota bacterium
AATATTCAATGAAAGGCGAAGAAACAGGAACTAAGACACTTCCTAAATCCCTTTTTGCTGTGGAATCTAAAAATCCTAAAGCTTTAATTTATGAAGTTATTAAGACATATCTCGGCAATCAAAGAAAAGGGAATTCTTCTACCCAAACCCGTGCTGAAGCAAAGGGCAGCGGTAAAAAATTGTATAAACAAAAGGGAACAGGTAATGCAAGACCTGGTAACTTAAGAACTCCACTACGAGTTGGTGGTGGTGTTGCTTTTGGTCCTAAACCTAAAGATTGGTATAAGAAAATACCTAAGAAAAAGAAAAGATTAGCTCTTAAACTTGCTCTTACACAAAGAGCTAATGAAAAACAAATAATTTTAGTTGATTCACTCGACTTCAAAGAGCCGAACACAAAAGCTGCTAAAGAATTACTTGCTAAGATCACTCCAGAAAAAAGCAGAAAGCTTATTCTTATTGATGGAAGTGATGTGAACGTAATCAAATCTTTTTCTAATATTCCTTATGTAACTATGGATAGAGCAGATTGTGTTTATCCTTATGAAGTGCTTCATTGTAACTGTCTTATTCTTACTGAAGCTGCTTTAGATAAAATGAAGGAGGTATTTGCAAAATGAAACAAGCAAGAGAAATAGTTATTGCCCCAATGATAACAGAAAAAACTTCTTCAATTCAGAACTCTACGAACAGCTATACATTTAGGGTTAGCGTTAATGCAAATAAGATCGAGATCGCTAAAGCAATTGAAAACATTTTCAATGTAGATGTGATAAGAGTGAATACGATTTGTCAACGTGGTAAAGTTAAACGAATGGGAAGATATTCCGGAAAACGTGCAGATTGGAAAAAGGCTATAGTCAAACTTAAAGAAGGCGATTCAATTGCCGAGTTTGAGGCATAGGGAGATTTAGAATGGGAATAAAAAAATATAGACCAATTACTCCAACGATGAGATTTAAAACTGGTTTTACTTTCGAAGAGATCACAAAAACAAAACCAGAAAAATCTCTGATCAAACCTCTTTCACAAAAAGCTGGAAGAAATCATCATGGTCGAATTACTTGTCGTCATCGTGGTGGCGGTCATAAAAAACATTATAGAATCATCGACTTTAGAAGAAACAAACATGAAATTCCTGCAAAAGTTGCAGCTATCGAATACGATCCTAATAGAAGCGCTAGAATCGCTTTACTCTTCTATGTTGATGGAGAGAAAAGATATATTCTTGCTCCATTAGGTATTAAGGTAGGAGATCAAATAATTTCAGGACCTAAAGCTCCGATAAATGTTGGAAACGCCCTTCCGCTTGATAGAATTCCACTTGGAACAGTTGTTCATAATGTTGAGTTCAAAGAGGGTAAAGGTGGACAGATAGCACGAAGTGCAGGATCTTTTGCTCAAGTTGTGGCTAAAGATGGTGGATATGTTCATGTGAAAATGCCATCAAATGACATTCACCTTATAAGGAAAGAATGTTATGCTACTATCGGGCAGGTTGGAAACACAGAACACGATTCAATTATTATTGGAAAAGCAGGACGTAATCGCTGGAAAGGCATTCGCCCGACTGTTCGTGGTGTTGCAATGAATCCAGTTGACCATCCAATGGGTGGTGGTGAAGCGAAAACATCTGGTGGCGGACATCCTGTGTCACCATGGGGTGTATTGGCCAAAGGTGGTCATACTCGTAAGAAACGTAAGTACTCTGATAAGTATATTATTAAGTCTAAAAAGAAAAAATAGAAGGAAGAAATATGTCTCGATCAATTAAAAAAGGACCCTTTGTAGATACACATCTCGAGAAGAAAGTAGATGTATTAAATGAATCAGGTAAAAAGGAAGTTATTAAAACATGGTCTAGAAGATCAACCGTTTTACCAAAATTTGTTGAACATACATTTGCTGTCCATAATGGTCGTAAATTTATACCCGTATATATTACAGAAAATATGGTTGGACACAAATTAGGGGAATTTGCTCCCACTCGTATATACCGTGGTCATAAAACAAGAAGTAAAGATTAAAGTAAAAGGGAGATGATAGTAATGGAAGCAACAGCCAGAGTAAGGAACTTAAGAGGTTCGGCC
>CAZOCS010000244.1:0-2069 GCA_964578365.1 uncultured Candidatus Cloacimonadota bacterium
GATGGAAACCAGCCAGGTACTGGAATAGGCCTAACTATTACAAGGGAACTAGTGAATCTTCTCGGTGGAGATATTCAGGTCGAAAGCAAAGTGAATAAAGGTACAAGATTTATAATTCAATTACCGGTTACAAAAAATGCATCCAAAATCAAAACAGAGGATCTCATCTTCAGGGAAGGTGATTCTGGTGAAAAAATGAGTTTACAGTCACCAGGTATTGTTCCTGAAACAAGAATGGATGAAGAGAAGAGTCTGCCTCTCTTATTAATTGTTGAAGATAACAGGGATGTGATCTCCTATGTCCAATCTTTTCTTGCCTCTGACTACAGTATCATGGTTGCTTTAAACGGGCGAGATGGACTTAATAAAGCCACTGAAACGATTCCGGATGTGATAATAACCGATGTGATGATGCCGGTAATGGATGGCTACACTCTTGTTAAACATCTGAAAGAGGATTTCAGAACCAGTCACATTCCTATCATTATTCTCACGGCGAAAGCAGATTTACCCTCCAGACTTGAAGGATTAGACCTAGGTGCCGATGTTTACCTGTCCAAACCTTTTGCTGAGGAGGAGTTAAAAATAAGAGTACAGAAATTAATCAGCTTAAGAAAAAGTCTTCAGGAGAGGTATTCAATGCCAGGCTATGAAATGTTAGCCAAGTTAAAATCAGGGAATGATGAAGATTCATTTATCAGAAAGGTTTTAGATACCATTGGAGCAAATCTTCATAACGAATCTTTTGGTATAGCAGAATCTGTATTTCGGCAGGCATGAGCCGGGCACAGCTATACCGGAAATTTCAGGCACTTACCGATAAGTCTGTCTATGATTGCATCCGGACCATGCGTCTGCAAAACGCAAAGAAATTGCTTGAGGAAACAGAGAGCAATGTGTCAGAAGCGGCATTCGCCAGTGGTTTCAGAAATCTATCCCATTTCAGCAGGTTATTCACTGAAACGTATGGTTCAAATCCACGGGAGTGTAAAAAATGAGATTATCTGAGTAAGGAGGCAGAGAGAAAACTCTTTGAGACGCATACCAAAGCGCCAAAATTGAACTGATTATAATTTGGTTAGGTGAAACGATATTTATTCATCTAACCTTTATTATCATGAAAACATTTAGGTTTTTACTTGCTTTCCTACTGATGGGTGTATTTGTAATCTCATGCGAAAAAAGGGATCTTGCAACCGATCAGGAAATCAAAGATCAGGACGAAGAATTCACAATTCCTGAGATCCCTGAAGAGATTGCCTCGTTTATGTCCGAGGAGGACATAGCCCTGTTCAATCAGGGACCCGGTGAGGCATTACTCTCTGAACCAGCATTAAAATCTTCACGCAGTTGGCGTGGCAGATGGCATCCGGTATTGATGAAACTGGGATACCACCTGCAATTCTATCCTGTGAGCTCATGCGTCACAGGAGAGATGATCCCATGTTATAACATGGATGGAACCCCGACGGGAGCCTGTCCGAGCGGTCCGGGAGGTGTAACTGGTATCACCTATGCAGAAGGTAAATGGTTCTGCAGACCTGTTTATTCTGAATACGTTCCTGTGTTCTGCGTACCCGACTATGCGGGTTACGGACAAGGATTTTATGAACTGGACAAGGGTACTCTATATTTAGAGGCCGAAAATCTACACTTTCATTATGATGAAGAAGGAAATATAACCTTTCGCCGCAATGGAAGCTATTATGGTGATCAGAGCACAGGTTGTTTCGAAGGAGCCAGAGGCTGGGAGATCGCCATAATATATACTGCGGCAGAAGACGACCCGGGCAATAGTCCGACAGGACAGGGGTATGGAACTGCAATCATTTTCGGTTGGGTATTTTACTAGAGGATATTCGACCTATTCAAGTATGGAAGGTGCCCCAAATCGAGGCATCTTTTTTCTACATAAGGTAGCCATTATAATCATTTCGAAATAATCGAACAGCATCGAATTTGAATCCCGCTCGCGCATTCCCCGCAGCTCTGCTGCGTAGGTAAGCGAGCACAATTAAAATAAACAATGGATCGATGATTCCTCGTAGCTCTGCTCGAGGAGATTCAAT
>CAZOCS010000245.1:0-2056 GCA_964578365.1 uncultured Candidatus Cloacimonadota bacterium
TAACTAATGACATTCCAAAAGGTGCAAAGTATTTCGGTACACCTGCTACCGAAGGAGGACTTCAAAAAAGAATAATGGTTTCCGAAAAATATTTACCGGAAATTGTGAAAGAATATAGAAAACGTAAGAAAACTAAGGATAAAGAATGAAAGAATTTAAGAAGACCATAAAGGGTACTATCAGTTATAATGGAGTCGGACTTCATTCCGGTCAAGTATCTACATTAACGTTCAAACCAGCTGGGCAGGATGATGGAATTATTTTTATTCGGACCGACATGGAAGGCAACCCGGAAATCCCTGCTGATATTGATCATGTGATAGATATTTCCAGAGGAACAACAATTGGGGTTGGGAAGGCAACCGTTGCCACTATCGAGCATGTTCTCGCTGCTGTTAAGGGACTTAATATTGATAACATCCGCATCGAAGTGGACGGACCTGAAGTACCGGTTGCTGACGGTAGTGCAATTATCTATTTGGAACTTCTGAAAAAAGTTGGAATTGTAGAACAAAATGCTGAACGAGAATATTTAGAGATTGAGAAGCCACTTTCTTTTTCTGCTCCTGCAGATAATGTGGACATTGTTATTATGCCTTCAGAAGACCTTAAAGTAACTTTCATGGTTGATTACCAGCAGAAAGCGTTGGGTACACAATATACTACAATGCAGTCTCTTGAAGATTTCGAGGAAGATTTTGCTTCTGCCAGAACATTTTGTTTCCTTCATGAAATTATTATGCTTAAAGAAGCCGGGCTAATAAAAGGTGGATCTTTAGAAAACGCTTTGGTTGTTGCAAATCCAGATACACCAAAAGAAGAGATTAAACGATTGAGAGAAATATTCAATTATCATGAGGATATTCATGTTGGCTCCGATGGATTATTGAATCATACACCCCTGCGCTATTACAATGAATTTGTGCGCCATAAAGTTGTTGATCTCATTGGTGATATCGCACTTTTAGGAGTTCCAATAAAAGGACATTTTCTGGCTGCCAGATCGGGTCATAAAACTAATGTAGAGCTGGTAAAGAAACTTCGCAAACTTCATAAAAAACAGGAATTACAAAAGATCTATCAAAAGAAGAAATCCTCGGAAGTTGTTTTTGATATTAATGCTATCCAGAAAATTCTTCCTCATAGATATCCTTTCTTGTTGATCGATAAAATAATTGAATTTGAAGCCGGAGAGCGTATTGTTGGTTTGAAGAATGTGACTATCAATGAACCATTCTTTAACGGACATTTTCCGGGACATCCTGTAATGCCGGGAGTGCTAATTGTGGAAGCAATGGCACAAACTGGTGGAATAATGCTGCTTAATGCTCTTGATGATCCCGAAGAATACGTTGCTTATTTTGCTTCAATAAATAATGTAAAATTTCGCAAACCTGTTAGTCCTGGTGATACATTGCGTTTTGAGCTAAAGGTGATCTCTATGAAACGGGGACTTGCTAAAATGCATGGTGATACTTATGTAGGCAGTACAAAAGTTTGTGAAGGTGACTTCCTGGCAAAAGTGATGAAGAAGTAGAGAAGGTCAAGGTCAAGATTAAGATCGAGGTTGAGAAAAAGTATGACTAAAATCCATCCGACTGCAATTGTAGATCCAAAAGCACAAATTGGTGAGAACTGTATTATTGGTCCATTTTGTATCGTTCATGAAAATGTGAAAATGGGTAATAATAATGAGCTGGTTTCCAGCGTTATTATTGACGGACATACAACAATTGGTGATGGGAATAAATTCTTTCATTCAGCAGTTATCGGAACAGATTGTCAGGATTTGAAATACAAAGGCGAACCTACACAATTGATAATTGGAAATAACAATACATTCAGAGAATTTTGTACAATGAATAAATCTGCAACAATGGATGAACCTACTCAAATAGGTGATAACTGCCTATTTATGGCCTATTCTCATGTTGCTCATAATTGTATTCTCGGCAACAATCTAATTATTGCAAACGCAGTTAATTTTGCCGGTCATATTCATGTTCATGATAACGTGATAATTGGTGGAATGGTTGCTCTTCATCAATTTGTAAAA
>CAZOCS010000246.1:0-2012 GCA_964578365.1 uncultured Candidatus Cloacimonadota bacterium
CTTTTTTTTTGGAAATATAAGAAGAGAGGTAAATATAGTATTGTTGTTTAATTTTGAGGGGATTAATTCTTTTGAAGTTGAAACTACAGAAGGTGTTTTTAGTGAGTTGATCATTCCCGGTACTTATTCTACTTTAGAAATTGGTGCACCAAAACTGCCATCTGCAAATGAATTGATCGAAATTCCATTTGGTGCTGAAGTTTCTGTTATTGCTTCGAATTATAATGTTTCGGAATTTCAACTGAGTGAATACGGTATCACAAATTTGATATTACCGGTACAACCTCCACTTTCTAAAAGTCAAAATCCGGAGGATGTAGAATTTGTTTATAATGAAGAAATGTACATGCAATTAAATCGTACTAAACTTGTAAATATTGAGATCTTAGGCGTTATGCGAGGAGTTCGTCTAGCACGCTTATCTGTAAATCCTATCAATTATGATGCAGCAAGAGGAACTATCGAAGTTTATAATAATATTGAAGTAGAGGTAACTTTTGAAGGTAGTAACAAATCTTTAACGGAACAGAAACGTATATCAACTTACTCACCATATTTTGAGGCAATTTATCATAACATTCTCAATAGTCGCGATTATGAAGATCATCCGGATCTGACAACTTATCCAATCAAAATGTTATTAATTGCTGATGATATGTTTGAAGGTAACGCTCTTTTACAAGAGTATATTGAGTGGAAAACAAAAAAAGGTATCACCGTTGTAGAGAACTATGATCTTACTACACCAGCTACAATTCAAAGTTGGATCCAGGCCGAATATAATCAAGATATGGTGCCAAGCTTTATTTTGATAGTTGGAGATACAGGTCAAATTCCGGCATCTGCAAACGGTTCACAATCTAATAAGGTGACAGATCTTTATTATGGCTCGGTTGATGGTGATTACTTTCCGGACATCTATTACAGCCGTCTTTCCGCTACAAATGACACACAACTTAATGCTCAATTAAATAAAATTTTGTATTATGAGAGATATGAATTTGCCGATCCTACTTACCTTGATAATGTAACACTTATTGCAGGAATTGATGGTAGTCATAATCCTACACATGGTCAACCTACAGTTCTTTATGGAACAGAATATTACTACAACACTGCACATGGTTATAGCGATATAAATCTTTATCTAACTACTTATGGCGGATGTTATGACACAGTAAATGACGGCATCGGTTTTATCAATTATACAGCTCATGGAGGTCAGACTTCTTGGTCAGGGCCATCACTCAACCAGGGGCAAGTAAATTCATTTACTAATATCAATAAATATCCTGTGGCTATTGGGAATTGCTGTCTTGCTGCAGATTTTGGTTATCCGGAGTGTTTTGGCGAAACCTGGATGAGAAAAGCAGATGGTGGTGCTGTAGGATATATTGGCTCCGCTCCTTCTTCATATTGGGATGAAGATGTTTTCTGGTCTGTTGGAACATTCCCTTATGTGGGAAATGGTCAAGTACCGCTTATTGAAGACACTACTTGGGGCGTTTATGATGCAGCCTGGATAACAGATTATGTTTCACTTGGCGGACTTATGATGATCGGTAATCTTGCTGTAACTGAGGGAGGTAGCTTAGTTGAATATTACTGGCAGGCTTATAATGTACTTGGTGATGCTTCTGTTGTGATGTATAACACCCAGGGATATGTAAATACCGTAAGTTATATGAACATTTTACCTCTTGGTTTAGATACGTTTGAAGTAACCGCGGAACCTGGTTCTTATGTGGCTATTTCTTTTGAAGGAATTTTGCATGGAACCGGACTTATCGATGAAGACGGTACAAGTGATATTATTATAGATCCAATTTTAAATGCTGGAATGGCAGATATCGTTGTTACAAAGCCGCAATATCAACCCGTTGTGGAGCAAGTTCAAGTTGCTCCTTTGGCTGGACCATTTTTAACATTAAGCTCATTTGAGGTTCATGATGATAATAATAATATCCCTGAATATAATGAAACGATCATGTTGGATGTAGATCTGGAAAATG
>CAZOCS010000247.1:0-1987 GCA_964578365.1 uncultured Candidatus Cloacimonadota bacterium
TAAATGGAAAAGGAGAAGTTGTACTCACTTTTCCTTTTACTCTATCAGCAAAAAAGCCAGAATCGATCTTGCCACGGCATAGGGCTAATAATTTTGGATATGGATATCAGGTGTGTTGCGCAGATATTGACAGAGATGGGACTAAAGAAATAGTGATTTATGATCGTCGATTTGCATGGGTTTATGATATTCCACTGGATAGAAAAAAAGATGAATAGACACCAGGTTTAGGGGAGTTACAAAATGAAGTTGAAAGCAATGTTACATAAAATTGGAAACAAATTTCGTGATTTATTTCCAGTATATTCTGGATTGACAAGCCATAACAGACATCGAATCTATAGATTGGTACGAAAGTGGTCGAATAATGAGCTAAAAAAGGTTGCAGGTGTCATGACTGGTGATGTAATAAATATTAGTGGATGGAAGGATATGGATAAGGAGGGAAATATCTATAGAACATACTTTTCCAACGCGTCATCTTACACCATCTCAAACTATTATGGAGAAAGAGGGCTAACAGGAATAAACGGGGAGATTTTTCTTGATTTAACAGTTCCGTTATCACCTGAATATCATAATCAATATGATGTGGTATTTAACCACACTACATTGGAACATATTTTTGAGGTAGAAATAGCCTTTTCAAATCTTTGTCTTTTATCACGGGACATTGTAATTCTTGTCTTGCCTTTTTTGCAACCAACGCATGTTACTCCTTCCTTTGATGATTATTGGCGTTTCACACCTCAAGGTGTAAGAAGCTTATTTATAAATAATGGATTTGATGTTATCTATGAGAATGCCTCGAACTACTATTATTCTGCGGTGTACTTATTTTTTATCGCTAGTTGTAAATCCGAAAAGTGGATAGAGTGCTTACCAAGCCAATTTTTGCCTTCCTCGGATGTGGGGAGTAATGCGTTTGGTCATCCACCTTTCATTCTTCGATTATTGAAGTGGTTCGGATAACTTAGTGAGTGTTTTTCGATGAATGGAAAATAACATGAATTCATATCAAACGGATGTAACTGTGATTATTCGGTCGGTGGGAGAACGGACAACTCAGTTATGTAGAAAACTTGTTGAGGAACAAGTGCCAAATCAAAATACTTTTGTGATAAACGAGATTCCATTTTCTGAGACTGTTCGCCGTACTTTTTGTATCGGACTAGAAAAAGATTTACCATGGACTTTGGCAGTTGATGCTGACATATTGTTAACAAAAAACTCCATAAAGACTTTAATTTCTTTGGCTGAAACAGAAGACAAAATGGTTTTTAAGTTTAATGGAAGATTATTGGATAAGTTTTTTAATTTTCCAAGACATGGTGGGCCTCACCTGTACCGTACAGAATTGTTTGAGATTGCATTGAAATATTTTCCTCATGAAGAAACTATTCGTCCAGAAACTGCAGTTCTGGATGAGTTACAGAATAATACAGAAATAAGAAGTGTACTTTATCAAGATATTATGGGCCTTCACGACTATGAACAATGGTATCGCGATATTTATCGAAAAGCTTTTGTGCATGCTCATAAGCATGACAAAAAATTTGTTGAACAACTTCTAAACGGATGGGCCAGTTTTATGGCAGATGATAGCGATTTTTTAGTCGCGGTTGCAGGTTTATGTAAAGGATTAGCATATCAAGGCGATGTTAGTATTGATCTAAACTCTCTACCAATGTTTTTTGATGAAAATATATTAACGAAAGGTATGCAAGAAAAAATGGATCTAATTACTCCATCTTATAACTCATGTTTAGATGTTGAAAAATATATTGACGATATTATCTTTTCGCGCTCACATCCGTTTTTATCAGAATTTAAACTATCTTCTCGGAATAGATTATCAATGAATATTGTATCGAAATTTCTTGGACTGTTGATGGAAAAAACTGGCAGAAAAATATATTCTTGGGCTTCAATGGACAGATAACCTTTGAATTCGTGATCATTATTGTAAGAAACGCTAAATATAGAT
>CAZOCS010000248.1:0-1985 GCA_964578365.1 uncultured Candidatus Cloacimonadota bacterium
TGTGTATTATTCCCTCCAGAGAACTCCGATGTCGGTTCACCAAATCGGTTAGAAGGGCAAAATCAAGCACATCACCTTTAACAAATTGGATTTCATCCTTCACCGAATCCAATATCGGTGGTGGTATTGGGTTGGCATCAAAACTAATCACCTCTCGACCGTTTTTTGCTAGCAGATAGGCGATCCATGAAGATACGTGGCCATTTCCGCCTGTAATCAATACTGACATTGCATTTTCTCCTTTATGAATCGAGAACCTGCTTTATGCGTTCAGCAACCTGCTCCTGAGTTGCGTAACCTTCATTACTGTTCCTTATATCCTCCCTGATAAGGTCCAGAATTTGTTCAAATTCATTATCGTCCGCATGAAAACCTAGCAACTTAATTAGAGTCCCAACCGCACTGGTTTCACCTTTTGCTAAAGCGTTAGGACCAAATTCAAGGCTCGATTCAGCTCCTAAAGTTTCGGGTTTGATAACATTGTAGGCGTACCACATGCCGGATAATAGTGCTGCAATATGCATGTCAGTTTCATGGCGATACATATTTTCACCGATCACTGCCCGATGGGGCTCTATCGGGAATCCCCACAAATCCGCTACCATTTTGGAAAGTGGCTTGAGTCGATCCAGCTTGATTCCGGTGGGAACCCCATATAGGGTTTCAAGGGTTGCAGCCACATGGTCCAATGAAGGCATACCACCTCTGTCTCCCAAACCGTTGATTGAAACATCAACCACCCTGGCCCCGGCAGTTACCGCTGCAATTGCATTGGCAGTAGCCAATCCGAAGTCATTGTGTACATGCACGGCCACTTCAGTGTCTGCCCCGATAATATCTCTCAGACCATACACCATGAATTTAACGGTTTCTGGAATGGCTGAACCGAAGCTGTCAGCAAAATAAACCCGATCAACACCAGCTGCGCCTATCTGTTTATGGAATTGAGTGATCAGATCCAATCTGGTGTTGTTTGTGCTGGTGATGAACGATGCATATCCACCTTGTTGTTTAATGTATTCGATTTGACTGGCATATAAATCTCCGAAATCTTCTTTTCTTTTAATATGGGGATAAGCAAACTTTTCAGTTTCAACAGCACCAATACAAACTAGATTTACGATGTCGGCTCCAGCTTCGATAACACCGTCGATCTCTGCTTTCCAATCTGCAGCCCAACCCCTTGTATGGGCGCTTTGCTTCATTTTCACACCCTCTTTTTTAAGCAACTTAGCCAAGTTGCGGTGCTCATCTACCGCTGCAGTAAATCCCACCTCCATTTCGGTCATGCCAGCTTCATCCATTGCCAACGCCACATTTACCAAATCAATATCGGCCAGAGGCTTTCTCCCTGGAACTACTGCTCCCTCTCGGATGGTTTCGTCTTTCAATATAACCGATTTGGGTAGATTGAAATCCTTGGTAACCGATGGCAAAAGATTGTTGCGGCAATTCCACCAACGCCCTTCTTTTTCAAATAAAAATTCTTGTTCAAGTGCCTTGGGATCGATATCGAACATTCTACATGTCTCCTTTTGTAATTGCAGAAATCATCGGTTCACATATTCTTGCAATTGTCTCAGATAAATATTATCTAACTCGGGTTTCCGATATTGATTTAAACTTTCAGACAGCTTTTGCTCAGCAACATTCTGTATTGTTTTCGAACCGTTTTCTTGCCAGACATCATAGCTGTCTCTTTGAATCAAGGTTGGCATATAATATTCATTTCTGAATTCTCTTGCCGTTAGGGGATCTGTTAGATACTGACCGCCGACACCAACTCTTTTTATGGATTCAAGCGCGATTCTTTCCTCTGTTATTTCAATGGCTTTATTTTTACGGCGCAACATCGCGCAGAGCTCTTCATCTATTAGAAATTTCTCTGGACTCATTGCCATATACGAAGATAAAACTCCGCAGGCGTGATAGACAAAATTGGCACCAGCGCCTATAGTGCTGCTCAGAGACAGGGCAGAATCCAT
>CAZOCS010000249.1:0-1969 GCA_964578365.1 uncultured Candidatus Cloacimonadota bacterium
TCTTTCACAATATCAGTAACCTTATCAACTCTAGTTGGTGCTAATTCAGAAATATGCACAAGTCCTTCTTGTGTAGAACTTATAGCAACCATAGCACCGAAATCAAATAACCTAGTAACCGGTCCCTCTACTATTTCACCAGCTTCAAACTCATGAATAATTTCTTCCACGATTTCTTTGGCTTTTTTAGCTTCTTCCTGACTACCAGTTATGTAAACTTCACCGGTTTGCTCAATATCAATCGAAGCACCTGATTGTTCAATAATACTATTTATCATTTTTCCACCAGGACCAATAACATCCTTAATCTTATCTGGGTTTATATTGATTGTAAGAATACAAGGCGCATTCTCTGAAAGCTCTTTACGAGGCTCTGAAATACCTTTCATCATCTCGCTCAGTATTGTTTCTCTAGCTTTTTTAGCGCTAACTAAGGCTTCTTTTAATACACTTGGCTGAACACCATCAACCTTCACATCCATCTGAATAGCAGTAACACCATCTTTTGTTCCAGCACATTTAAAGTCCATATCACCATGGTGATCTTCTGGTCCTTGAATATCAGTTAAGAGTTTATATTCTCCACCCTTTCCTGTAATCAAACCAATAGCAATACCTGCAACAGGATTCTTAATAGGAACACCGGCATCCATCAGTGCTAAAGTACTACCACAGATAGCACCTTGTGATGTTGAACCATTTGATGCCATTGATTCAGATACAACTCTAATTGTATAAGGGAAATCTTCTTTCTCTGGAATTACAGCGGACAAAGCTTTCTCCGCTAACGAACCATGACCTATCTCTCTTCTTCCTGGACTTCCCATTCTTCCAACCTCTCCAACGGAAAATGGAGGGAAATTATAATGATGCATAAATCTCTTATCCATCTGTGTTTCCATACCTTCTATTAATTGCCCATCCTTTGGTCCTCCCAATGTTACAACAGAGAACATATGGGTTCCTCCTCTAAAAAACACACCGGAACCATGAACCATTGGCACAATACCAACATCAGCATGAATCGATCTAACCTCATCAAGTTTTCTACCATCTGGCCTTCGATCTTCTTCTAAAACATTAGAATGAACTATCTCATCTATCTTGTCTTCATAGTAATCTTCAGCGCAACCAACAAATTCTTCATCAAATTGTTCCAAAAAGATTTTTATCCAATGTGATTTAAGATCATTTAGTACACTTTTATCATGTAAAGAATAAAGTAATTCCTTCAACTGGCTATGCATTTCTTTTTTAAACAAATCTTCCATTCCTGCAGGATTTTCTTTTATTACAGGTACGACTTTTTCTTTACCAATTTCTTCAACTATTTCTTTTTGAAATTTAACTATTTTATCTATCTCGGTAACAGCCATTTCAAATCCCTCCCCAACAATTTCTTCTGGAACTTCTTTAGCAATAACCTCAATCATATTTATTGAACTATCCTTTCCACAGATTATAGTATCCAAGGATTCACTCTCTCTTTCTTCATAAGTTGGGTTCACTGTAAACTTCTTATCTTCTTTGTTATATCCAATACGAACAGCGCCAACTGGACCATCCCAAGGTATATCAGATGTACTCAACGCCAAAGAAGCCGCTATTACAGCAGGAATATCTGGATCATTTTTTCCATCAATAGAGAAAGGAGTAACAACAACTTGTATGTCGTTACGCATTTTATTGTTAAATAATGGCCTTATTGTACGGTCTATCATACGACCAGTTAAAACAGCGTCGTCAGAAGGCCTACCTTCACGTCTTATAAATCTCCCCCCTAAGATTCTTCCTGCAGCATAAAACTTTTCTTCATAACCAACAGAGAGAGGAAACCAACCCAATCCTTCTTTTTCATGTTTCGCCATAACAGCCGTCGCAAAGACAGTTGTCCCACCATATTTAACCATTACTGAACCATTAGCCTGATCTGCTAGATCAGAAAACTGAGCGGTGAGTTTTTCCCCAC
>CAZOCS010000250.1:0-1968 GCA_964578365.1 uncultured Candidatus Cloacimonadota bacterium
GAATGTTCTTTCCAATGAAGTATAACGTCTTTCACCTTCAAGGAAATCTCTAACTTAAAGAGATCTATCAACCTGATCTGTTTCGTAAAAAGACAACCGATGATATTCAGATCGAAAAGAATGTTACAGATAATAAAATTGATATGTTCCTCCGGCCTGAGGAAGATGTAATAAACCCGTGGCAATTACATCAAAGCTACATTTTTGTGCAGGTAGAAGAAGGATTAATGATCATCGACCAGCATGCTGCACACGAGCGAATAATATATGAAAAGATACTACACAGAATTCATGGAGCTCCAGCCCAAACACAGAAATTATTATTTCCTATAGTGATAGATCTACCACCGCACTTAAGTAATACAATCCCAGAATTGATCTCGGAAAATATTGAAGTATTTAATAATATTGGTTTTTCTATAAAAACTTTTAGTGGTGATTCCATTGTAATTGATGAAATTCCAATTGAACTTGAAGATTGGGATGGTGGAGATATATTTATTGATATTATTAAACAATTAGAAGATGAATTTGAACAGACCGAAGATTTTAGGGATAGTTTATCAAAATCTGTTGCTTGTAAAGCTGCTATTAAAGCCGGCAGAAAAATGAACAGAAAAGAGATGTTAGCACTTATTAACGATCTATTTGCATGTGAAGTTCCTTATTTCTGTCCCCATGGCAGACCGCTCATCATCAAGATGACAATGCCTGATTTTGAAAAAAAATTCAAACGAACAACATGACCCAGACGCAAAATAAAAGAATTCCACTAGTCATCATACAAGGAGCAACTGCTGTAGGGAAGAGCAGACTTGCCATGCAAATTGCAGAAAAACTGGAATCTTCAATTATCTCTGCAGATTCCAGACAAGTTTATAAACATTTGAATATCGGAACTGCTAAACCTTCTCTTGAAGACCAAAAAAGAATTAAGCATCACTTAATTGACCTTGTAGAACCGGATGAAGAATATAACGCAGGAACATTTGCAGTAGATGCATATAGATCAATTAAAGAAATATCATCACAAAATAAAATACCAATTATTTGCGGAGGTACCGGATTTTATATTAAAGCCCTTTTGGAAGGAATATTCAAAGCTCCGCCAATTCCTAATGATATAAGACAAAGACTGCGTAAAGCAGCAGAAGAGAAGGGTACAGAATTCTTTTATAATAAACTTAAGCTTATCGATCCGGATTCTGCCAAGCGTATAAACGAAAATGACGCAAATCGAATTATTCGTGCTTTAGAGATCTTTGAAACCACAGGAAAAACAATTACACAATTGTGGAAAGAAGACAAAAGTGAACGGAGGAAATTCCAAACTGTAAATATAATGATAACTGAAAACCGAAATATACTATACAACAGAATAAATAACCGTGTAGACAAGATGATAGATAATGGATTGTTGAATGAAATGAATGGACTCGTTGCAAGTGGATACAAACGAACAGATCCAGGTATGAACACGGTTGGTTATAAGGAACTCTTCCCATACTTAGATGGCAAAAAAGAACTTGGTGATTGTGTTGATAAAATTAAGCAAAATACTCGTAATTTTGCAAAACGACAGCTTACATGGTACAGAAAAATCTATTTTGATTTGACATTGGATAGTAAAAGCATTAGCTTTTCAAATGTCTTTAAAGATATAATGATAATATTACAGGAGAAACAATGATCGTTGCAAAAGTAAATGATTACGAAATTGAATTTCAGGAATATAGAGCAGAATTAGCGGAAGTGCTTAAGCATATGCAACTTGGAGAACCTAATAATGAGGCAAGGAAAAGAGCAATAGAACAACTCATTGATGGATACCTATTACTTAGTTCTGCAAAAAAATCTAAAATTAAAATTTCTGAAGATGATATTGAACATGAACTGGTTGAGTTAAAATTAAAGTATAGATCCGAAGATGATTTCAATACTATGTTAAAAAATAAAGATATTCTATCA
>CAZOCS010000251.1:0-1957 GCA_964578365.1 uncultured Candidatus Cloacimonadota bacterium
AAACCCAGATCAATAACAATGTTATCAAAACGATTGCTTTTTTCATTTAAACCCCGGGGGGAAAAGGAACATTCCAAATAAGCATTAAACCTACGATTGAAAGAAATAATATTTCATCTAAGCTAACAATTATCTCAAATGATCCACATCAAAGCGTTATCTACTACACGATAATTGGGAAAGTAGACCTACCAGAAGAAAGCTCATCCAAATACTTGGTCAATGATATTCGAATTGAAATGGCAGCAGAAATGGTGAAGAATTATCAGGAAAATAATGAGCTGTTAATTCTTGATGTTCGAAATGAAATTGAATATAATAACGGCTGTATAGAAGATGCAATAAATTTAAATTATTATGATTCAAATTTTAAGAAAATGATAAAATTAATGGATAAACAAAAAATATATTTGGTTTATTGCAAGTCAGGAATTCGAAGTAAGAAAGCAGTAGAATTAATGAGCGGAATGGGGTTTAAGAAGATCTATCATATGTTTGAAGGTATAGAGGGTTGGAAAGATCAGCATTTGAAATTGATAGATCCTAATAAATAAATTTAATAATTATCATGTAGAAATTTTTCAAAATAACCGTAAAATAGTGGGCAATAAATGTGTTTTATAAAGTCTTGAAGTTAAAAGAGATAGGGAAGCATATGGATAATTCGAAATTCAAACCTTAATGACGTAATTACTTGATATTAAAGAAGATAAGAAAATATTCATCATTTTATTTCTATGCAATAAAAGAAATTCTGAAAATAAAGTAATAAAGAATTTTAATAGAAAAAGATTTGACAGATTCAGCTAAAAAAACAACAAATGACGTTATGGATAAAGGAATTATTGATAATGTTCTTACGGCTAATTTTAAAAAGAAGTATATTAGATGAAAAGGAGAACGCTAATATCGAAAATCAAATTGACCAATTACTATCGAATTCAAGAATTTTCATTTCAAATCGTTAATATCGAATTTATGAATTTTAATCGTTAACCAAATTATTAAGGAGATTTTATGAAAAAGGGGATAATTTTTATATTAGTATTGATGTTCGCAGTGAGTTGGGTTTTTGCGGAGAAAGGCGCACCAATTCAGTATGATCCTGCTAACTATCCAACACCAAGGCAAGGTGGAGATACTGTTGCTGATGCGACCGTTATTGGGTCTCTACCCTATAATGATATTGGCACTACTGCCGGATATACAAATGATTATGATGAAGAATGCCCATATACTGGCAGTACTTCACCAGATGTAGTGTATTCTTTTACACCGGCAGGAGATGTAGTGAATGTTTTCATTTCACTTTGTGGTCCAGCTTCAGATTATGACACTAAGCTTTATATCTACGAAAATTCAGTAACTCCCGGAGCTCCATACGCTTGTAACGATGATGAATGTCCGGGTTATATTTCTGAATTAAATCAAGTTAATACTCCTGGACTTATGTTTACCGGTGGTAACACTTATTACATCGTAGTAGATGGTTATGGTGGTGATAGTGGTACTTACGAACTTGATATTACAGGTGATGCTACTACTGTTACTTATACTATTGACCTTACTGACGATTTTGGTGATGGCTGGAATGGTGGATATATGGACGTAACTGTTGCAGGTGTAGTTGTACTCGATGACATTACTTGTGTTGGTTCAGGTCCTGATACTTTCGCCTTTGATGTTAATGATGGTGACCTGGTTGAACTGGACTTTGTAGCAGGTGGCTGGGCATATGAGTGTGCTTATTATGTTTATGATGAAACTGCTGCTCTTGTAGTATCTTCCGGTGATGGTGGTGTTGAGCCTGAAGCTCATGTTGAATTCACCGTAGGTGGAGCTACTACACAAGATCCACCAACAGATCTCTTTGTAGATGATGCTGGTTATGCAACTTGGTTGGCACCAGGAGGTGGAGGAGCTACATCTGAGTGGTTACTGTATGATATTGACCAAA
>CAZOCS010000252.1:0-1901 GCA_964578365.1 uncultured Candidatus Cloacimonadota bacterium
TACAATTCGGATAATTTATTGGGAAGCTGTCTATCTGATATTGGTTTTCAAAGTGATAATGTATAAATGCAATTTTAAGTAAATCAGGAAAATAAAACCTGGTGTTATTAGCAAATTTTTCAATATCGCTCATATAGTCTTTTACAGTGTCGAAAGTTGGAGGAATAAAAGTCGCATCACTTAAGGTAGCTCCTCCAATCCAATTCTGACTGTTTCTGAACTCACCTGGTATTTTATGCTTTCCTCTAACACCTGTCAACAATATCTTGTGTGTCTCTTTTATCAATCTTGAAGAAATGGGCAAATCTTTCAATCTTTCTATTGCAGAATTTAAAGCTGCAATATAATTCTGAACTTCCTCCCAGTCATTTCTTTTTTCTTCTATAATATCTTCTTTATCTCTTAACACATCCTCAATACTTGTTCTGGTGCCTTCTATCATACTTGATTTTGTAGCTTCTTTGGCAATATGCATACTTATGAACAAGTCAATATTTGGAACATATTCTGAATACATGTCTAATCGTCCCAACTGCCTGTCTGCCCTACCCAAAAGGCTTAACAATTCCATATTATCAATTGTCCATTCACGATTTATTAAATCAGCCTGGAAACTTTTATAAGTCCCTTGATCAATATATTTACCGGCTTTGAAGTTTTTCATTTCATATTGTTTTCATAAACAAAGATACATCTTATTTAAGATTTTTGCAAAATACTTTATTAAAAGGGTATGTTAATAAACTTTGGATTGATAAATTTAATTACAAAAAGTCCCAATCACATCCAACTCCTTCAAAAACCCGTAAATTGTTTCGATATTCAACAAGTTAGGGGAGCGGCAAAAAAGGCGTTTGGGATTCAAAACGCCTTTTTTGATTGCCGATTATGGATTACGCGATTAGACGATACTCGATTTTACACACGTAGTTAGCTGCACTGTAAATCGTTACGCCTGTCTTGAGCTTGTCGAAAGGTAGCATAATCGCATAATTTATAATCGCTTAATCAAATCATTTTTCAGTAAAGGAATTTGGAGTGATTCGATTTTATTGCTTGATGAGTCTCTTTCTTGCTGTCCAATCTTCACCCTTTACTGCCCTGCAAAAAGTTACTTTTTCACCATTCCAGAAGTCTCCTTCCGGAAGAACATCATTATGAAATGTCAAATCCTGGAATTTGTACTCATGGAGGATCTTTGTTAAATCTTTATTTGAAAAATAATGTGTCCAGAATCTGTAGATGTTTAGATCCTCTACTTCATCCATTACCATATGCTGGTATAGGATTACCTTATTCTTCTTGTAAATGAATGATTCTGAAAGTGCAAGATATGGTTTGTTCTTCCAGAATCCCTGCTCTGCGACTTCCCAGCTCTTCGGACTGGCCATACCTTCAATGTTCTTGTCATTTAATACATCGAAGATAAAGATACCTCCCGGTTTTAAAAGCTTTCTGATAATATTAAGCAGTTGTTCTCTTTCTGTCGGCAACAGTGGTCCGAAATCGGTGAAAATAAGAATGACAAGGTCGAAGCTATCTTCTTCCAATTCCAGATCCAGATAGTTTTCATTCAAATATGTAATATTGAGTTTTTTACTTTCAGACTCTTTTCTTGCATATTCAATTGAATTAGCTGAGAAATCAACTCCTGTTACATTATGGCCTTTTTGAGCCAGCTTCACTGAATACAATCCCGGGCCACAGCCCAGATCTAAAATGTTAAGTGGTTTGTTTTCAATATTTGCTAACAGCCATTTTATAGTGCTGTTAATAGCTCCCGAATTTCTACTGCAAAGATCAACCTCCAGATCAAGATGAACATTGAGTAACTGCTGTGAAATATGTTTGTCAGTCCACATTACAGAATTACCCTTTTCATATAATTCGGGCTTTCCTGC
>CAZOCS010000253.1:0-1882 GCA_964578365.1 uncultured Candidatus Cloacimonadota bacterium
TCGGTACCATCCACGTAAAATCGAATCTTCAGCAAAAAAAGTCCGCACTGGGGATCAAACACCTGCACAGAAACGAACCTGTTTTTCAAATTACTAAAACCACTCGCAATATCCCTAAAAGAGACGCAAAAAATTCAGCAAAGGAACATGGGAATACTCATGAGAACGTTGGGATTTATGGAAATAAGAATATAGTATTTATCATCTAGTATCATTATGTCGTTCTGAACAGAGAAATTGACTTAATATAATACCTTAATCAAGCATTTGCTTTCCGCCAGGTGCTGCATATTTGTCTCTACTGAATCCTGAAGTATATAGGAAAGAAAATGTGCGTAAGTGACTTCTGATGTTCCGGATCCGCACTTGAACCTGCTGCTCCACCAGAGTGCAAACCTAAACGAAGGACATGATTCCGTTGTATTTGGATCAATATTGTAAGTTTGTGTTTACAGTAAATATAGGTCTTCATATCATGGAAAATCAGTTAGATAAAAGATTAGAACAAAAAAACATCAAGCCTACTGCCATGCGTAGATTGGTACTCAATATTCTAATTGAAAATCGTAAAGCACTTAGTCTATATGATATAGAGAAGCACTTCGACAATGTTGAGCGATCAACAATCTTCAGAACCCTGAAAACGTTTCAGGACAATTACCTTATACATACTGTGGATGATGGCACAGGAGCAATTAAGTATGCTCTTTGTGATGACGACTGCACTTGCAATCTTGAAGACTTGCATATTCATTTCCTATGCAATAAGTGCGGACAAACGCATTGTCTGAAGGACATACCAATCCCCGATCTGGATATGCCAGAGGGATTCGATCTGCAAAGTGCCAATTTTGTAGTGAAAGGAATATGCCAAAATTGTAAATAAATATTTGCAATACTGTTGCATACCTTTTGAGAGTAGTTTTGCATGAAATTGAAATATCATTCATGCGAAATACTACAATTATCCTGTTGGCATTTCTTTCTGCAAGTTTAACTTACGCTCAGAACACAATTACCTTTGAAATAAAGGTTGAGTCTGGTGATCCACTAATTGGTGCAACAGTTGTTATTGAAGGGACATCAGCGGGAACAATAACAAATGCTCAAGGGGTCGCAAAACTTGATAATCTTCAGGATGGACATCTCGTATTTGATATTTCATTTATTGGATATGAAGAGCATAAAATCACCCTGATCTTTCCTAATGATAACAACAAGGTAATTGAGATAGAATTGGAAGAAAGTAATGAAGAATTGGAAGAGATTGTGATTTCAACAACCCGATCTTCACGTACCATCATTGACATACCAACAAGGATTGAAGTTATCACAGGAGAGGAACTTGGAGAGAAAGCAGCAATGAATTCAACAAATATCGGGATGCTGCTTCGTGAAACAACTGGTGTCCAGATGCAACAAACATCCCTGAGTTCAGGAAATTTGAGCATTCGTATTCAAGGATTGGATGGTCGCTATACCCAATTACTAAAAGATGGATTTCCTCTTTATGGCGGATTTGCGGGTGGATTATCCATCATGCAAATCCCACCACTTGACCTGAAACAAGTGGAACTCATTAAAGGAAGCAATTCCACACTATATGGTGGTGGAGCAATTGCAGGTTTGGTAAATTTAGTATCGATCACCCCATCAGAATCCCCCGAATTATCTATTATGATTGATCAGACAAGTGCGTTGGGAACAACGGGGAATTTATTCTATGCCCAAAAATATGGTAGGACGGGGTTTACGCTCTATGGTTCAGCAAATAATCAAATAGCTTATGATTCTGACAAGGATGGTTTTTCGAATATGCCCAAAGCAAAATCCTTCAGCATCGTCCCAAAATTCTTTTATTACTTCAATCCGAGTTCTGAAT
>CAZOCS010000254.1:0-1865 GCA_964578365.1 uncultured Candidatus Cloacimonadota bacterium
ATTTATTAGATCATCAACTTGTGTTTCTATTGGTTTAATTTCGATGATCGGATCTGTTAATCCGGTCGGTCGGATAACCTGCTCCACAAAAACACCTTCCGTTTTTTCCAGTTCATAATCTGCCGGTGTTGCAGAAAGAAAAATTACCTGATTTATCTTCTTCTCAAATTCATCAAATTTAAGAGGACGATTATCATAGGCAGAAGGAAGCCTAAAACCATAATCAATTAGATTTTTCTTCCTTGTGAAATCTCCGCCAAACATCCCATGAATTTGAGGAATTGATGCATGTGATTCATCTATGATCATAAGAAAATCATCTGGGAAATAATCTAACAAACAATATGGAGGTTCTCCTTTTTTACCGCCGGTAAGATGACGTGAATAATTCTCGATACCAGAGCAAAAACCAAGTTCATTCAGCATTTCAATATCAAAATTCACTCTTTGATTGATCCGTTGTGCTTCCAACAACTTATTATTTTTTTCAAAATACTCTATTCTATCTTTCAGTTCTATTTTTATCTGCTCGATAGCTGTTTTGAGAGTATCTTTAGAAATAATAAAATGATTCGCAGGATAGATAGGATACTCTTCAACTTCTTCCAGAATCTTATTATTCAAAGGATTTATGCGGGATATGTTTTCTATTTCATCACCATAGAATTCTATACGAATGGAATTTTCTAAGTATGCAGGATATATGTCTACGATATCTCCCCGAACCCGGAAAGCACCACGTTCAAACGCCATGTCATTCCTACCGTAATGGATCTCAATTAATCTTTTAAGAAGTTCATCTCTTTCAATTGTGTCACCAACTTTTATTTTGATGAGCGCATCACGATAGTTTTGTGGAGTTCCCAGTCCGTATATGCAGGACACACTTGCCACAATAATAACATCTCTGCGCTCCATTAAACTCATGGTCGCACGCAAACGCAGTTTTTCGATCTGACTATTGATGTCTGAATCTTTTTCTATATATACATCCTGACCTGGTATATATGCCTCGGGTTGATAATAATCGTAATAACTTATAAAGAACTCAACGGCATTTTCAGGGAAAAGCAGTTTGAATTCACCATATAATTGAGCTGCCAGAGTTTTGTTATGGGAAATTACCAGTGTAGGTTTGTTTACTTCTTTTATAACGTTAGCTACAGTGAACGTTTTCCCAGAGCCGGTTACACCGAGCAAAGTTTGAAATCTTTCGTTATTTTCTATGCCCTCAACCAGGGCAGAGATCGCCTGTGGCTGGTCGCCTCTTGGCTTATAATTTGACATTAATTTAAATTTATTCATTTCATTTTATCTCAAAAAAACTTGTGAATAATTTAATTATCTTCTTTTAATTGGCAAGAATTATATTATACATAATAAAGCAAAACATTCCGGATTCTTCTTGAGAAAAAAAATGAAAGATTCTCTCAGAATGACGGAGTGTTTTTTTAATAACAGTTTGATAGTTATTAAAAATCAGAATAATCACTTTTTTATTTGACTTCAATACAACTACAATAAAATTCAGGAAAGTAATATAATCGTATATTATAAATTACTTGGAAAATAAAAAAAATTATTGAGGAAATTTTTATGGCAAAAAAGCATAAGCAAAAAGTTGTGGAACAAATAGGGATTCTGGAGAAAATACTGGAAGGAAAATACAGGCATGTGATCTTTATAAGTTTATTATTCATAATTTTATCTTTATCTTTTTTCAAGATCGCATTTCAAAATTATGCTCCGCCTGCAAGCGATTCGATCCAATGGCGTTCATCAGCACAAGTTCTCTTAGAATATAATAAAGAGCACAAAGATCAAGCAATGTGGAATCCAAATGTATTTAGTGGAATGCCGTCGTA
>CAZOCS010000255.1:0-1860 GCA_964578365.1 uncultured Candidatus Cloacimonadota bacterium
CACTGGATAATGATATTAAATATTTAAAAGGCGTGGGAGAATTCCGCAGTAAACTGCTGAATAAACTTAATATTTATACAATTGGTGATCTAATGGAACATTTCCCGCGTGATTACATAAATCGTAGATCTGCCGTTAAGATCCGTGATCTTAAATTTACAGAAAATTGTTCATTCGTAGGCAACATCGTATCTGTAGAAAAAAGGAATCTTCCCCGCAAAAAATCGCAACTTAATGTGGTAGTGACCGATGGAGAAGATTATTTATTTCTTACCTGGTTCCGTTTTGGTAACTGGTTCATAGATCAGTTTAAGAATGGAAAGCAGATCTGGGTAAGCGGTGTTGTTTCAGAATTCAGGGGTTCCCCACAAATACTTCATCCTCAAATAGAAATCCTGGATGAAGAGGATATGAAACTAGATTTTTGGAAGACAAGATCTGTGCTTCCTGTTTATCCACTCACAGAAAAGATCAGCATGAATGTAATGCGGAATTTGGTTTATAAGGCATTTGAACTTTATGCTGATGAAATCTATGAAAATCTTCCGGTTTATATTGCAGAGAAGTTCAGTTTCCCAGATAGAAAAACGGCAATGCAAAAGATCCATTTTTCTCAGCATCCCAATTCTATTCCACAAGAGAAAATACGTTTTGCTTTTGAGGAACTTTTTTTCACGCAGCTTATGCTGGCTCGCAGTAAATACGGACATGAAAAAAAACTGAATGGGAATAAGTTCACATTGGAAAAAACATTCACAACCAAACTTAAAAATTCTTTACCCTTCGAACTTACAGGTGCTCAAAAAAGAGTTATACGAGAATTCGTAGAAGACATGACCTCCAAAAAACAAATGAACAGGCTACTGCAGGGTGATGTGGGTTCAGGAAAAACTATTGTAACGGTTTTTGCCATGCTTCTTGCCATTGAGAATGGATTTCAATCTATATTAATGACTCCCACAGAAATTCTGGCAGAACAGCATTTCAATAGTATTTCTAAGCTGCTTTCTAACCAACCTGAAATAAGAATTGCTCTTCTAAAAGGTGGTGTGAGTAAAGCCAAAACAGAGCTCAAAGAACAAATTAGAAATGGTGAGATCGAAATAATTATTGGAACTCATGCGCTCATACAAAAAGATGTTGAATTTAATAATGCAGGATTTGTGGCAATTGATGAGCAGCACCGTTTCGGTGTGGAGCAAAGAGCTGTGCTGAGCCATAGAAATAATAATCCTGATCTGATGTATCTTTCTGCCACACCTATTCCCCGTTCACTTGCACTTACCGTCTATGGTGACCTTGATGTAAGCATTATCGATGAACTTCCACCCAACCGGAAAGAGATACAAACTACTTATTATAATTTCAATAAAAGTACTGTAGTTTATGAAAAAGTGGAAATCCAATTAAAAATGGGACGGCAAGTTTATATTGTTTGTCCACTTATCAAAGAATCAGAAAAGATAGATCTCCTCGATGCAGAAACACTATTTGAAAACCTGAACACACATGTTTTTCCAAACAAAAAAGTAGCGCTTTTGCATGGTAAAATGAAAACAAAAGAGAAAGACTCCACTATGGAACAATTCAAAAATGGGAAGTTCGATATTCTGGTTTCTACTACTGTGATCGAAGTGGGAATAGATGTGCCGAATGCAACCATAATGATTGTTGAACATGCCGAAAGATTTGGGCTTAGTCAGCTGCATCAATTGCGTGGCAGGGTTGGACGTGGTGCGGATAGATCTTACTGTTATCTCATAGTCCACCCACCTATTAGTGAAGAAGGCAGGGAAAGATTAAATATCATGATAGAGACAAATGACGGCTTTAAAATTGCAGAAAAAGACCTCGAGATAA
>CAZOCS010000256.1:0-1858 GCA_964578365.1 uncultured Candidatus Cloacimonadota bacterium
AAGATAAGAAATTGATTTTACGGAGAAACTTAATTTCCATCTACAAAGATGGGTTGGGGCCTTTGTAATGATCCAGTTCAAAAGATGCAGTTTTTACCGCATTGTCATTTAAGATTCTTTGCTCACCGCAGCAGGGGCAATGGCCTTTGTAATATCGCTTGATCACGGCAACAAACGTCTTGACAGTGGCCTTGGTGAAAGCTCTACGGGACCAATCCTCTATCTGAAACACCCGTGAAGTCAGCTTCTCATGGTTTTCCTTCATACACTCAAGATTTGTACCTATCCGGGACATCTCGTCTTTTATGTTCTGCCACTCACGTTTGCCATCATTTAGAAGTTGGACGATTACAGCAAAAGGATTGTCGACATTGGTACTTGGTTTTGCTTGGGATTGCAGAGACATAAGTGGTTCTCTCCATATTCTTTATATTTATCATATATGGAATAATTATTATTTTGGTGATATCACTTTTACCACCATTGTAAGTGGGTGTCAAGATATGAATGTTGCTTTTTCAGTCATTCGGGGCTATAGGGGGGTGCATGGCTACAGACAAACCTCGCGTACTCCTCACCTTGGATGAAGACCTTTTAGAGCGAATCGATGATTTTCGTTATGAGAATCGGATTCCAGCAAGATCTGAAGCCATGCGACGTCTGCTTGAATTGGCATTAAAGCAGTACGCTGAGGAGAAAAAGAAGTAAGCTCTACCACACCGGTAGCCGTTTTTAACTCCACCGCCTTCTTGACTATTTCAGCTGCAAAGTTGTCTCGAACGTTGGCCATAATCAGCACAAAATTGGATCCCTTTGGCGTTATTCCATACGGAAGCCCTTGCTTACCCTGGCTGGCTTTCCGACATCTCCGAGACTGAACCTCAGTTTAAAGAATATGACCAGATAAAGTGCTGATAAAAGTAAACATACTAAACCATTTCCTGCGATGAACAAATTTGCGAAAGTTCCTTGCGTCATATGGGGATTGGAAAAACATGTTTTTTAAATCACTTCCGTGGCCCAAAAACCGACACATTCATAAAGTATCTAAAAATATTCATGAATTGGTGGACATGCTAGAAAAGCAGGACAATGGTCATTTTCTGTATCGCGGCCAGAACGGTCTATTTGGTCCAGGAAAGCATCTAACTCGCCAAGTACCGAGATGTTATAGAGGCTGTCAGTCAAAATCTGATAGTGAAGCCGCTCTTAAAACGTGCTATAGTTTGGTTACATGGCTCTTTGGGTCAATAGTTGCGAACCCTATGCTCTCCGGCATAGTACTTCCCTATATCTCTGAACCCCCGGAGGAGAAACGAGAAGACCTAAACCAAGTTGATTTTGATATCATTTTAGCGTTTGCATTAGCTCAACACTACGGAATAGGCACTGAATTTCTTGACTTAACAAATCTAAAGCCCGCTGCAGTATTTGCGTCTAATGAGTGGAAATCAATAGCGATAGCAAGTCGTTTCCCAGCCGGACATAATTTTTCTGTTAAAAACCAAAAATATGGTTTCATTTTCAGATATTATGTTCCGTATCTTATTGAACACGTACACAGAATCGTCGACTTGGGTACCGGGCGTTTTGGTAGTAGGCCGTTAATCCAAGAGGGCAAGGTTGCCTCTATCCGATTCAACCAAGACATTGAAATGTTTGAAAACGGCGTTTATGACATTTTCCCCTTTTATCATGATAGCAAACCTTTTAAGTATTCTCCGCCGGTCACTCTATCGGAAGAAACTTGCAAGGGACTTAGCTCCCAGTCAGCGTACCAGCTTATCGCAATTTCTGAATTGCATTGGCGTAATTAATCATCGATATACCAAAATTGTCTCCGAACCACTTTTTTGCA
>CAZOCS010000257.1:0-1851 GCA_964578365.1 uncultured Candidatus Cloacimonadota bacterium
TACTGTTTATTAATTAATTAGCACTGAATGTCAATCAAATTATTTTATATTTTATTTCTATGTAGATTAAATGCCAAACTGCTGCAACAATTTAAGGTTTATGCCAAATTGCTGCAACAATTCATTCAGAAATGCCAAACCCCTGCAACTTTCGTAAATTCCCATAAAATGCCAAAATAGTTGCAATAATTCTCATTAATTCTCATAAATGCCAAACCTGTCGTTAGTCGGATATTTTCTCATAAGTCTTTATTCTTTAAATTAGTTAACTCTGTTGTTTTAGCTTTTTATTTTATGCCAAACCTCTTGCACCCCCATAAAGAGTAAAAAAAACTGGCAGATGTTAACACCTGCCAGTTGTACGAATCAAGCTTATTTGAAGATTCTATTTCTTTGGAAGATTAACTTTATCTAATTCGATTTTTTCTCTCACTAATGGAGTGGGCTTATCATTGCTTATCACACAACTGCCACGACTTACAGTAATTGTACATACTTCCCACCAGGCAGCAGGATCTGTACCATTATAGTCAGCCACTATGAAATGATGAGGTCCGAATGTTTGTTGTAGAACTCCGTCAAAGAAAACCTGGATAGATGCATCTGAATATGGATCTAAATCAAGATCATAGCAGTTCACCTGTATTGTATAAACACCCGAATTGGCAATTTCAACTGCAAAAGTTTCAGGACCATATCCTTCAGTATCATCAATATCAAGATATCCATCTGAAATTATAGAGTTACCATAGTAACAGTGTTCTCCGACTGGATTCCAGGCATGCAGGTCAAGATCAGATGTTGGAGTATTCCACCAAAGAACAACTTCAATTTCGGGAGCTGTAAAATTACCATAAACAGTAATAATATCACTAACACCTGTGTCACCGTTAGGTCCATTAGCTCTCAGTTGAAGTTCATTTTCACCAGCTGCTATAGAAATTGTTTGATAATAATATCCATAACTAACATAAATTTCAGAATCAATCCCATTAATTGAAATAATAGCATTATCTCCAGTATAGGGAGCCCCAGTATCAAGTTCAACATATCCTTCAACTATAATTTCGTTATCCTCAAAAGATTGTTGATCATAAGGATACGTGACATCAAATACTGGATAAGGTGGAACCGGATAAAAAAGTTCTTCAACTATGTAGTAAGGTATATTTTCTTCTATATAAATATAGTAAGTAATTTCATTATATCCTGGTTTATAGATTCGTACATAATGATACCCGGGTACAAGATTGGTAATAACAGCAGGAGTGAAATAGTTTGAATATGCACCATCGATGTAAATAGATGCTCCAGGAGGTGTGCTAACAACACTAAGTGAAGTATTTAAAGTAACATCCATCACTGCTAATATCTCATAAGTATCACCATCTTGAACACTAAAACTTACATTGTAATCTTGATAACCTGTTAATTCTAATCTCAATTGGTGTGTTCCAGGATCAATTTCGATGGTTGCAGGTGTAACTATTCTTGCCGGTTCACCATCTAGATAGATAGTTGCTCCTGTAGGGATACTCTCAACGATCAGCGTAGCTGATTCATCTGGTTCTGTTGTGTCAAAGCAACTTGTGAATAACAATAATGACAAAATAAATAAACTAAATAAAATGATTTTTTTCATTTTTCCTCCTATTTTTTTTGGTTATTAATAAAAACTTAAATGTAAACTCAAACTGTCAAGTACATAAATTTTAATATTCACAGTAAAAATGCATTTCAATTCTAATCTATAAAGTTATTTTATTTTCGTCACAATGAAGGAGATTCGGATATCATGATATTGATGATACTGAAGGATATGGTCCTGAAACTTTTGCAGTTGAAATTGCC
>CAZOCS010000258.1:0-1834 GCA_964578365.1 uncultured Candidatus Cloacimonadota bacterium
CTATAAAGATAATTAGTATAAATTATTACGAAAAGGATTTGACAAAAAGAAACTTATTTTATCTAACTGACTAATATTATTAATTATAATTTCTCCGTAATTAATTATTGATATGAATTATTGATATGTGAATTTAGAAAGTTTGGTTATTTATCATTGAAATTTCAATATCGCAATTTAGGTTTTTTAAAACTTGATTGATTAAACAACTAATTATTTAAATGAGGAGAAAAACAAATGAAAAAATTGACAATCCTTTTTATTATTAGCTTTCTTTTTGTTAGTATGCTTCTTTTTAGTAGTGATATTGACAAACTCGAACAAGAGAAGTTATTTCAACAACAAAACTCGCTAAATGCCGAACATATCGGTTCTTATTCTATCCCGTCTCGTGATGCTGGAGATATCCTATTTCAGTTTAATCCTCCTATGAGCCCTTGGGGTGTAGGTTATGACGGTGAATTCCTATGGTTAAGCGATGCCATAGCTGGTGATACAAACATTCATCAATATACTACTGATGGTACTGCAACCGGCGCAACTCTCAATTGCCCTTGGATGGGATCATTTTTAGGAGATATGACAAACTCTCCAGGTTTTATTTATATTGTAAATGTTGGTGGAGATAATAACATTTATAAGATCGATGAAGTTACCGGTAATGTTGAAGAAATTATTGCTGGTGCCTGGAACTTTATTTCAGCTCGTGGATTAGCATACGATCCGGATGCTAATGAATTTTATATTGGCGGTTGGAATCACACAGAAATTTATCATATTGATGCTACCGGTGCAACGCTTGGAACATTCCCTTTTGCTAGTGTTTCCGGTCTTGCCTGGCATCCAATGGGAAACAATGGTGCAGGTACACTTTTTGTAACCGAAAGTACTCCAGCTAACAACATCTATGAAGTAGATCCTACAAGTGGAGCCATTATTCAGCAATTCACTTCTCCAGGAGCAGATTATGCATGTGCTGGTTTAGCGCTTGACAGCGCAGGAAATCTTTGGGCAATCGATCAGGGAACAAACACTGTTTATAATATCGATTCCGGTGTACCTATGGGTGACCCGGGAGCTCCTGCAGCTCCAACTGATTTTGCTATTGTTCCAGATCCAGGTGGTGCTTTATCAGCTGACCTAAGCTGGGTTTGCCCAACTTTAACAATAGATGGAAGTGCTCTTACCGAACTAAATGAAATGCAATTATATCGTGGTGAAGACCTTATTTATACAGATACAAATCCAACAATAGGTGGACCAGGATCCTACACTGATGTTGTTCCTGCTTCAGGAAACTACTCTTATTCAGTTTTAGGTGTAAATAGCCAGGGTGATGGAATCCCTGCATCGATAGGTTCTTGGGTTGGTGAAGATGTTCCTGCTGCCGTTACAGATCTGCTGTTGGAAGAATCTAATGGTAATGGTTATCTTACATGGGTGAATCCTACAACCGGTCTAAACGGTGGTGCTTTCAATAACGCAATTCTTGGATACCACATCGAAAGAAATGATGGTGCAACTTTTGAAGTTACAGGTGAAGTTACATACTACACAGATAACACAATTCCTGGTGCAGATTATTATGATTATACAGTAACAGTATATAATTCTGTAGGCGATGGTGGCGTTGCAACTTCTAACACAGTAATGATAGGCGCAGGGGATGAAATTTTCTTTGATGATTTCGAAGCTGGTTTAGGAAACTGGAACTCCATTATTAATAGTGGTCAAGGTGAATGGATTGTATATTCTCCTCCATACCCAAATACTTATAACATGCCTCCAACATCTTCGGGAAATGTATGCTCTGCAGACTCAGATGAAACAGGTA
>CAZOCS010000259.1:0-1821 GCA_964578365.1 uncultured Candidatus Cloacimonadota bacterium
CTTGATGTTGCTCATCAATTGCAATTTGAGCTGGTTGCATAAAATCATTAGCAAATACAAAAACAGATAGAATAGTAATTAGGAAAATTGCTGTTATTTTCATTTTCTCCTCCCCAAAAAAATGAATCAGCTATTTACAATGTGCAAAAATAGATTAGATAAATAAAATAATTAAATTATCATGTTAAATTCATCCGTTGCAAATCAATTAAGTCAAGAAATTTATGTTTCTTTATCTATTTGATACAATCTATAAAATTGCAATTGTTATTCCAATCCAAAAAAATCCCATGTTGCATAGTAGTTATATGTATTTTAAGTCTGTGTTAATGGTATTCAAATTGTTTAACTTTTTTATTTTCAAACAGTTGATGGATTAGTATAAAATATATTATTCTGCGTAATTGATTACACAATTAGTACTTTAAACTATGCGATATGTAAATATAAAAAACCTTCCAGATTTAACCTGGAAGGTTTTATATTATTCTATTTATGAGACACTACGGATTAATCCGGTTTATCATTCTTGGGAAAGGAATAACTTCACGAATATAGCGGATCCCGCTCATCCATTGTATCAACCTTTCAAGTCCGATGCCAAAGCCACTATGCGGCACAGAACCAAACTTCCTCAGATCGAGGAACCACTGGTAATCTTTCACATCGTATCCTTCTTTCTTGATCCTGTTCAATAGAATGTCGTGATCATCTTCACGCTGTGATCCGCCTATGATCTCTCCAAACCCTTCCGGGGCGATAAGATCTGCACCTAAAACAAGCTCAGGATTTTCATTATCGCGTTTCATATAGAATGATTTTATCTCTTTAGGCCATCTCTCCACAAATACAGGAACATCACTCCCTTCAGTTATCATCTCTTCTTCCGGAGCTCCGAAGTCATCGAGATAATCAATATCTACACCTTTCTTTTTAAGCATATCGATAACTTCCCGGTGTGTCATCCTCTTAAATGGAGCATCAGCTTTCTTAAGTTTTTCAACATCACGCTCAAGTATTTCAAGCTCTTTTATATTTCTTTCGATAACAGTTCGAATCACGTAACGAATAAGTTCTTCCTGAATTTCAATATTCTCATCATGCTCAACAAATGCAGCTTCCGCATCCATCATCCAGAATTCTGTAAGGTGTTTACGGGTTTTAGATTTCTCAGCTCTAAAAACAGGACCAAAATCGTAAACTCTTCCCAAGCTCATAATTCCTGCTTCCAGATAAAGCTGACCAGATTGTGAAAGAAATGCCGATCCCATATCAAAATAAGGAACTTCAAAAAGTGTGGTTGTACCTTCACTTGCATTTGGTGTGAGAATTGGTGAATCGAATCTGTAAAAATCGTTTTTATTCAAATATTCACAGATCGCATAATACACAGTATGACGTATCTTAAGAGCTGCTGTTTGCTTTTTAGACCTGAGCCATAAATGACGGTGAGTAAGTAAAAAATCAGCACCGTGTTCCTTCTTCCCTATCGGATAATTTTCAGATTTACCGATAATATTTATATCCTTTAATTGAAATTCAAAAACTCCTTCATGTTTTGGATGTTCTTGAGGGATCCCGATCATTTCTACTGATGACTCTAATGAAATCTGTTTTACTTTCTCAAAATTTTCTTCACCCATCTCCGGCTTAAAGGCTACAGCTTGAATATCTGCATAAGCATCACGGAAAATAACAAAGCGCAATTTACTGCTGCTTTTACGATAGTTCCTAATCCATCCTCGCAGTTTTACTTTTTTACCAATATGATCTTTAAAATTGTTGGTGCAATATCAGCAAGTTTTCCATCAGAGATTGTTG
>CAZOCS010000260.1:0-1819 GCA_964578365.1 uncultured Candidatus Cloacimonadota bacterium
GAAGACCAAGCAACAATACAGGAAGGTATTGATGCAGCAGTAGATGCAGACACTGTGCTTGTACACCCCGGAACGTATATTGAAAATATTAACTACAACGGGAAAAACATTACAGTAGCTTCTTTATTTCTTACAACTGAAGATACTACCTATATTTCACAAACAATCATAGATGGTAATAATGATGATACCGTTGTTAGATTTGAAAGCGAGGAAGATTCTACTTCATTTATAACTGGTTTTAAAATAATAAATGGATATAGCTTTAACACTGGTGGTGGTATATATTGTTCTAACTCAGGACCCAGAATAGAAAATTTATTAATAATGAATAATTATGCTGCAAATTTTGGTGGAGGTATTTGCTGTAGAGATGGTTCCGAACCGATTCTGAAAAATCTGGAAGTAATAAATAATATAGCAGATAGTGGTGGAGGTATTTACTGCAATTCTTCTAGTCCGAACATGATAAATTCGATTATAACAAATAATTCTGCTGAAAAGGGAGGTGGAATTTATTGCTCTGGTTCCACTTTTCATTGGATGACATTAGAAAATGTAGCTATCACGTATAATTCAGCAGAAATTTATGGTGGAGGAATATACATCGCATCATACACGGATCCTATTTTTGTAGATGTAACAATATCGAATAATTCAGCTGATGATTCTGGTGGTGGAATATATTGTGGTTTTGGCTCTAGTCCAAGTATTACAGGTACGTTGATTTCGAATAACATTTCTGAGTTAAATGGTGGCGGTATTTACTGTAATTCGTACAGTAGCCCTACTTTAGATAATGTTATTATATCTGGTAATTCTACCAGCTATTATGGTGATGATGGCGGTGGTATTTACTGTAATTCGTACAGTAGTCCCACTTTAAATAATGTAACCATATCAGGTAATTCTACAAGCTATTTTAGTGGTGATGGTGGTGGAATTTATTGCTATGAATCTAGTCCCAGTTTACAAAATGTGACTATAATAGGTAATTCTGCCGGCAATTATGGTGGTTATGGTGGTTATGGCGGTGGGATTTATTGTTCTACTTCTTCTAGTCCCAGTTTACAGAATGTAACAATATCAGATAATATTAGTGATGCAGGTGGTGGTATTTGGATTGGTAATTCAAATCCGAGTTTAATAAATTCCATTTTGTGGAGTAATTCACCAGAAGAGATCTATATTAATTCCGGTTCAGTTACAGTAACCTATTCAGATATACAGGGTAGTTGGGAAGGAACAGGCAATATTAATTCTAATCCTTTATTTGTAGATCAAATAAATGGAGATTATCATTTAACTGAAAATTCTCCATGTATTGATGCTGGAGATCCAACTTATCCTTTCGATCCTGATGGAACTATTATAGATATGGGTGCTTTTTATTTTTATCAATTAATTGATTTAAATGATAATGAAATTGAAATAATAGAATATCATCTATCAAATTATCCCAACCCCTTCAATCCCGAAACTAATATCCAATTCGATATAAAAGAAAATGAAACCGGAACCATAACAATATTTAATTTCAAGGGGCAAATAATAGAATCCCTAAAATTTGAATCCGGAAATCATATTTATTTATGGAATGCATCAAAACAAGCTTCAGGAATATATCTCTATAAATTGCAAACACAGACTACAACCCAAACAAGAAAGATGTTATTGTTGAAATAAAAATTAGTTTGATTTATAATTGTTAATTTCAAAAATAGGTTTATTTCTGCTGTTGATCTTGCTTGGCAAAAAAAATTATGTAGTTAAATACTTATTAAACAAGTAGAAGTTCTCATAAGGAAATTTAGTTTAT
>CAZOCS010000261.1:0-1809 GCA_964578365.1 uncultured Candidatus Cloacimonadota bacterium
GTATTACAGAGAATAGAGACGATATCAAGTATGCTAACGGTAACGATTTTAAATCCCTTCTAACGACCGGCAAGGATCTTTTATCGGTATGGTATCAAAAACTCCCGGATGATGCTTATCAAATCATAGGCATTGAAGAGGCATTCCAGTTTACCATTCCCGGTATCCCATGGCCCATCATTGGCAGTATTGACCTTATCGAAGAAGATGAGGCAGGCGCTATTATTCTGACAGACCATAAAACATCTGCAAGGGCATATTCCATCAAAGAGGTTGATCAGAACGAACAGTTGACCATGTATCAGATTGCCATGAAGAATAATGGATACGATGGTAGAGAATTTCTTCTAAAATTCGATACTCTTATCAAAACCCAAGTGAAACGGTTCGAACAATACTACACAACCAGATCAAAAGTCGATGAAACACGGCTAATCACTAAAGTTCATCAAGTTTGGGATGGTATATCCAAATCGGTGTTCGTTCCTAATACCACCAGCTGGAAATGCCCTGGTTGTTCTTTTAAGTCGGCATGTGACAATTATTTGGAAGGAGGTCAATATGACCAAGCGAGTAATCAATGATGTCCAGTCATTCTTGACATTTGTAGAAACAGATGGAAGCCGTGTTTATGAAATTGTGCATGTTGGACTATTGCTTCGAAGACATTCTCCGGAAGCGGTCATCACATTTCTGCAGGAATTGCACAAGGATTACGGGAAAAAGCTGTCCAAGCTCATTCAGGAGGATAAGACGAATTCACAGATCAATGAACTGGTGGCCAAACGATTTCGCCTGAAGATGGCCATCAATACCATCCGAAACTTCTCAAAGGATAAGGAGGCAGCATGAGCGAAATGAATCCTAAGCAGCGGGAAGCAGCTGAATTTAAAGAAGGCATAGCGTCCGTTCTTGCCATACCTGGGAGTGGAAAAACTCGCGTTCTTATGGAACGTATCTGTTGTCTCATTAATCAATATGGTATTCCGCCAGAAAATTTGCTGTGTGTAACTTTTACGAGAAATGCAGCGGAAGAAATGCGTTCCCGCCTGGTGCCGTTATTGGGGGACCTGTCATCACGGGTTCGGTTGTCTACCATCCACTCCTTTGGCCTAAATCTTTTAAAGGTCGAGGGCCGGGTGTTTGAAATCCTGTCTGGTAAAAAGCAGTTAGTGTTTTTAAAAAATATCATGAAACGTTTGAATGTAAAGGATCTGACTGTAGGGACGGTTCTGCGGGAAATATCCCTGGCAAAAAACAACATCATCGATCCAACTGAGTTCAAGACATTGTTTGAAGGCGATAAGACCATGATCAAGATCGCTGATATTTATCGGGCGTACGACGATGATAAAGCGAATAAAATGTTCCTTGATTTCGATGACCTCCTGTTGGAGACATACAATCTGCTGAAAGAAAACAAGGATGTGCGTGAAAAATACCGAGACAGATTTACAAGTATTATGGTTGATGAATTTCAGGATATCAACCCAGTTCAGTTTGAAATTTTACGTTTGCTTGTTCGTGAAAAATCCGAGTATGTGTCGTCGAGTTTCTTTATAACGGGTGATGATGCACAATCTGTGTACGGATTCAACGGGGCATCTGTTAGCAATATCCTTAACTTTCAATCAATGTTCCCTGGTTCCCAACAGTTCATTCTCGATATAAATTATCGTAGTACACCCCAGATTTTACGGGTCTGCAAAAATCTGATCCAGCATAACGTTAAACAGATACACAAGGATTTTAAAACCGATAACCCTGAAGGTGATGATGTAGTTGTGCTCGAACCGTCGAATGAAGAGA
>CAZOCS010000262.1:0-1727 GCA_964578365.1 uncultured Candidatus Cloacimonadota bacterium
TTGTCACGGCTATTCCGGCCAATTTTGAGAAAAACTCAAAAGAGTGGAGGAATGCATCATGACCACTGATACAATTACAGAAAAACGACACAGTTCCAGAAAGATTGTCGAATCTGGAATCGCTGTACTTCTGCACCCAGATATCCCTATTGAAATTGCACGGGTTATTGATATTAGTCCTGATGGTCTTTCCTTTTCTTGCGTTGATTGTCACCTAAAAATGAAGGAATACATTAAAATGGATATCTTACTTATTAATGAAGATCTTTTCTTAGACAAGATAACATCATCTGTTGTTTCAGATACACCATGTGACAACTCTTTAGGCGGAGATAACTTGCAGAAACAATTTCGCTATGGCGTGAAATTTAGGGAACTCCAGCCACACCAAAGACACCAACTCAACAAACTCGCGCCATAGATAATAAAAATAATGGAGGTTTACTTTTGTCCTATGATTTCATAAAGGAAGATGAAACAGATGGAGGTAAATACTAAGAAAAGACAACAATAAATGAAAGATTCTTTTTTTGACAGCTCACAGTGACTTTGTTTCAAGCCCTTGAGAAAATTCTATTGATTCAACTGGAGGAATGGTCTTGGCGAAAGATCTAAGCATTTACAAATGTAATGTCTGTGGTGATATTATTAGACTGCCTTATCAGGATGCCTTTATGATTACGTGCTGCGACACTTTAATGAAATTGGTTGAAAGTGAAACAGATGATGCGGCAACCGAGGATTATGGCCCCTTGATAGAGAAGATCAAAAAAGACTTCTATAGAGCAGTTTTCGTAAAATAATGAGTATCACCATCGCAAATTGACAATATGAGGACTGGTGCAAGTCAATCCTAGTGAAGAGGAATATGTAAACATTCTTATGATTCTGACATTTTAGGAAACCCCTTAAAGAGTCATAATTTACACCCTTTACAATAGTTTCTAGCGTGAATAATGTCTTTTATATATGACATTTCCCTAACCATGATATGTTAGCGGAAGAGTGGTAGGCACTAAAATTGATATAAATTAATTTAGAGCCTTTCATTTAGGCAAGAGAGGGGAAAATTATGCACGATAAAAATGAATTATGCCAGAAAATTACTACGCTTTATCCAGCTATTGGCGAGTGCGGAATTGATGTAGATGTTGACTTTGATGACCAAAAGAAAGTCTGGGTCGTTGACCTTAGAAAAGAAAATCATGAACTCAAACACTTTCTTGAAATTCCGGACGCTGATGATTGTATGGATAACAAGCAATGTGTTTCTCTTGGCCTTGAAATTGCCCAACTGAAAAAAAATATCGAAGGAAAACAATTCTGATCGTATTTCGAAAAAATGAGTGCTATTCTATTTACAATAGAAAGCGAATGTAAGAATAAAACTTCGAAGTTGGTCTCTCATAATATACTGTACTAAAGAGTATAGATGAAATATAGAATTGTGTGCTTCATCCTCGTCTTTGCAGCTGTTTCAGGATGTACATTTAACAAGTCTTCCAGCAGTGGTAGTACCTATCCCATTCACCATACAGAACACGGTTTTCGCAACCCTTACCTCAAGGAAGGAAAGCGCGGATTTTTTAAGTTTATAAAGATGCGCTACTTCAGCGATGAAAAATTTGCCGACAATCGTGGAGTTAAAGAGAAAATCCCAACTGTACAGGCCGATATAAACCTGATAAATCCACCCGCGCCCATGATGGGCGGCATGAACATTCCTC
>CAZOCS010000263.1:0-1725 GCA_964578365.1 uncultured Candidatus Cloacimonadota bacterium
ATCCTGATGTGGATGACGATCCCAGGATGATCTACTTTCAACAGGCCCAGAACGGGGTTTGGGTGCGAATGGCTTTGATTTCATTATTACTGAATCCCCAAAACCAATAGCCAAAAAAAGTAATTCAAGGGAATCGCTACAACTGTTTATATTTTGCTACTACGGTGCTATATTGAAATTGCACTGTCTCCATTTCCCAACCGGAGATATCGGGCGAGATATGTCGAATTTTAACTTTATTGAGCAGATTACCAGGAGTTTCAATGTATAAATCTAAAATTGACATTGAAAAAATCGGTTCATTAATGAGGCATATTCAAGATGGAAAGGTCTCCAGAAATAAGCACTTTTTCCAACTGAGAAATATTGGGGAGTACAAAAGATTCAGGAGAGCAAAACTCTTTCTTTCACTTCTAAATGATTTGCATAACACTTCCAAAGTAACCGGAAACACAATCGAGATAATTGAGGAAAGCGATGAGGTCCAAATCAAGTTATTCAATCCAGATCTCCGATACAAACGCAAGATAAGACTCTCAAACGCCGAACTCAGGCTTCTCAAATCAAAAACAGATTTCGAGTCATTTCAGAATTCTGATCTCAATCCCACTGTTTTATCATGAACATGATTTCATTGAAGACCGCTTTCCTCGCGGTGTTTATTACAGTGATGCTTACCTGGCTGTTATCGCCCCTTGTCTATTCTCAAACGTCAACTCAACCGCCCCAATCGGATAACAGGGTCCGCGATCCGGCCAAAATAAAATATAACTTTCGTATGGAAGTTTCATCAAAACAGATGGAGTGGAGTCGGATCTATTTTGAAAGCTTTAAAAAAACGGATGAGGTTTCTTATCTGAGATTAGCCGCCCAATTTTGTTTGAACGCAATTTCGTCCTATCATCAGACCCAAAATTTGTTATCAAAAACCACCCGGTTTCACTATCAGACAAAAAAGAGAAAGATAACCGCCTGCCAATTTTACACAACGCTTCAGCTTGCATCTCACCATTTAGCGGTAGAGCACCATTTAAGACCGGCAGACCAGAACGTTTGCACTTTCTGATAAAATCAGATCATGCACCTTAGATCCGAACCTTTTGGATTGCAACATTGCTGTCAAAATGATTGAATCGAGCTTTGTTCGCCTCATCGATGTCGATCTGTATAGCTCCGTGGCAGAATGAATATTATGACCACTGCAGAAACCAATTTAGGCAATCAACTTTCGATTCTTACCGACAAGATCAAGACGGCAAATCACATCGATTTGGATAAAGTCAATCAGGCAGTCCTTTTTGGTAAGAAAGCCCATCAAGGCCAGTTTCGAAGGAATGGTGACTTCTACTTTATCCATCCGGTGAGGGTCGCCATCAAAGCGATCGAATATGACCTTGATACGACTACCATTATCTCCTCATTGCTGCACGATGTAATCGAAGACACGAACATATCCAATCGAAAAAACATTGAGCAAGAAATTCTCAATCATTTTGGCAAGACCATATTTGATCTAGTTGATGCTTTAACAAAGGATAAAGAAAGTCAGAATCTGACCTTATATAAGATCTTTCAGATCGGCCATTTCGACTTTCGGGTGATACTAATTAAACTACTGGATCGGCTGGATAATCTGTCAGATCTAGCCTATCTGCCAAGGCGTAAACAGCGTCGAATCTGCCTAGAATCCGCCGGAATTTACGCTGAAATTGCTCAGGGTTTGGG
>CAZOCS010000264.1:0-1721 GCA_964578365.1 uncultured Candidatus Cloacimonadota bacterium
ATCAGTTGTATGAAGGTGTAAAATTCGGGCTTTATCCTCCACTTATCTTTCTTGGAATTGGCGCAATGACCGATTTTTCTACTCTTATTGCAAATCCAAAATTAATTCTACTAGGTGCAGCTGCTCAGTTTGGAATTTTTGCTACTTTTATCGGTTCAATTCTATTAGGATTCAATGTAATGGAATCCGGCGCGATAGGTATCATCGGTGGAGCCGACGGACCAACTTCAATATTCCTTTCTACAAAACTTGCTCCACATCTACTTGGTCCTATTGCAATTGCAGCTTATTCCTACATGGCATTGGTTCCGGTGATACAACCACCAATTATTAAGTTACTCACCACAAAAAAAGAGCGACTTATCCACATGAAAACTCCGCGACTTGTAACCAAACGTGAGAAGATATTATTTCCAATTGTGGGAGCGCTTGTTACAATTCTCATTGCTCCGGGCGCATCATCACTGTTGGGAATGCTTTTCTTTGGAAACTTATTAAAAGAAAGCGGTGTTACTGAGCGTCTGGCTAGAACTGCATCAAATTCCCTGATAGATATTATTACAATACTTCTAGGACTTTGCGTTGGAGCTTCTACACAAGCGGTAAGAATGGTGGATGGAGTGAATATGGGATTTCTCACTTCAAGCTCGATCAAAATATTTGCTCTTGGAGCTTTTTCATTTATGATAGCAACGGCTACCGGAGTTTTATTTGCAAAACTGATGAACGTGTTCCTTAAGGAAAAGTTGAATCCAATGATCGGTGCATCCGGTGTGAGCGCTGTTCCGGATAGTGCTCGCGTGGTTCAGATGATGGGTCAAAAATATGATCGCAGTAATTTCCTGCTGATGCATGCCATGGCACCTAATGTTGCCGGTGTTATCGGCTCTGCAGTTGCTGCAGGTGTATTGTTGGGGATCTTAGGGAATTAATATATTTTATGCATTGCAGGGCGTATCATCTTGATGCGCCCTGTTATTTTGCATTTGAAAAATATTTGGAGAATATCAATGAAAAGAATATTTGTTACTTTATTATTATTGGGGGCACTGATGATACTAAATGCCAAAAATGGTTATAAACTTCCTGCGGATGATATTATAGAAATTTATGATACACAAAGAAATCCGTATATTCAAGTTATCCAATTTGAACATTTTGGGTTAGAAATAAATTATCAATTGCATCAAACTTTAGAACAACTTGCCGAACCCTCCTTAAAGCTGGCAGGAGAAAAATTTAGTAAAAGATTGAATGCGCAACTGGCAAATTATCCCATCATTAAAATTAATATCATTGACCTGAATAACAATACGCGAATTCCGATCCAATTGCCAAATAGCTCAAAAATAAGAAACATTTTAGTTTCCAATGATCATAAAAGAGCTGCCTTATTAAATGAAACAGAAAATGGAGTTCAACTTATTATTGCTGATCTGGAAACTGGAGAATATAAAATTTATACTGACTTTCTTATCAATGATATTTTGGATGATGGAATCATTTGCTGGCTGAATGATAATAAGAATATTCTTCTGAAGATCATTCCCGGGGAACGTGGAAAAGAACCAATTAAATCGGTTGTACCGGATTCTCCGGTAATAGAGGAAACTTATGGTAAAAATAGTACAACGCGAACATACCAGAATCTGCTTAAAGATAAACATGATGAAGCTCTTTTTAATCATTATTTCACATCACAAATAGTATCTCTTAATATA
>CAZOCS010000265.1:0-1674 GCA_964578365.1 uncultured Candidatus Cloacimonadota bacterium
CTTGTAAGATGTAGTTAGATTATTTCACTTTTTTATTGAGTCTCTGCCAGCCATACATTTATAATGCTTTTATAATGTGGCATAAATGTAAAGTGCCGACTGGGAAGTCATTATCATGGCTGGATTCCCTTAACTGAGACAGTAACCCATTACTCTAAGTGTATATGTTTTGGCTGGTTGAGACTTATTTTTAGGATTCTCATTTCACATGCAAGGTTGTATCTTTAGAGGTTTTATGGGATCCACATTCTTAAAATAGAAAGTGAGGTTATATTTTGAATAAACAGAAAGATGAAATTGTGATTGGTATTGATGTTGCTAAAGAGTTTAGTTATTTTGCTATTATTGATCCCTTTGGTAAGAAATTAGGTAGGGCATTCAAGGTAGACCATCAATTAGACAGTTTGAATTTAGCTGCGAATAAAATAAAAGAAGTGGAACACCAATATAACTGTCAGTCCGTATTGGTTATGGAATCAACAGGACATTACTCCAAAATTCCTTTCCACTTCTTTTCTAAAGAAAATTTTATTGTTCATATGGTAAATCCCATACAATGTCATTCTATCAAAAATATTTCTGTAAGGAAAGTTAAAAACGATAAAATAGATGCTGAGAGAATTGCTCTTCTCTACCGTTTAGGACAAATAAAATCCTCTAGTACTTCTTCTGAACATGAAGATTTAAAATTTCTTTGCAGACAATATTTTTCTTTGTCTGATGAGATTACAAAGTTCAATAACATTATTACTAGTCTCTTAGAGCAAATGTTACCCGGGTATGAGAGGATATTTTCCGATATCACTTCTCCTTCGTCATTTTATATTTTGGAACATTTTTCAACCCCAAGTAAAATTCTTCATGCAAACAAAAGGGATCTAATTAGTCATCTGTCAAAGGTTGCTAGGCGAAGTAGCTCATGGGCTGAAGAAAAATATATGAAATTATTAAATGTTGCGAAAACCTCTGTAATACTAAGTTCTACTCCTGATACTACTGAATTAGTGTTGAAATCGAATATGGCAATTATTAAGACGCTTAAAGAACAACAAGCCGCAATTTATGATGAGATTATTACTTTATCTGAGCAAAAAGAAGATATCTCTTTAATTCGCTCTATCCCAGGTTTGGGACCATTATCTGCCGCTATCATTCTTTCTGAACTAAGAGATCCTAGCGCTTTTTCTAATCCAAGAAAGATGATAGCATTTTGTGGTATTGACCCGTCTGTTAATGAGTCTGGTAAATTCAAAGGTACTCAGATGAAAATCTCAAAACGTGGTTCTAGATATCTTAGGCGGGCTTTATATATGGCAGCACTGTCTAGTATTAAGAAAAAATCTAACGGAGAATATCCAATCACTACTTTAGCAGAATACTATTTTGAAAAAATAAAGTCCAAACCTAAAAAATCTGGTTTAATTGCTGTAATGCATAAACTAGTAAACTATATTTTTGCTGTTCTACGAGACCGTAAGCCCTTTGTAGAGTATTCAAGAGAGCAACATCTTAAGGCTTATAATGAATTAAAACCATTAAAAGTAAGTTAATTTAATTATAGATGCTTAATGATCAACAGGATTATGATAGAAAATACATAATCTCTATTTCGCAATTCCTTTTTTAGATTAATAACCTATTATATAAAAATACTTGACTTTCTTTAGCTGGTCT
>CAZOCS010000266.1:0-1673 GCA_964578365.1 uncultured Candidatus Cloacimonadota bacterium
AGTAAAAGGGAATTGCTTATGCAGTTCCCTTTTTTTATTTCATTATGTAAATATTATATTATTAATTGCAAGAAGGGAATAAAACATGCATAATATTATTAAATAAATATAGAAATCGGGAGTATAGAATGTTCGAAGTAAAAAAAATAGTTTTTATTCTGATCTTAGCAATAACATTAACAACACTTTTTGGTTCATATCTCACAGATCAGCCACAGATCCTCAAGCAGCCTGATGGAGAGATTCTTAATTGTTTTGCTTCAGGAGATGAGTTCCACAACTGGCTACACGATAAAATGGGATATACAATAATTCAAGATCCGAAAACTGGATATTATGTGTATGCTGACCTTCAGGATGAGAAGCTTATTTCTACTAGCCACATAGCAGGCAGAGTTGATCCGGCAACCACAAGTTTGCAACTGAGATTAAATGCAAAACCAGAAGGATTTGAGCAGAGAGTTGAAGAATTTAATCAAATACTTGAGGATCAAAGAAATAGAGTTTCCACTATTGGAGAGCTAAATAACTTAGTCGTTTATATTCGTTTTGCTGATCAAACAGAATTTACAGAAACTTTTACTCATTATAATAACATGTTTAATGCTGATGGTGTTAATTCTATGTTTCAATATTTCGATGAAGTTTCTAATGAACAGTTAGATATCACGTCATATTCCTATCCGGAACCAAATGGAGATATTATCGTTTCGTATCAAAGTCCCAATCCACGTAACTACTATGAAGTATATAATGTAGTAACTAATCCAAATGGGTACCAAACTTCCCAACAACGTGCTCAAAGGGAACATGCACTTCTGCAGGCAGCAATACAATTTGTAGAATCGCAGATCCCTCCAACTCTTGATATAGATAATGATGACGATGGACTTGTAGATAATGTGTGTTTCATAATCAAAGGCGGAACTGGTGCATGGGCAGAGCTTCTTTGGCCTCACATGTGGGTATTATATACATACAATGTTTATATTCATGGAGTACAGGTTTGGACATATAACTTCCAACTTTCACAAAGTCTCAACAGCAGTGGTGTAGGAGTATTATGTCATGAGATGTTCCATTCACTGGGAGCACCCGATCTTTATCATTATACAAATAACGGTATCTCTCCCACCGGCAGTTGGGATTTGATGTGTGCAAATACAAATCCACCCCAACACATGACCGTATGGATGAAATATAAATACGGACTCTGGTTTGATGATGTTCCCGAAATAAACACAACCGGAACATATTCTTTAGAACCGGTAGTTAATTCACCCTACAGTTGCTATAAAATTCCTTCTCCTAATTCTAATACTGAATTCTTTATGGTAGAATACCGACGCAGAACCGGGATTTTTGAACCTAGTATTCCAGGAGATGGGCTTATTATTTACAGAATTGACCCAACTCTGGATGGAAATGCTTCTGGTCCTCCGGATGAAGTATACCTTTTCCGTCCTGATGGTACCATGACCAACAATGGCAACCTGAATCAAGCGCATTTCTCAGCAGATGTTGGAAGAACTGAATTTAATGACAGCACAAATCCTGCTGCTTTTCTGCAATATGGCTCACCTGGTGGAATATTTATTTCCGATATTGGATTTATTGGCGACACAATTGAATTCACTTTACAAACAGGTCTCATGGCAATGTTTGAATCTAAT
>CAZOCS010000267.1:0-1634 GCA_964578365.1 uncultured Candidatus Cloacimonadota bacterium
TTATTTTCAGCGAAAATGATTCTGATGAAGTAAGAGAAATTCGCCCTGACGATTTGTATCGGAAGGGCAACTTCTCACTTCTTATGAAGTAACTCTTCATTGGATAAATTAGCCCTGAGCAATCGGGGCTTTTTTTTACGTTCAAAAAGCGAAGTTGTATTTCGCTCCGACTATTTTCGGAGGAGCAACTTCTCACTTCTTATGAAGTAATTCTTCATTGGATAAATAGCCCCGAGCAATCGGGGCTATTTTTTGTACGATACGAAAATTAAAAAACAATCTTAAAACAATCTTAAAACAATCATTTATTTTATAGAGATTTGCAATTGGAATTGTGGATAACATTTAGAATTAACGCTTGTGAACATTAATAAATTCTGAATAGATTGGAAAAATGAACTTTACTACTATCTATAATGTGAGCATAAAAAAGTAAATTTTAATAACCCAATATACACTTAATTATTCCATTTATAACAGTTTGAATTTAAAAGAGATAGGAGGATGAATCAATAATTAAGTATCTTACTTGAAATAGTATAACCGTCTGTAAAATAAGAATATAACAGATAAAATTACTATTAAATGTAAACAATAAAATAAAAATTATTATTAAGTTAGTTGTATGAAAATGATTTGACATATTAACCTGAGAAAATAACAAATGACGTTATGAAAAAAGGAATTATAGATGATGTTCTTGAAACTAATTTTAAAACAACAATATTAGATGAAGAGAAGAACCTTAATTTCGAAAACCAAATTGATCAATTACTATCGAATTTCAAGAATTCTCATTTCAAATCGCTAATATCGAATTTATGAATTTTAACCGTTAAACAAAATTTAAAGGAGATTTTATGAAAAAGGGGATAATTTTATTATTTGTACTTCTCTTTTCCACAATGCTTTTCTCAGTTGATTTTACTATTGATCTGGTAGATTCATACGGAGATGGCTGGAACGGTGGAATGGTAGATGTGCTGGTAAATGGAACAGTCGTTTTAGATGATATCACGCTTGCCACAGGCGCTGGACCAGAAACGTTCATTTTTGGTGTAGTCAATGGTGATGTTGTTGATATCGACTATACTGCTGGAAGCTGGGCCTATGAAAACGAGTATTATGTTTATGATCATACAGGTACTCTGATTGTTTCATCCGGTGTAGGTGGTGTAGAGCCTGTCGATGAACAATTTACAGCGGTTGTAGCACCAACATACATCCAAGTTGGTACTGGAACCTTAACAACAGAAACACTTCCAATTGAACCATTTTATGGGTACTCATATTCTAACATAATTTACAATGTTACCGATATCAACACAACCGGTGACATAACTGGTTTACAATATCAATACCAATCTACAGCTGGATTTGGTGATCCCGATGCCATTGTTATTTACATGGGGCATACAACCCAGACTGAGTTCGCATCTACAACAGATTGGATCGATGCTACCACTATGACAGAGGTCTTCAATGGTACTCTGGCTTTTCCACCAGCTGCTGGTGATTGGATCACAATTCCATTGACAACACCTTTTACTTATAATGGTATTGATAACCTAGTAATTGCTTGGGATGAAAACACGGCTGGATATCATTCCAGCTCTGATGACTTCTTTTGTACT
>CAZOCS010000268.1:0-1605 GCA_964578365.1 uncultured Candidatus Cloacimonadota bacterium
CATAAGTTCCAATTGTAATATCAAAACTATATGATCCATCAGCTCCTGAAGTTGCATAACCGGCAATATCGGCTCCTGATATTGGTGAACCAGTATCGATATCAGTTACTGTACCGGATACAGTACCAGATGGCTCAACTCCAATTGCTGGGAAGACAATATAGTCTATCCAAGCACAATCTGAACCACTGCTAACCGAACCATCCTTATCATATTCCCATCTGAGAGTGTGGGTTCCGGCAGAGAGTTGATATGTCTCTTGACTCCAAGAGATAGTACCACTCCACGAATCCATTTCAGTATTATCAACAAAGAAACGCAAGTAATCCCAACTTCCTTCTGAGGATACTTTTTTGTAGAAGCTCAGCTCACCAGCAGCAAGAACATTAACTTCCAGATATATAGAAGAGGATTGGTTATGAGTGATAGTACCGGATTTGGCACTGTAAGATCCCTCGTAAGCATCTGATGATATTACCCAGTCCGCATTTCCACCAAATTGCCAGTCAAAACTAAGAAAGTTATTACTTTCGAAGTCTTCGATTATTAAACCAACAATAGTTGTAAAATAAGTTTGTATTGAATATGGATCTGCAGCAACTTCATAATCAAAAGTTATTGGAGTTCCTAAAGAGATATTCGAATCTGCAATTACAGAATAAACAGCCTGAACACTACCACCTGCGGCTATCTCACCTATTGTATATGTTTCATCTACAATTGTGATGAGTGGTTCAGAGCATGTGAGGGTACCAATAGCGGATGGAGATGCAGAGCTGCCTTCATTATTTGTTGGAATATAGATAGTTACGGTTTCACCCGGATCTATTATACCATTATTATTACCTGTTACATCATCAATAATAAATTCTACAGCAGTAAGAATTGGTGCATGTAATTCATCTGAGAAATAGCTTTCCCATAGCTCACTACCAATAGCTTCTACTACAAAATTTACTACATGACCATCTGGAATATCATTTGCAACTTCTAATCCAAATGCATCAGCAACTGTTACTGTGGAACCAGCTGCAACATTTCCAAAATAAGCAGTTGCATCTGTAATTGTTACATAGGCATCTGCTGTAGAAATTGTCACATCAACATTACTTGCCAGATCACTTCCTACATTAGAAACTGTGAAGTCAAGTGTAACAATTTCACCATAATCTAACATTCCATTACCATTACCCGAAGCATCATTGACGATATGTGAATCATAAACCACATAAGGTCCGGCAGTTGGGATAACAGGAACTTCAATCTCATATCTGTAATAATTCTGTGATGTAATAACAAGATCAACAACTGTTGGTGGAACTTGAGGATCGATAGCTACAGACACAGGAGCACCTGTTCCTTCTGCTACACCAATTAATTCACCATTTACAGATAAAGCAATAAGCGCACCTGCATTAGCTGTTACGTTAAATGAAGAAAATCCCGCTAATAGTACAGGATCATGTGCAACTGTAAGATCTTGAGGAACTTCTGAATATACTGTTGTAAATGCATCTCCATGATGATGGAAAAGTGCATAAGTTACAGCTTTATTGTTTGTGTTATATGGCCATGATGATTGTTGTAGGAAATATTTTCCAGCTG
>CAZOCS010000269.1:0-1584 GCA_964578365.1 uncultured Candidatus Cloacimonadota bacterium
ATTTTTGCAGAGGAATATACTCTCGATGGATTGATAGAAATTGGATTAGAAAATTCATTCAGTATTAAGCAGGAAAATGTAAGCTTTTTAAATGCTCAAAGCAATCTACGAAGTAGTTGGATCAGATTGCTTCCTACAACAAGTATTTCTGCCGGAAGTTCCAAAAATTATGATACAAATGTAGATTGGACAGAAAGTGCATCATTCCATTTAAGTAAGAATATAAGTTTGAACGAGCCGAGTTTTTATGATATTAGAACTGCGATACTGAATAAAAAAAATGCAGATCTTTCTTTGGAAAGCAGAAAAAAAATAATTGCCTATACTGTTTTCCTTAAATATTTATCCGTACTGGAATCACAGAAAAATTTGGACATTCAAAAGGAGAATTTAATCCTTCAGCAAAAGATCAATACTCAGGTACAAGTACAATTTGAAACAGGTGATAAATCTGCTCTGGAATTGCAACAAAGTAAGATATCATTGATCGACTATGAAATAGCTGTGAATGAGGCAGTTAACAGTCTTAAGAAATTACGAAAATCTCTTTTCAGCTATTTGAGTATTGATGATGAAGGATTTGATCTTTCTAATCCGGACATTGATATTACTATAGAAGATGCTATGTTTAAAACAAATTATGCTCTTCAGCAAAAAGAGAATTCTTTAAAAACAAGTAAGATAATATTATTTCAGCAAAAGATGAACTTTCTGCCTTCAATCTCTATGTCATATTCATTAAACCATAACGATCCAAATGATATTTATGATTTTGAAAACTATATGAGAACCAGTAATACGCTCTCTTTAAATGCAAGCTTGAATATTTTTAATTTATTGGAGACAAGAGAGCAGTATCTCCAACTCAAAAGGAATCATAAGCTTTTAGAGGTCGACCTTGAAATTACAAAAGAGAATAATGAAATAGATTTGCAGATCCTTCTTTCTGATCTTGAAACGATGAAACAAACACAGAAGTTGTATGCAAATAAACTCGAGCTTGCTGAAAAGAATTTATTAATGGCTCAGGAGCACTATAAGCATGGAATGATTAGTCTGCTAGATCTTGACCGCTCTAAAATAGAATTTCAGAATTCTACAATATCAAATATGAGTAAGGAATTTGAACTGCTCAAAAAGCAAGAAGAAATAAACCTGTTTTTATCTAATAAAATATTAGGTAAATATTAATAAATGGAGAACTTAGAGAAAAAGCTTAAAACCATTGCAGGTGGAGATGTTCTAGATATTGGCAGTGGTCGTGGTGATTTTATTCACATAATAAAAGAATTTAAAAGCTTTAATAAGATCACTGCTAACGATATTGAACAAAGGTCTGGAGATTTCATCAAAGAACATTTTAAAGATATTAATTTAGATTTTGTTAAAGCTGATGCTATTGATCTTCCATTTGATGATGGCTCTTTTGATACAGTGTGTATTTCTAATTCATTACATCATCTTCCAGATTTAGATAAAATTTTAACGGAGATGAAAAGAGTTTTGCGAGCTGGTGGAAATTTTATCATTAATGAAATGTTCTGCGATGATCAAAGTGAAGCTCAAATGTCTCATGTGCTACTA
>CAZOCS010000270.1:0-1561 GCA_964578365.1 uncultured Candidatus Cloacimonadota bacterium
GAAAAGAAGAAAAAAGGGAAGAAAAAAGAAAAACCAAAAAAAGAAAACAAAAAAAAAGAAGTTTTACCTGAGGATGAGAAGAAGAAAATTGAGAAACAAGAAAAAGATAAGGTATTAACTAAAAAGGAATGATTATAATGAAAACTATTGCTTTGCAGGTATTGTTCGCAAAGTTGGCGATGGCCAAATGACTCTTGAGGTGCGAAATAGACTTGATAAAGGTGATAAATTAGATGTAATTACACCAAAAAAGACTATTCCGATTACATTGGATAAGTTTAAAAATGCAGCAAATGGAAAAGTAATAGATGCTGCAAGTGCGGGGCAAGGATTTTCTATTATATTAGATGCACCGGAGGGTGTGGAAGAGGGATTTGTGGTGAGGAAGAAGCTGAACTAATTATTATTTGTCTTCTGGCCATTTAAGAAGCCCTGGCATGTGTTTACCTTCCGGTACTTTGGCCTCTTCATCTGGTATATCACTGCCCCCCATAAGCTCTTCTTCATAAGCGCCAAGACCATCGTCATCTTCACCAATAAATTCCCACCAGGACATTCCCATTGTTTTTTGATACCATTCATTTTCCTCATCGCCTATTCCATGTTTAGAGTTATGTAGTAGCATCATGCCAGCATTTATAATGTCAGGTGATAGCTCACCTTGCATTAATGTAAAAATAATATTGGTCAGATTTGGTTCTACAATTCTATTTTGTAATGCCTGCATTTTTTCATCATTTTCCATCACACCCCAAATCTCTTCAATATTATCATCTGAAATATTTTCAAGTATTAAAATTGCACCCAAAACACTAACGCCACCATTCAAACTTGAATATATACTAAAATTTGTAATTGTCGTAGATCCATCGACACCACTTTCAATTTCTGATGCTGCTTCAAGTAATTTATCCAATCTTGCATTTAAAAATGCGCTGATTTGTTCTGTTGTGGCTCTACTATGTATAAGCACCATAAAAGCTTCTTGAATACCAGCTGTTAAAATATCAACACCTGCCAATGGATCATCTGCTGGTAGATCAGTATTAACAACGGTGTTAACAGTAGCTTGTGGATTTGCTTCACCTGGCCCTTCTTCAAGTTCATCAATATCAACATATCTATAAGGTTCCCCAAATTGCTTTTCATACCATCCTGCTATGTGATCTAAATCCATTTCTCTTTCATGCCTATGAATGCAATGCATTGCAGCATCAACCACTCTCCTGCTTTCTGTAGGACGACCATTTGCCTCTTCAAATGCCAACATTAATGCATTATAAATCATATCTGCTGCACCATCAGATTGAAAGATTGCAACCTTTAAATCATCATTATCGCCTATATATCTCTCCCACAATAAATCAGCATCTTCTTCATCAATATTAGGATGTGTAAAAAGCGCTGTTAGGGCTGCGTCCAGATCTTCTCCGGATAGGCTAGCCAGATCATGTGCTATAAAAGCACGAAGCTGATCTTCTGCACTTTCTGCATTATTATAAACAGCATGAGGATCTGCTGATGGTACGGCAGGAACAGAGGCTCTTACATCTTCGGTTAC
>CAZOCS010000271.1:0-1530 GCA_964578365.1 uncultured Candidatus Cloacimonadota bacterium
ATATATAAGGCGGCGTTTTACCTTGCTGGAATATGCGTAGTTTCTTTATGAATGGACCATATGCCGATTTTAAGCTGTGTAAAACGATTTTATCACGAATATACCTTCCATTCACAAAAAGGTACCTGTAATCTGCAAATCCTTCTTTCTCTTCATTTAATCCGCTTATATAACCGGATAGTTCAATTTCATGTCCTTTCTCGGAAATTTCGATCAGATCTCGCTTTAGAAAATCGCTACCAAATATAGTGGACATTCTTGCTTTCATTTCTGCAACTGCAGGATAATTAAGCTTCTCTTTTCCATCAGCTAAAAAGCGGAAATGAATTTGAGGATATAAAATTGCCTGATAATGCAGATAGATAAGTATATGTTTGAATTCAACAGGATCGGATTTTAGAAATTTCCTTCTAGCAGGAACATTACTAAATAAATTTCTTACTGTTATTGTTGTTCCTGTATTTGCTGAAGTTTTAGAAAAATCAGTTAGCTTTCCATCTTTGAATTCAACTCTGGAAGCAGTGTCACTATCCGATTCTTTTGTGATAAGAATAAACTGACTTACAGAAGCAATACTTGGAAGTGCTTCTCCACGAAACCCAAGTGTTGAAATATTAAAAATATCTGTTACAGTTTTTATCTTACTGGTCGAATGACGTTCAAAAGCCTGCAGAGCATCATCTTCGCTCATTCCTCTGCCGTTATCAATAACACGAATCAACTTCTTTCCGCCGCTTTCTATATGCACTGTTATCTGTGATGATCCTGCATCTATTGAATTTTCAACCAACTCTTTAACTACAGAAACAGGTCTTTCAACAACTTCTCCGGCTGCGATCCTATTTGCAACTTCTTCTGATAATACTTTTATTCTTCCCATTATTTTCCGCTAAACCTGTCATCCGAAATTTTATTATCGAATTTATCTACTTTCTTTTCTAGCCAGCCAATCTTTTCATTTTCAACGCAATCAATTCTTTTCACATACGGCTTAATGTCTAATATTGGTGTCCCGTCCACAATGTCAACATTAGAAATATGTAGAATATTATCTTTTACACTTTCTAGTTTGACAATTGACATTCCGATCTGGTTAGGACGACGTGGAGCTCGAGTGGCAAACACACCTCTTATTGTATCTTCCATGAACGGTTTAACCAAAAGATTATAATCGGTTGACAGGTGGAAATTGAAAAGTAAAATGATATGAGAAAATCCATCCAGATCTCTGAGACCATCTTTGAATTCAGGGAAAATCTCTATTTGACCTTTTACTCCTTGTGCTCCGATAGGTTGGATCGGCATTCCTTCACGATCTTTAAAAGGTGAATGGATAATTCCTATTGATTTAAATATAATTTCATTCTTTTTATGTTTTGTATTCATCATTTCTCCAATTTATTGGATTCTTTCTAATATATTCTGTTGTGCTAATTAGATCTTTATCATTTCGAATTATATGTTCGTAATAATTTCTCTGCCAACTAAACCACTTATGATCATTTTTGTTGCACCAACGTTTTACTGATC
>CAZOCS010000272.1:0-1516 GCA_964578365.1 uncultured Candidatus Cloacimonadota bacterium
CATACTCTGCAGATCCATATATAAATGCATATCCTGCTACACAAATTATTGAGCCAATGATACCAAATAACATTGGACTGTAATTTTGTATATCAAATAATATCTGTGGGGCAGAGGCTCCTATTATAAAGCCGAAAATGATTGCGCCAGGGAAGCCAATATCTTTCATCGTTGCTATTTATATTAATTTCAATAAAGAGAATGTCAAAATGCTGTATTTCATGGTTTTGATGAAAGTCTTATCTGAATCTCTTTGAGTTCCTCATTTGTTGGATCAATAGATAATCCCTGATCTGTATAGTTTAATGCATCAGATAATTTTCCAATCTCTTCATGCAGTATTGCTAGGCGTTTTAATCGATCAACCTGTGCTGAAAGTCTATCGGCATCAGATAACGAATCGCCGTTCTCAAGTATTGTGAACGAGTCAAGAAAACTTTTGAACTTAGTCTCAGCTCTGTTAAAATCACTCTTTGAAGCTGTGTTTAATGCTATTGAATAGTTCAAGTCATTAACGATATACTGAACAATTTCCTGCTCCAAGCCTGATCCTGAGCAGCTCATAACGACAGCGTCCCGTTCCGCAACTTTTTTTATAACTGCAGAGCATGTTATGCTTGGATAGTTTGGTTTTATTACATTATTGATCTTGTCTTGAACTTGTGCAAACAGCTTTTCTAATGATGAATTAGAAGTCTCTGTCGGTGCAACAATGACACGAATAGTAACATTACTTCTTTTTGGGTCAACAAATTCGATCTTTGAACGAATAGTTTCTTCAGGAAAATCCTTTTTTTGCCATAAACTGGGTTGGATTGCGATAAAATAGCCTTTCTTATCGCTGTATGTCTGAATTGAGTTGGCTTTCTCTACAGTTGATTGGTTGTTTTCTTCTGATTTTATGATCGATTCAGTGGCTGATTCGTTTTGGGATTGATTGGCACAGCCTGATAGGTGGAGGGAAAGGATTGTTACCAGAACCAGAAAAATTGAATACCAAGAGAAAAGTCTCATAACAACCTCCTTTGATTAGTTGGTTCTGATGTGAGGTATTACAAGTGTAAGTTAATATTTGATGAAGTAATATGACAAGAAAAAAATGTATTAAGTTGAGAAAAAATCAATGAAAAGCTTCTAAAAGAGCCTTAGAGGGATGTTCCATGCAGGATAAAACACCTGTGCCAGCAGACCAGAACAACTTAACTGAAGGAATCCGCCGGCCTTTGGAGCCGCTCAGCTGAGAATGTTATTCAGCGCAAGATTGCAGCAAAGAATTACCAGATGAGCCATATACTAACCACTTCCCTTCTGCTCTGCTTGATCAGTCATAAGCCTCCCTTTTTAAAAAATCACACACTCCCTTCTATTCCGGGCAAGAGTCCTATCCCGGCAAATAGAGCTGAAATCAACGCCACAACAAGGCCTACGAGAAAAGATAAAATGATAAGGGCCGGAACTGAGGCGATTGTCCATTTGATCATAAAGACGACCATAGACCAGAACGGCATTTGAATGT